>DAHUZM010000028.1 GCA_027306525.1 Acidimicrobiaceae bacterium
AGGTTGATCCTGCCTCGGTATTGCACGAGGATGATCGCCCCGTCGGCGGTCACGAATGTGGCACGGACATCGAGCGTGGCGACGGTTCCCGTGACCGTGACCCAGTCGCCCGAAGCCTGACCGTGGGACGTGGCGCGGAGACGCTCGCCGACGAGCTCGGCGCTCACTACCTCGTAGATCAGCCGTGATCCCGACGGTCCCTCGCCCACCACGATCGGATCGCGCAGGGTGATGTCGATGGTGCAGAGGGCAACGAGCTCGATCGCCATTGGGCTGACTGTAGGAGGTCGGGCACGCCCCTTCAGGCGGCTGTCAGCCCAGCCGGTTGCCGCATCTCAATGCTCAGAGACGGGTGATGCGTCATCTCACCGACCTCCGGGACGGGCATTGAAGGCCTGCGGCAAAACCGGCCTCCGGTAGGCTCGTCACCTCCGGCGGCGTGGCCGAGTGGTTTAGGCAGGGGCCTGCAAAGCCCCGTACGGCGGTTCGATTCCGCCCGCCGCCTCGAGGAGGTGAGCAGGTAACATGCCTGCTCAGAGCAGCAGAAGTGCGTTCGACCGGGTGCGGCCCCTGTGTGTCTGCGTGCTTCCACGTAGTCCCTGGTCCGCTCCCACACCGCTCCCACAGCGCTCCCAGGGAGCCCCGAGCCGGAGGCCAGGCGATGGGCTTCATCGAGAAGCGAAGCGGTCGCTACAGCGCCCGCCATCGCGACCCGCTGGGACAGCAACGAAGCGAGACGTTCACCTGCAAGGCAGATGCCGAGCGATTCCTGCGCGAGGTCCAGGTGGAGATGGAGCGCGGGCGGTGTATCGATCCGCGGGGAGCCGAGGCGGCTCTCGCCTCCTGGGCGGAGGAGTTCCTCTCGCTGGCGCGGCGCCTGTCAACGACGACCCAGGAGACCTACCGACGGGACCTGGAGCGCTACTTCCTGCCCCGCTTCGGTTCGTACCGCCTGGGTCGGCTGCCGGCAGACGAGATCGAGAACTGGCGAGTTGCCCCCTAGCGACGCCGTCGACCGAGCGCCCAGACCAGGCCACCGATGATCGCGAGGATCACGACGATCTTGATGAGCTCCCAAAGGGCACCCGCGATGAAGTGCAAGACCGCGAAGCCGATGACGACGGCGACGACCCCCGCGGCGACCACGAGCATGCTGTCGAATAGGCGAAGCCCGGACCCCTTGGCCTTCACTGGCTTGTTGGACACACCGGCCTCCTCTACGCCGCTGCTACGTTCCCGCCATGGCCGAGGTGTCCCTGCGGGAACGTCGCCAAAGACTCATCGAACGTTCTGACCTGGGCGGAACGGCCTTTTGCCGAGCTTATGCCCAACAGGCTGACGAATGGCTCGCAGGCCTGGCGAACAGGGCGACCGAGGGAAACCCCCGGTCGCTCGCTCTTCTCGCGGTCGGCGGGTACGGCCGAGGCGAGCTGTGTCCCTACAGCGACCTCGACGTCGTCCTCGTGCACGACGGCCACCGCAACGTCGGCGCGGTGGCCGATGCGATCTGGTACCCGGTATGGGACGAGGGCGTCCACCTCGACCACAGCGTCCGGCGCCCGACTGAGGTCCTTGCGGCGGCCGAGGGTGACCTTCGGGTGGCGCTCGGGCTCCTCGACGCCCGCCTCGTCTGGGGCGAGCCCAGGGTCGCCGGACCCCTCATCACCGAGGCGGTCTCGCTGTGGCGCACGACGCTCGGCGACAAATGGTTACCGACACTCTCCGAGCAGATGGCCGAACGTCACCGGATCCAAGGCGAGCTCGCCTTCCTTCTCGAACCCGACCTGAAGGAGGCATACGGCGGGCTCCGCGACGCCAGCGTGCTTCGAGCACTCGCCGCGTACGCTCCGAAGCTCGGCGACTACGTCGACATCCCCTCCATCGAACCTGCGGCGGCCCTGCTCACGGCGATCCGGGTGGAGCTGCATCGTCGGGCCGGGCGGGCGCTCGACAGGCTGCTCCTCCAAGAGCAGGACCACGTGGCGGCCGTCCTGCACTATCAGGACGCCGACGAGCTCATGGCCGCGGTCTCCCGCATAGGCCGCTCGATCGCGTGGGCTGTCGATGACGCCTGGCGCAGGCAGCCCTCATGGCAACCCGTGCGCGAGCAGCGGTTCGGCCGGCGGCGCAACCGGCCGACGCCCCAGCGACCCCCGATCGAGGTCGAGCCGGGCATCGAGATCGTCGGCCAACAGATCGCGCTCGGGGACGATGCCGCCCTCGCCACCGACTCGTCGCTCGCGTTCCGCCTCGCGGCCGCGGCTGCCGAGCGTGACCTGCCGATCGCGAAATCAGCGCTTCGTCGGCTGGCCGACCGCATGCCGCCCGCCCCCGACCCCTGGCCGATCGAGACGCGCGAGGCGCTCGTGCGCCTCCTTCTCGTCGGTCGTGCTGCCATCGCCGCCCTCGAGTCCCTGGACCAAGAAGACCTCATCACGAGGCTGTTGCCCGAGTGGGCGCCCGTGCGATCGCGACCCCAACGCAACGCCTACCACCGCTTCACGGTCGACCGGCACCTGCTCGAGGCGGCCGCCGATGCGGCAGCGCTCGCCGGGGGCGTCGATCGACCGGACCTGCTCGTGGTGGGGGCGCTCCTTCACGACATCGGCAAGGGGCACCCGGGCGATCACACGGAGGTCGGCATCGGACTCGTCGAACGCATCGGTTCGCGGATGGGGTTCTCCGATCGCGACATCGACGTGCTCGTCGCCATGGTGCGCCACCACCTCCTGCTCCCCGACGTGGCGACGAGGCGGGACCTCGACGACCCGGTGACCATCGAACGGGTCGCCCACGCGGTGGGCGACCCTCGCACGCTCGAGCTCCTTGGGGCACTGGCCGAGGCGGACGGGCTCGCCACGGGGTCCTCCGCCTGGGGGCCATGGAAGGCCGGGCTGGTCGGCGAGCTCGTCGACCGGACGCGCGCCTATCTCGAGGGCGGGCCACTCCCCCGGGCCGAGGGGCGGCTCGCCGAGGGCCACGCCCATTTGGTGGCCGAGGTCAGCGGGGGCGGACGAGCCGCCGTCGTCTTGGATCCGCCGCGGGTGACGGTCGCGGCGGCGGACCGTCCCGGTCTGCTCGCTTCGGTCGCCGGCGTGCTGGCGCTGCACGGCCTCGACGTCCGCAGCGCGGACGCCACGAGCGCCGAGGGCGTCGCCGTCGAGGTCTTCACGGTCGAGGTCCCCCGCGGGTCGTGGCCCGACTCGGCGCGCCTGCGCGAGGACCTCGAGGCGGTCCTCGACGACCGCCTCGTCCTTGAGGAGCGGCTCGCCGCCCGGGCGAGGGCCTACGCCGGTGAGCGCCGGGCGTGGTCCGCCCGCACCATCAGCCCCCACGTGCTCACCGACAACGAAGCCTCCGCCTCCTCGACCGTCCTCGAGGTGCGGGCGCCCGATGAGATCGGTCTGCTCCATCGGGTGACCCAGGCCCTCTTCGACGCCGAGCTCGACGTGGTCTCGGCCCGGATGTCGACCTTCGGCCAGGAGGTCGTCGACGCCTTCTATGTCCGTACTGCGAACGGGGAGAAGGTGACCGACCCCGAGCGAATCCGCTCGGTCGAAAGGGCGGTCCTTGCCGCCGTCGGCTGAGGTCTTCGCGCTTGGGTGAGCCGCCCTGCTCAGGGCCATGAAGTCTGCGGGTGGGGCCCCAAGGGTGAGCATTGAGATCGGGCGGCACGGGGTACGATGCCCTCTGCCATGCAACGTCAGCCCGCGCACCGAAAGAACCCGGCCCGCCGTTGGCCGGCGGTCCTCGCCGTGGCAGCAGCGCTGGTGGTCGTCGGTGGCGGCGCGACCGGCGTCGTGTGGGTGGCGGGGCACAACTCGCCGGTCGCTGGGCCCGCCGGCCCCAAGCAGTCGCTGCCCTTCGACGTGATCGCCACCACGCCGAGCACGGGCCAGGTGCCCTCGGCAACCACCATCACGGTGTCGTTCAGCTCGCCCATCGCAACGCACAGCCCGATGCCGACGCTCACCCCCCAGGTGCCCGGAGAGTGGTCGCTCGTCTCGCCGAGCGAGGTGGAGTTCGTCCCCTCGGCGCCGCTCGTCCCCGACACGACGGAGTCGGTCGTGATCCCAGGTGGATCGGACGGCATGGTGAGTGCTGGTGGCGTGCGGCTCGCGAGCTCGACCACCGTCCCCTTCAGCGTCCAAACGGGCTCGGTGCTACGCCTCCAGCAGCTCTTGGCAGAGCTTGGCTATCTGCCCCTCAGCTTCACACCGGCCGCGCCGTTGACCTCGCTCAGCCAGGAGGCCGACGTGCAGCAGGGCACGTTCGCTTGGCGCTGGGCGAATCAGCCCGCCTCTCTCACCTCGCTGTGGACCCCAGGTCAGATGAACGTCATCACCAAGGGCGCCATCATGGACTTCGAGGACCAGAACGGCCTGAAGACCGACGGCGTCGCCGGCCCCACGGTATGGGCCGCCCTCTTGAACGATGCGGCGGCCGGACGCGGGGACGCCAATCCCTATCGCTACGTGTACGTCTCGCAGACCCAGCCCGAGTCCGTGACCGTGTACCAGTCGGGGTCCGTCGTGTACCAGACCGTGGCCAACACCGGCATCGCTGCGTCGCCGACCGCCCCGGGCACCTACCCGGTGTACCTGCGCTACGTGTCGACGACGATGTCGGGCACCAATCCCGACGGCTCGCATTACAGCGACCCCGGTGTGCCGTGGGTCAGCTACTTCAACGGCGGTGACGCCCTGCACGGCTTCGTCCGTGCCACCTATGGGTGGCCCCAGAGCCTCGGCTGCGTCGAGATGCCCCCTGCCAATGCGGCGGTGGTGTACCCCTACACGCCGATCGGCACCCTCGTCACCGTCAACTAATCACCCGCTGAGGGACCCCACCATTCCGGGGGGTCCGCTCGCACCTCGAGCGTCGAGACCGGCCCGACCGCCCGCTTCCCAAAGCGCGTCCTGATCGCCGCGAGTGCTCGGGCGACCTCCTGCCAGGATGCCTGCAGCGTCGCCCCACGCTCGGCGTCCTCGGCGTCGTCGAACGCGAACGCCAGCTGGCGCGCCGTGTCCCGGGGCCCGAGCGCCGACACGCTCACGCCGAGCAGCCGCACTCCCGCGACGAGGTCGACGGCTTCGAGCAGCGCCTCGGCGACCGCAGCGATCGCCGCACCGGCATCGATCGCGATGTCCAAGGTGTGTGAACGGGTGAGGGTCGTGAAGTCCCCGAAGCGGATCTTGAGCGTCACCGTGCGGCCCGCGAGGCCCTCCCGGGCGAGCGCCTCGGCGACCGCGTCGGACATCGCGACCACCTTGGCAAAGAGCTTGTCGACCTCGGTGATGTCCCTGGCGAAGGTCTGCTCGTGGCCGATGGACTTGGCCTCGCGCCCGGCCACCACCGGGCTCGGGTCGTGCCCCCTCGCGAGGTCAGCCAGATGGGCGCCGTGGGCGCGGCCGAGCTGGCGGACGAGCACCGCGTCGCCCACCCGCGCGATGTCGCCCACGCTCTGCACCCCGAGCCCGTGAAGCCTCCGGGCCGTGGCGGGCCCCACCCCCCACAGGGCCTCGATCGGCAGGGCGTGCAAGAAGGCGAGCTCCTCTTCGGGGAGCACCACCCGGATCCCCGGGCCAGCGGCGACCACCTCCCGCGTCACCCTCGGCTTGGCGGCCTCAGAGGCGAGCTTCGCGATGAGCTTCGAACGCCCCACCCCGACACTGCACCGAAGCGAGAGCTCGGTCGCGATGCGTTCGCGCAGCGCCCGGGCGATTTCGAGGGGTGAACCGAGCAGCCGTCTCGCACCGGTCACGTCCAAGAACGCCTCGTCGAGGCCGATGGGCTCGACGACCGGGGTCACCGACACGAACAGCTCGCGCAGCTGGGCGCTGACCTCGCCATAGCGGGCGTGACGGCCGTCGACGACAACGGCGTTCGGGCACAGCTCACGCGCCCGGAACATCGGCATCGCCGAGCGGACCCCGAACCGGCGGGCCTCATAGGTGCACGATGCGACGACCCCACGACCCCCGGTGCCTCCGACGATGAGGGGCTTGCCGGCCAGCTCGGGGTGATCAAGCAGCTCGACCGACGCGAAGAACGCGTCCATGTCGACGTGGAGGACGGCCGGGACGAGCTCCATCGAGCGGTCCACGACGGCCACCCCTAGGGACCGACGAAGAGTCGGCGGAACCCCTCGGCGTACGCGACCCCGGCCCTCGCACCTTCCTCGGCGGCCCGGCCTCGCACGACGTCGTCGGCCCAACTGGCGTCGGGCAGCTGGCTGCGGTGGCAGCCGACGGCCGCCACCTTCACGTCGATCGTCTCGCTCACGTCGACGAAGACATCGGGATCGAGCGTCCCCGAGAGATACGCCACCTGCACCTGGTGGGCGGGCCCCCGTTCGGGGAAGTAGTGCGGGAGCGCGGCGGCCGGCGAAAGTGCGTCGAGGAGCGCCCAACCGAGCTCTCGATGGTCGTGATGGTTGAAGTAGTGCTGCGCGAAGAAGACGGCCGTCGGATCGTGGCCGAGCACGACCTCGGGTCGTAACCGACGAATCCAGGCCACCAGCTCCGAACGGAGCTCGGCGGTGTTGTGCAGCTCCCCGTCTTGCATCTCGAGGCTTTGGTGCGAGGCAAGCCCGACCACCTCGGCTGCGGCGGCCAGTTCCTCGGCCCGCAGCCTGGCCATCGCCGCCGGCTCGGCATCGGGGTCTGGGGTCCCCTTCGCGCCGTCGGCGCACACGATGAGGTGCACCACGCTCCCCGCCTTGCACCAGCGTGCGAGCGTGCCGGCACAGGCCACATCGGCGTCGTCGGGGTGCGCGTAGATCGCCAGCGCCGATTCGGGCACGGAATCGAGCCGCTCGACCACGCTCAGCCCCGCTGCTTGGGTTCGGTCCTCTTCGAGAGGAGGCCGACCTCGCGCTCGAAGTCGCCGACGTCCTCGAATCCCTTGTACACGCTGGCAAAGCGCACGTAGGCAACGTCGTCGAGCGCCTTCAGCTGCTCGAGGACGGCGAGCCCAACCTGCTGGGAAGTGGGCTCGTTGCCGCGCTCGCGCAGCGCGTCCTCGACACGTTGGGCCAGCTCGACCATCGCGTCCTCGGAGACCGGACGGTTCTTCGTGGCAGCCCGAACGCCGGCCACGATCTTGCCCCGGTCAAAGGGTTCGCGATCGCCCGAACGCTTCACGACCCAGAGCGGCAGCTCGTCGACCCGTTCGACGGTCGTGAAGCGACGACCGCAGCTGAGGCATTCCCGGCGCCGCCGGATCGCCGCTCCCTCATCGGCCAGACGCGAGTCCACGACGCGGTCGTCGTCGACCGAACACCACGGACAGCGCACCACCATGACGTTAGTTCGCATGCCTCGACCTCCCGCCGACGAGAGGGGTCAGGGAAGGACGATGCGCTCGCCGACCACGACGGAGTGGGCGCCGGTCTGCGCCGCCATCTCGGCCACGAGCGGTCCCGGCCTCGAGGGGTCCAGGTGCCCGGCGATCGACGCAAGGCTGTCGCCCGGGCGCACCGTGTAGATCTCACCAGCGACGAGCTGTGGGGTGCTCGTCCCCGCGAGGGCCCCGACGGGAACGGCGAGCCCTCCCAAGAGCCCGAGGAGCAGCGCCACCAGCGCAGTCCGGCGGAGACGGGCTCGACGCACCGGGGACCAGTTCCGCCTCGCCGTCCCGTGACGCGCCGGCGGTGACGCACGGAGGCCCGGATCCGTCGCCCGGCTGCTCTCGCCGGGGGATGAGAGCAGCCGGAGCGCCGGCCGGGTATCAGTGAGGGCGTCCAGGTCCTCCCAATCGGGCAGCGGAGCGATTGCCATCAGGGATGCTCCCGCCGGGCCGGCACCAGCCCACCGATCGTCGAACGTCTGTTCGCCACATCGCTATCTCAACACGAACATCTGTTTGTGTCAAGGAATTTTTCGAACAGATGTTTGTATTTCGAGCACGGGTTCTGTAGTGTCGATCAGCAAACACCTGTTCGCCCCCCTTCGGGCGGGGCGACCGCACGGAGGGAGGCCCGGTGGCGGAGACCCTGAGCGGGAAGCGGCGCGAGATCCTCGACGTCATCGCCGCTTGCCTGCGAGACCGCGGCTACCCGCCGTCGGTACGCGAGATCGGTGAGGCGGTGGGACTCACCTCGTCGGCGACCGTCCACACCCACCTGGCGGTGCTCCAGCGGGAGGGCTTCCTCGAGCGCGACCCCACGAAGCCCCGGGCGATCAAGGTGCGCTACGACCCTGCCTCCAAGGAGGCGGTCGAGCCCGATCGGGTGCGCCACGTGCCGCTCGTCGGAGACGTCGCCGCCGGCACGGGCGTGCTCGCCCACGAGCGCGTCGAAGAGGTCTTCCCGCTCCCCGAATCCTTCACCGGGA
>DAHUZM010000030.1 GCA_027306525.1 Acidimicrobiaceae bacterium
GGGGTGTCGAAGGGCTCGTGGGGATCGAACTCGTCGACGAAGAGCAGGAACCGGTCGTGGCCCCTGGCGTTGCCCTCGAGCCACTCGGCCGCCCGACGCATGGTCCGGGCCCCGGGGAAGTCCTCCTCGGTGCGGAACCAGGTCCTCGACACGTCGTAGGGGACCTGTCTCGGCGCGGCCTGCGCCGGCAGCGCCGGGGACCCGATCCACGAGGGGTCGGGGCGCGACCGCCAGGGGTCGCCCTCATGGCCGCGTTCGTAGTCCCAGGCGCCGAAGTCGGTGTGAAAGTTCTCTCCCCCGGTCTCGAAGAGGTGCGGGTGGTCCGAGATCAGCGCCGTGGTGATCCCCGACAGCACCAGGGACCTGACGATCGACTGCTCCCACACCTCGATGGACCCCCAGGGCCGCCAGAGGAAGTCGAGCGCACCGACCAGGATGTCGTGCCTGGCCGGTATGCACGGGAGGGAGCCCGCGTAGTGCCGGTCGAACCGGACGGACCGACGGGCGAGACGGTCGAGGTTCGGGGTCTCGAACTCCCCTCCGCCGTAGGCGCCGACCATTCGACGATTGAGCGAGTCGAGGAGCACCACGATCACGTTGGTGGGGATGGGTGGGGACGGGAGCTCCTCCGGCTGGCTCACTTCGCGCCACCGCCTGGGACCCCGGGGGTGCCGCGCTGCCCGACGAACCCGAGAAACACCTCCAGGCACAGGTCGGGGCGGGCCAGCACCGAGCCGTGGCCAACCGCCTCGAGCACCTGCAGTTCGGCCCCTGGGATCAGCTCTTGCAGGCGGCGGCTCGCCGGGAGATTCGGATCGTGGTCCCCGGTCGCGATCAGGACCGCCACGTTCACGCCCTGCGCGTAGTGCCGGTGGTCGGGGTCCCGGTAGGCGGCAGCCAGTGACTTCCTGAGCGTCCCCTCGTCCTCGTGTTCGAACCAGCTCGGCCGGCGCTCGGGCTCGGGGAGGCCGAGCTCGGCCCGCCGTTGGGCGGCCGCCTGGGCCCCACGACGCTGGGCGTCGGTGTCCGGAGCCTCCAAGGAGGCGTCGAACAGGGCCAGGGCCAGGACTCGTGCCCGGTGCCGGGCTGCGAACGCGAGGGCCACCCGCGCACCGAAGGCCATTCCCCACACCACCACCCTGGTCACCCCAAGGTCGTCGAGGATCGCCGCGGCGTCGTCGGCGTACCGGTCGAGACCGAACTCGGCGTCGGCCGCCGTCCAGCTCTTTCCAGTGCCCCGCACGTCGTGGCGGATGACCAAGAAGCGCTCGACCAGTCCGGGGAGGACCGACTCCCACATCCCGGTGGTACAGCGAGCACCTGAGAACAAGAGCAGACCGGGAGCGTCGCTCCGCCCGTCCACCTCGACATGCAGGCGGGCGCCGTCGAGCGCCACGGTCCGGGGCGTCACCCGCCCACCTGGCCCTGCGCCGAGCCGGGGGCCGGAGCCAGGAACGCGTCCTTGCCGACCGTCCGCTCGAACAGGTGGTACTCGGCCAGGTCCCAGAAGACCCGGCCGTTCGGACCGTCTTCGGGCAACGTCGCCAGTGCGAGTGCGGTTGGATAGACCCGCTCGGGCTCCTGGAGCTCGGGACGGGGGCGCCCCCAGATGGCCGTGTTCGTCATGCCCGGGATGAGCCCGTTGACGAGGACCCCGTCCTCGGCGAGCTCGCCCGCCGCCGAACGGGTCAACGCCCAGAGTGCGGCCTTGGCGGCCGAGTAGGCGCTGTTCGCCGGGAAGCATGCCTCGGCCGCCCGTGACAGGACGTTGATGATCCGCCCGTGACGCCGCGCCCGCATTGCTGGCGCCACCGCCTTGATCCCGTAGAGCGCGGCGAACAGGTGCACGGCGATGGTCTCGCGGAACGCCTCGCTCTCCAGGTCCTCGACCCTCCCGGGCCGGCCGAATCCGGCGTTGTTGACGAGCACGTCGATCCGACCGAATGCCTCGACCGCCAGTTCGGCCGCCGAGCGGAGGGTCGTCTCCTCGCACACATCGCCGACCAACGTTCGGATCCCAGAGGCCGAGACCTCGTCGAGACGTTCTGCATCCCGATCGACCCCGAGCACGAACGCGCCGTCTCCGGCGAACCCCAACGCGAGGGCCCGGCCGATCCCACTCGCCGCGCCGGTGATGATGATCGATCGGCAAGAGATCTCGTCACTGTTTGGCTGTTCGAGTTGCACGGCACGCTCCTCGAGATCGGATCGTGAGGACCCCGGACCAAGGGCTCGGGGTGGGCGTCAGGACGGCGTTTGTCCGACCGGCTGATTCCTCATTCGGGTCAGCACGGTCTCGAGATCTTCACTACTCGCCGCGCGGATCAGCTCCTTGGTCGATGTCATCGCCCCCCGGTTGTACCCGCTCAGTCGCTCTGCCATCTCCCGCGCCACTGCCAGCACGTGCGCGTCGTCGACGACGGCGACCGCCATCCCGAGCCGGAAGAGGTCTGCGCCGTCGTGGGGCTCGGCCGACACGCAGAAGTCCAGCGCCCGGGCCGAGCCGTACTTGGTCACCAGCCATGCGATGTTCATCGGCGCGGTCATGGCGCGGGTCACCTCGCTCACGTGCATCGAAGCGCCCTCGCCCGCCACCAGGAAGTCACAGGCCAGCGCGAGGGCCGCGCCCGCGGCGACCGCCGCGCCTTCGAGCACCGCGATCGTCGGCCGCGGGCAGGCGGCAAGAGCGCGGTGCAGCTCGCTCCACTCGGCGCCGAAGGCCGCCCGTTTCGAGGCGTTAGACTCCCCGACCAGCGCGCGCAGGTCGAGCCCCGAGCACAGACAGCCCCCCTCCCCCCGGACGAGGATCGCACCGGTCGCATCGTCGGCAGCGAGCTCCGCTAGCCCCGCTCGCAGTTGGACGACCAGCTCGACGGTCAGGGCATTACCCCGGGACGGGCGGTCCAAGACGAGCTCTCCCCACCCCTCGCAGCGCTCGATCCGGACCACACACGTGCTCTCGACCATGTCCCCCCGAGACCCGTTCGCGACGCTGCGGCGCCAGGACCGACCGCCGGATATTAGCGTATTGCCAGTTCCTCTCTTCTGGACGACTTGGGCCGATGGGTTCAAGGCGGGGTCGCGGTGTCCGGGGAGGCGGCGCGAAGTCGTCGCCACAGCTCCTCGTCGAAATCGAGATGCTCGTCCACCGCTCCGCCGATCCTGGCGAACACGAGGTCGAGGCCGGCACTCACGTACAGCCGCTGACCCCCGATCCCAAGAGCGGCCTTGGCGTCATCGGGCGCCGACGGAGCGATCGGATGCTCCAGTCGGCGGCCCCCGAAGGCCTTGCGGGGATCGGGGGCGACCGCCGGATCGGGACCGGGCACGACCGCCCAGGGCCGGCTGGGCAACCACCAGAGGTACCCGTACGAGGGGTTGAGCTCCTGGGAGCTCGAAAGGGCGGCGTCGAGATATCCGGACTGATCGAGGACGACCGAGTCTCCACTCCGGCCCCGTCCCTGGATCATCAGCCCGAACCGGACAAGGTCCCTGGCGCAGGTCTGCAACCCGCAGAGCACCCACCCCGACGGATCGACCATGGCCGGTCGCGGCACCCACGTCGAGTGCGCCATGGAGAGCGGCCCGAAGACGAACTCCTCGCTGAGCGCTTGGGTGCTCTTCCCGGTGACCGCTTCGAGCACCTTTCGAACCTGGTGGTAGGCGTTGTTGTTGTAGTACCAGAGCGTCCCGGGACTCGCCTCGTAGCCGAAGTCGTCGTAGAGGCCCGAGCTCATGGTCACCAGGTGGCGGAGCGTGATCGCCCGCTCTCGATCCGGGTCGGTCCGGGTCCATCCTTCGCCAAGCCACCTCGACACCGGGTCGTCGAGGGAAAGCTGCTCACGATCGACGAGCGACCCGACGAGCACCGAGGTGACACCCTTCTGGACGGACCCGACGTCGCGAACCGAGGCGGGTTCGGCTCCCTGCCAGCAGCGCTCGAGCATGAGGCGACCTCGAGAGGCCACGATCAGCTGCTCGGTGGCCTGAGAAGCACAGAACGTCGCCAGGTCCTCCAGGGCCGCGGGGTCCCAGCCGTGGTCGGCGGGATCGACGGTCTCCCACGGCCGGTCGTCGGGGGGTGGAACGTAGGGCATCGGGATCAGATCACCGTGAGTTCAGCGTCCACCATGATGGCGGCACCGGTGAGGAAAGAGGCGTCGTCAACGGCCAAGACGGCGACCGCCGAGGCGACCTCGGACGGATCGCTGGCCCGCTTCATCTTGGTGGGGGGTGACGGATCGACCGTGGTCCACGTGTGGGCCATCTCCCAGATGTGCTGGCCGAGGTTGGTTGGCACGGCACCGGGGCAGACACCGTTCGCCCGCACCGCGCTCGCGGCGTAGTCCACGGCGAGCTGTCTGGTGAGCTGGAGCATGCCTCCCTTTGCTGCCTTGTAGCTGGCGGCCGATCCGCCGGCACCGATGATCACCGCCGAGACCGAGCCGAAGGTCACGATGGACCCACCCCCGTCTCGAGCAGGTGCGGGGTGGTGTGCTTGCAAGTGAGGAACACCCCGGTGGGGTTGACCCTGAGGACCATCTCCCAGCCCTGGAGCGACGGCTCGTGGACCAGTCTAGGGATTGCCGTCCCGGCGTTGGCCACGACGATGTCGAGGGCACCCCAGGTGTCCACCGGCCCTCCGACCGCCTCGGCCACCGAGGATTCGTCGCCGACGTCGCAGTGCATCGCCTGGGCGCGGCCTCCCCCCTCACCAATGGCGGCCGCCGTCTGCTCGGCCAGCTCGTCGCGGATGTCGACACACCAGACGCTGGCACCCTCCGCCATGAGCCGGAGAGCCCACGCCCGACCGATCCCACTTCGGGTCCCGGTCACCACGGCCCGTCGGCCGTCGAGCCGGCTGTCGAGTGGCCTCACCGCCATGCGCCCTCCCCGCATCGTCGCCCCGCCTTGATCCCCGACACCTCGGCCCCACCCCGGGCACGTTTCACCCCTGTTGCGCCAGCACGCGGACCAGCTCGGCCAGGGCGCCCGAGATACTGGTCAGGCGGGGGACGTCGACGTTGTCGGGGAACCGGTCGGTCGGGAGGTGAAACCTCGAGTTGCTCCCGACGAAGGACACGAAAGGCAGGCCGGCCTGTTCGAGCTGGCTCGCCTCTCCGACCGCTCCGGGGAGTGCACGCAACTCGGAGGACGAGAACCCGCCCGGTCCCTCAAGGAGCGCGAGCGCCCGGCGAGACAGCTCATCGTCCGACGCGACCACACCGAGGCGCCCGTCGGAGGCCCCGATGTTGGCCCCGAGGTGGATCCAGGTAGCCCGCGGGTCGGGCGTCGCCTCCGCCAGGTAGGCCTGCAGCCCGGCGTAGCCGAGCTCGTGGCCGCTCGTCGCGACGAATCGGACTCCTCGTCGCTCGGGATGCGCGGCGAGGAGCTTGAGGACCTGCAGCCAGCACGCGATCCCCCCACCTCGCTCGGCGGCACAGTGCCACCAACCGCTGCGCGGGGTGAGCACGACGACCTCCCCGCCGCCCTCCGAGGACCCTCGCACCGTGGCGACGACGTTCGACGCCGTGGCGGGCGCCCGCCTGGCCGCGACCACCAGCGCGGCGTGCTCCCGGGTGGACGCCGCCTGGAGCAGCACCTCACGCCACGAGCTGGCCACCTGGAGGACCGGCGGGCCGAAGGAGTCCAAGGAGTGGGCGTTCCGCAACGCCAGACCCGGTGTCGCGCCGTGCATGATCGCGACCACGGCTCGTCCGGCGGGCTCTCGACGGACCTGCTCGAGCGGGTCGTCGAGGATCGGCCCGGGGGTCGACTCGACCACCGTGATGTCGGCACCGGACCCTGGCAGCCCGAGCCGACCGTGTAGGCCACCCGACGGAGGGAGGGGCGAGTCGTACAGCGGCACGCCGGGGATGGTCGCCCCGTCGAATCGGAGGGTCGATCGCCGGTGCACCAAGCGCGAGAGACCGAACGTCGAGACGCTGACCACGGCCCCGGTCCCTCGGGCCAGATCAGCCAACCAACGAGCAGATCGATCGTCGGTTGCAGAGCCGGTCCGGTGCCATCCCTGGGCGTCGTACTCGGCGACCACTCGGGCCAACCAGTCCGATGGTGCAGTCATGCAGCACATTGTTAGTAACGGTTCCGTCAGCCCGCAACCACCGACGTGGTCCCGATCGACGGCGCCACAGAACGCGATCCCGATCAGCTGACCTCGACCGCTGCCCCGGTGAACTGAGAGTTGTACAGACGGGCATAGGCCCCACCCCGCCCGAGCAGGTCGGCGTGGTGTCCCACCTCCACGATGCGCCCGTCTTCCATGACCAGGATCACGTCGGCGTTGCGAACGGTCGACAGGCGATGCGCGATCACGAAGCTGGTGCGATCGGCCCGCAAAGCTTCCATCGCGTCTTGGATGAGCACCTCGGTGCGCGTGTCCACCGAACTGGTCGCTTCGTCCAGGATGAGAATGCTCGGGTTGGCGACGAACGCCCTCGCGATGGTGAGCAGCTGCTTCTCCCCCGCGCTGAGGGAGGTCCCCTCGTCGTCCACGACGGTGTCGTAGCCGTTCGAGAGTGCGTGCACGAAGCGATCGACGTACGCAGCCTGTGCCGCGGCGAGGATCTGCCCCTCGCTCGCGTCAGGGTTCCCGTAGGCGATGTTCTCGCGTATGGTGCCGGTAAACAGCCACGTGTCCTGGAGGACCATCCCGACATTGGACCGAAGGTCCGAGCGGGGAATGCTCGAGATGTCCTGACCATCGAGTGTGATGCGGCCGGCGTCGAGCTCGTAGAACCGCATGATCAGGTTGACCAGCGTCGTCTTTCCGGCGCCGGTCGGCCCGACGATCGCCACCGTCTGGCCTGGCTCCGCCTCGAAGGAGAGGTCGGTGATGAGCGGCCGATCCGGATCGTAGGAGAAGGAAACGTGATCAAAGACGATCCGACCCCGCGCCCGGGCCGGCTCGGTGGCTTCCGGTGCATCGGGACTCAGCTCATCGGTGTCGAGAAATTCGAACACGCGTTCTGCCGAAGCCAGGCCGGACTGGAAGCTATTGGCCATGGAGGCCAGCATCGACAGGGGCTGAGCAAACTGGCGCGAGTACTGGATGAAGGCCTGGACCCCGCCGATGCTCATGGCGTGTGACGCCACGCGAAGCCCACCGATCACCGCGATGGCCACGAAGTTGAGGTTGCCAACCAGAACCATCGCCGGCTGGATGCTGCTGGAGGTGGACTGCGCGCTGTAGCTCGCCTCGAAGAGCTCCTTGTTCGTCTTGCGGAACTCAGACTCGATTTCCTTCTCTCGTCCGAACGTCTTCACGATGGCGTGCCCGGTGAAAGTCTCTTCCACGAGGGAGTTGAGCCTCCCGGTGTTCCCCCATTGCGCGGCGAACCGCACGCCGGCGCGTGAAGCGATGAACCGGATGATGATGGACGACAACGGGAGGCTCACGACCGCCACCACCGCCAGGATCGGCGAGATGACGAACATCATGACGAGCGTCCCTACCAGCATGAAGATGTTGGTGACCATCTGGCTCAGGGTCTGTTGGAGACTCTGAGCGAGATTGTCGATGTCGTTGGTGACCCGGCTGAGCAGGTCGCCTCTTCCGGCACGATCGACGTACCCGAGAGGTACCCGGTTGAGCTTGTCCTCGACGTCGGAGCGCAACTTTTGCATCGTCCGCTGGACCACTCCGGCCAAGATGAAGGCCTGGGTGTATTGGGCGCAACCGGAGAGCAGGTAGAGCCCGATCACGAGCAGCAGGATCTGATGCAGCTTCGAGAAATCGATCGCGCCCGGGCCGCCGTGGATGAGACCGCCCACGATCACGTTGGTTCCGTCTCCGAGCAGCTTCGGGCCCATGACCGACAGGGTGACCGCGGCGAGCGAGAGGCTGATCACCGCGACGAACCGGTACCACTGTGGGCGCAGCCGAACGACGAGCCGTCGCAAGGTCCCGCCGAAGTCCTTCGAGCGCTCGAGAGGCATCCCGAAGGAGCCCGGCCCTCGGGTGAACGTCGCATTCCCGGGGCGCGGAGCCGGGGCTGGTGAGCGGTTCGTGGTCGTCATGCGGCGTCAGGTTCGGGCATCTGGGACGCCACGATCTCGGCGTAGGTGGGACAGGTCTCGCGAAGGACCTCGTGGGTTCCGAGGCCGACCTGGCGGCCGCCATCGAGGACCAGGATCTGATCGGTGTTGATCACGGTCGAGATCCGCTGGGCAACGACGAGTACCGTCGAGTCGGCGGTGTACGGGCCGAGCGCCGCGCGAAGGCGGGCATCGGTGGTCAGGTCGAGCGAGGAAAACGAATCGTCGAAGACGTAGACGTCGGGTTGGCGGATGAGAGCGCGGGCGATCGAAAGTCGCTGCCGCTGGCCCCCCGAGACGTTCGTGCCGCCCTGGGTGATCGGGGACTCCAAACCCCCCATGCCGAGCACGAAGTCGGCCGCCTGAGCGATCTCGAGGGCGTTCCACAGGTCGGTGTCATTGGCGTCGGGCCGCCCGTATCGGAGGTTGCTGGCCACCGTCCCGGAGAACAGGTGGGGACGCTGGGGAACGAGTCCGATCCGGTGCCACAGCAGGTCGGGGTCGAGCTCCCGGACGTCGACGCCTCCGAACAAGACCGCCCCCGCGGTGACGTCGAACAGCCGGACAACCAGGTTGACCAGGCTCGTCTTGCCCGAGCCGGTGCTCCCCACGACCGCCGTCGTCTGGCCCGGCGCCGACGTGAAGGACACGCCCTCCAAGACGAGGGCGTCCGCTCCGGGATAGCCGAAGGCAACGTCGTCGAGCTCCAGGGTGCCCGGGCTCCGGAGTTGCCGAACCGGGTGCTTCGGCGGGGTGACCGAGGTCTCGGTACGGAGCACTTCTCGAATCCGCTCCGAGCTGACCACCGCTC
>DAHUZM010000037.1 GCA_027306525.1 Acidimicrobiaceae bacterium
TGAGGATTGACGAAGGAGGCCACCGCCAACCAGGGCCCGTCATCCCTCGTCCCTGCCAGTTCGCCGAAGAGCTGAACGACCTGTTCTGCGAAGATCCCGTCGCGCCGGAATCCAGAGTCGGCCGGGTTGGTCCCGTGGGGCTCCCGTCCGATCCATCCCCAGAAATCGAACGGGTCGAGGCGGTCCGACCAGCGGTACGCCGCCACCGCTCCTGTGTTGATCTTCCCCGTTCGGTCCGAGGTCATGAGGGATTCGTGGGAGCCGAAAGCGGCAAACTACCGGGCCTTCTCCGTGCCGACACGTTTTCGTCACACTCCGACCGCAGTCCGACCCGCGCGATGGGTTCCCCGCTGTGCGGTTCGAAGGTCGCCGGCGGGCGGACCAGTCGTCGGACCGACGCAGCAGTGGGCTGGCCCTGGTCACGAACGAAGCCTTCGTGGCTGGTGCAGAGCTCTGCTACCGGGTCAGGGTAGTGTCCGCGGAACCGCCTCAGGGGCGTGGGGCGCCTCGGACTACCGATCCCCTGGCGGTCGGGCTGATTGGCATGCCGCCGATCGAGCGGATTCGAGAACAGCGCCACCTCTTCATCGAGGGCACGGAGCCGTGCTTCGACCGGTGCCCGTCGGGACGCCGGGACTCGGCGGCAAGGTCGACGAGCAGCGCCGGAACCAGCGTACTACCTGAAGCGAGGCCGAACCGGCGATCCTGATCTCGTCGAGGGACAGCGACACCAGCGTCTCCCAACTCGGAGCCGGATATCGGACCCGCACCACTGCTGTCGCGTCCACGATCTCTCCATTGCCCAATGGACGACGTGAGAGCCGGTGCAGCAGATCGTCCAACTGGTCGATTGTCTGTGCGGCGGTGGTCGCATCGTTGACCGCGGGCGACAGCGCACGCAGGGCGACATCGACCAGGAGCCGTAACCCATAGGCGGGGTCTTGATCGAGGGTTCGCACCGGGCCGATGTGCACCAAGCGGGAGGGCGGATGCAGCTCGACCTCGGACGACTAGCCACCGTGGCGACGCGCGATCCGGTGGCCACGAAGGCTCCGACCACCGATTCGGAGGTGACAACAACACCTTTGGCCACCGTCCACTTCACGAGCCCCACCTCGTCGAAGGGCTCGAATACCCCCGGTGCGCCCTCGTGCTGCAGCACAGCGGTCGTCCTGCGCCCGTCGTGTTGCGGCGCGTCGACCAACTCGGTGCCGTCCATCGGATAGAGCTTGTCGAAGCTGATGCAGAGCTGGTTCCCGATGGTGCGGACGAGACCACCCGACGTCAGCCGCGACCGTAGTGCCACCAGCAAACGCAAGAAGGCCCCCACGCAGAGCAGCACCAAGAGCAGAGCGACGTACACCGAGATAACCGGCACCCTGTTCGGCCGGATACCGCTCAACACGATCAGGGCGTAGGTGAACGTTCCGGCAAACAGACCGAAGACGATCGGCGTCCGGTCGACACCGTCGATGGCCCGCAGGAGTCGGGGTGACCGGGCCTGAACCGTCTGGATCACCAGGGTGACTGCTGTGAATACGAACCCGGTGAGGGTGATCATGCCGCTTGCGATGGCCGCCAGCGTCACCTGGGCGGTTGTCTCGTCGAAGGTATCGGCGAAGGTGAAGTGCGCATGGACGTCGATCCGAGGGAGAGCCCAGCCGGCGACCACCCCGACGGCCACCAGCCCAATGGCCAGCACCCAGTGGTGCCGGACGAACCATCGGATCGGCCCTCGGTGAGGGGTGATGACCGAACGACGGACGACGTGGGGCGGCGCCACCGGCCCGCTCATTTCCACATCATCGGTCCAGAAGGTGGTAGGACGACGTCAGCAGCCGCCTGCCTATTCACCCAGCCGCTTCAACGGGATCGAACCGAGCTCGGCGACGTCGACCGAGGGCGTAGAGGGGCCGAGGGCGTAGAGGGGCCCAGAGGACCAACGGCAACCATCGTTCATCGCTGCCTCCCCACTCAATGGACGCGCTGGGCGATAGCACGACGTCCCTCCACCGCCGGACAGCGAAACCACCGGACGGCGCAACAGCTGGCCAACCGTTCATCTGCAGTTCCGGCGCTCGGGGACTCGGTCCCTCCACTGCGGAAAGGTCTCCATCGTCGGTGTGGCCACGCGTCGCCGGGCGCGGTCACTGGCGTCGTTCGATCCTCCGGCGGAATCCGGCCACCGTCATCTCGACGACACGGTCATGACCCCACTGCAGTAGCGGACGGCCGAGCCGGCTGGCGATCCGCATGGCCGGCTGGCGCATCTCGACCGTCCACGACACCTCGACCCAGCTCCCCGAGCCTTCGGGGTGCAATCGGAGCTGAGCGTCCCCGACGAGGTCCCCTCCGATCGTGGCATCGATGGCGTGGGGTCGCTCACAGTCGATGAGGTCGACCCGGATCCTCATCCGGTACGGAAGCGGTGGCGAAACCACTCCGGAAAGGACCGACCCGGCCGACAGGTCACTTCCCTCTATCCGGAAGTCGCTGAGCCACGGCCACCAACGCTCGAACTGATCCATCTCCCCGATGCGATCCCACAGCCGCTC
>DAHUZM010000038.1 GCA_027306525.1 Acidimicrobiaceae bacterium
CCAGTGCGAAAGATCGATGAGCTCGAGCCCGGACACGCCGGGGAAGAGGTACTTGTTGCCGCCGGAGAACCCGACGACCTCGTGGGGGAACACGGGCCCGACGACAAGGGTGAGGTCGGCGTCGACCACAGCCCGGTTGACCCGGATCGGGACGTCGCGGCGCAGCCGCCCGCCGGACAGCTCGGCAATCCGGCCGGCGCCGATCATGCCCAGCTGGACGAAAATGGAGGGCTCCCACCAGGCATGCTGGACGACCTCGGTCCCGGGATCGCGCTCGGCGGCAGCTATGAGGTCAGGGCCGAGGTGATTGGCGAGGTGGGCCTCCCCCATGGCGGCGTGCGTGCCGAGCGCCACCAGGACGGTGAGCCGCCTGACGCGACCGTGAAGCACCCGGTGAATGACCTCGAGGAGGAGAGGCAGCGGGCAGGTCCTGGTGGCGTCGGGGACCAACACGCAGACGCTTCGACCGTCGAGAGGCAGTGAAGCGACCTGGTCGGCGACGAAGGCACTGATCTGGTCGTCGGCGAGCACGTCGCCAGGTCCGCCCACGACAGCAGCCGCTTCGGCGAGGGTGGTGTCGCTTCGCTGGTCAGTCATGGCAACTCCGCGGCGCGCTGCGTGATGGTTGCGGCAGCAGGCCTCCAGCACCACTATAGGGAGGTGATGCTGGCAAATTCCCTGCTCGGGATGCATCCGGACCGACTCTTCCCCGCCAGCGGCGACCAGCGGGCCGTCGCTCGGCGCCTCTACCAGCAGGTGGCCGCCCTTCCGTTGGTCTGCCCGCACGGTCATGTCGATCCGCGGCTCTTGGTCGACAACCGGCCGTTCTCGGACCCGGCCAGCCTGTTCGTCACACCGGACCACTACGTGACCCGGCTGCTGCATGCCGACGGCGTGGCGCTCGAGGACCTCGGCGTCGGCCAGGGTCCGCTGCCCGAGGCCGCAGCCCGAGGGGTGTGGCGGCGGTTGTGCGAGCGGTGGCCGATCTTCGCCGGGACGCCGGTGCGGTGGTGGCTGGAGGCGGAGCTGACCGAGATGTTCGGGGTGACCTCGACCCCGTCGGCGGAGACCGCCGACGCCATCTTCGACCAGGTCGCCGAGCGTCTCGCCGACGACGCGTTCCGGCCACGTGCCCTCTACGACCGGTTCAACATCAGCGTGCTGGCCACGACCGCCGACCCCTGTGACGACCTGTCGGCCCACGCCGCGCTGGCCGCCGATCCTTCGTGGTCGGGGCGGGTGATCCCGGCGTTCCGACCTGACCGTTACCTCGAACCGGAGCGAGCGGACTGGAGTAGCTCTGTGCGACAGCTGGGCGAGGTGGCTGACATCGAGACCGGCAACTATGCGGGATATCTGCAAGCGCTCGAGAGCCGCCGCCGGTACTTCGGGTCCCACGGAGCGACGTCGGCCGACCACAGCCACCCCGACGTGCGGACCGACCCACTGGAGGACGCCGAGGCGACGCGCATCTACCGGTCTGCGCTGGCTGGCGAGGCGACCGGGGCCGAGGCCGTCGCGTTCCGCCGGCACATGCTCTTCGAGATGGCCCGCATGTCCTGTGACGACGGGCTGGTCATGTCGTTGCACTGCGGGGTGCGCCGCGACCACCACCCCCCGACCGCGGCCCGTTTCGGGCCCGACGTCGGCGCCGACATCCCCATCCAGATCGAGTTCACCGACGCTCTGCGCCCCATGCTGGAGCGCTTCGGAACGAAGCGGGGATTCCACCTGATCGTGTTCACTCTCGACGAGACGGTCTGGTCGCGCGAGCTGGCGCCCTTGGCTGGCTTCTACCCGTCGGTGTACGTGGGGGTGCCGTGGTGGTTCCTCGACGCCCCCGACGCCATCGGCCGGTTCCGAGCTGCGGTGACCGAGACGGCCGGATTCACGCGCACGTCGGGCTTCGTCGACGACACTCGGGCGTTCTGCTCCATCCCCGCCCGCCACGACATGGCCCGCCGCCTCGACGCCAGGTTCTTGGCCCGGCTCGTCACAGACCACCGCCTCGATGAGGCCGAAGCAGCTGCCATCGCCGCCGATCTGGTGGTCGGACAACCGACGCGCGCCTTCAAGCTGTGACCTCGAAAGAAGCGGCGACGCCGCCGCCGCTTGCTCGGTCCGGCGGCAACGCCCGCCAGGCGGCCCCGATCGGTCTGGTGCATCTCGGACTGGGCAATTTCTTTCGGGCCCATCAGGCGTGGTACACCGAGCACGCGCCGGACGCAGGCGAGTGGGGCTACGCCGCCTTCGCCGGGCGCGGCGCCGACCTGGCCGAGAGGCTGCAGGGCCAGGACGGCCTTTACACGCTCCTCGAGCGCGGCCCGCAGCGCGACAGCGCAGAGGTCGTCGCCAGCCTGTCCGAGGCCCACGGCGGCGGGGACCAAGCCGCCTGGCTCGCCAATATCGCCTCGGCTCGGGTGGCCGTCATCACGATCACGGTGACCGAAGCTGGGTATTGCCGAGGAGAGGATGGCGGCCTCGACGTGTCACGAGGCGACGTTGCCGCCGACATCGCCCGTTTACGCGACGACATCACCGCTTCGGTGACCACGGCACCGGCTCGGCTGGTGGGCGGCATGGCCGCCCGCCGCGCGGCTGATGGCGGTCCGCTGGCGCTTGTGCCGTGCGACAACGTGCCCGGCAACGGGGAGCTGGCCCACCGGGTAGTTGCCGACTTGGCCCGGCTCGTCGACGCGGCCCTGGCCGGGTGGATCGAGCAATCGATCACGGTGGTGACGACTGTGGTGGACCGCATCACCCCCCGAGCGGTCAGCGCCGACATCGACACGGTGGCGAAGGCGACGGGCCGCCATGACGACGCGCCGGTCGTCACCGAGCCCTTCAGCGAGTGGATCCTCGCCGGAGCGTTCCCCGCCGGCCGGCCCCGCTGGGAGGGCGCCGGCGCGAGCTTCACCGAGGACGTCACCCCCTACGAGCACCGCAAGCTGTGGCTGCTCAACGGCGCGCACTCCCTGCTCGCCTATGGCGGCTCCATCATCGGCCATCTCAGTGTCGCCGAGGCCATCGACGACGACCGCTGCCGGGACTGGGTGCAGCAGTGGTGGACGACCGCAGCTGCCCATCTGGACCGGCCCGCCCGGGAAGTCGCCGCCTACCAGGCGGCCTTGGTCGAGCGGTTCACCAACGCCAGGATGAACGATGCGCTGTCCCGCATTGCAGAAGACGGGTCGCAGAAGCTCCCGATCCGGGTCCTGCCCGTCCTTCGAGCAGAGCGAGCCGCCCGACGCCTTCCCACCGGCGCTACTCGCATCCTGGCAGCGTGGTTGTGCCACCTGCGAGGTCTGGGCGGCCCTGTCCGTGACGTGCGCGCCGGGGAGCTCGTCCCCTTGGCCGCGGGTCGCCTCCTGGAGGGAGCGCGAAAGGTGCTCGACGCCCTCGATCCAGGGCTCGGCGCCGACGAGGCGGTGGTGGCCACGGTGGCCGAGCAGTGCGACGAGCTGGCAGGGATGAAAGCATGACTGGCGTCCCAGCTCGGGTGGTCATCGGACTCGACGTCGGGACGACCGGGGTAAAGGCCGTCGCCTTTGGGCTCGGCACGTCGTGGCGGACGCTGGCGATCCGCGAGTACCCGCTGCTTCGCCCGGCGCCGGGGCAAGAGGTGCAGGACCCCACTGTCGTCGTCACAGCAGCGACCGCCGCGCTGACCGAGTGCGTGACATCGGCCGGCTCCGCCGAGGTCGTCGCGGTGTCGCTCAGCGCGGCGATGCACGGCCTGCTGGCTCTCGACGCCGACCTTCAGCCGATCTCTCCGCTCCTCACCTGGGCAGACGGCCGAGCCGCCGAGGAGGCCGCCGAGCTCGCCGGTCAGCCCGTGGCGCTGGACCTCCAGCAGACCACCGGCGCACCGGTCCACCTGATGACCCCGCTCGCGAAGCTGGCCTGGTTCCGCCACCGCGACCGGCCGACGTGGGCCGCGGCTCAGTGGTGGGTCGGCCTCAAGGACTACTTGATCCTGTGGCTCACCGGCACGCTCGCCACCGAGCTGTCCTCCGCCTCGGGGACCGGGCTGCTCGACGTGTCGAGCCGGGACTGGAGCACGCTCGCTCTCGATGCCTGCGGCGTGGACCGGGTACGGCTGCCGCAGATCCTTCCCACGACCGCTGTGCTTGGCCTCGGTCGCCAAGTAGCCGCCAGGGTCGGCCTACCTACGGGCACCCCGGTGGCGGTCGGCGCCGGCGACGGGCCGCTCGCCAACCTCGGTACCGCCGCCATCACCCCAGGAGTTGCCGGTCTCTCCCTCGGGACGAGCGGGGCGATCCGGCTCGCGGTCGACGGGCCCCACCCCGACCGCCACGGTCGGCTGTTCTGCTACGCCCTCGCCGACCCGCTGTGGGTGGTCGGAGGCGCCGTCTCCAACGGCGCCGAGGTGCTGCGATGGTCCGAGCATGCCCTGGGCGCCGAGGCCTCGACAACCAGTGCCAGAACCCCACCAGGCGATGGGTCGGAGAGGGAGCCAGCCGGGCCGATCGCTGACAGCAGCGACGGCGTGGTGATGCTGCCATTCCTCTTCCCCGAACGGGCGCCGCTGTGGGACGGGGACCTCGCCGGCGCCTATCTCGGGCTGCGCCACGAGCACGGAGCCGAACATCTGCGGCGCGCTGCGGTGGAAGGAGTGTGCCTGCAGATGCGTCTCCTCCTCGACCGGGTCGACCGCTGCTACCCGATCGCCTCGGTCCGAGCGACCGGCGGCGCGTTCGGCTCGGACCTGTGGCGCGACCTGATGGCGGCCGCGCTCGACCGGCCGATGGTCGTGGTCGGCGGCGAGGACGGCACCGCGCTAGGCGCCGCGGTACTCGGTCTGGTCGCCGTCGGTGCCGCACCGGACCTCGAAAGCGCGTTGGTATTGCTCGGTGGGGTCACGACGGGCCGCCCGGTCACCGCTTCGGCTGAGCAGATTGCGCTCTTCGCCGAGCTTCGCGAACGCGTCCCCCGGTTGCTCGACGCCCTGGACCGCACGGTCACCACTGCGCCAGCCGTTCCGACGCCGGTCGAACCATGACGATCTCGACGCCACCAGATCGCGAGCCCGCGCCGAGTGGGGACGGCCACGCCGGAGCACTCGACAACCTCCGGCCCCTCGTGACGATCGCCGCCCTCTATGGCGCCGGCGGCAGCGTCATCGGCCCGCGCGTAGCGGCGCGCCTCGGAGTGGCGTTCATGGGTCGCGAGATCCCGGCGCTGGCTGCGAGGCGCAGCGGTGAGCCTCCCGAGGCGGTCGCAGAGGTCGCCGAAGGCCAACGGCCGAGGGCCGAGCGCCTGACGGCGGCCCTCGGACGTGCGCGGATCATCGGTGCCGCCGTCGCCCGGAGCTCGGCCGAGCCGCTGGAGGCGACCGAGCGGCGCCTGCGCTCGTGCATCGAGGACTTCCTCGCCGACGCCGCCACCGGGGGCGGGGTGCTGCTCGGCCATGGCGGGATGGTCGTGCTGCGCTCGGTTCCTTCCGCGCTGCACGTGCTGCTGCGCGGTCCACAACAGGAGCGGGTCCGCCAGGCGATGATCCTGCAAGGCCTGGACCGGCGGGCCGCCGAGGAGCGTCAACGCGTCGAGGACCGCGCCCGGATCGGCTATGTCCGTCGGGCCTACGGGGCCGACGGCCTCGACCCGTGCTGGTACCACCTAGTTCTCGACTCGACGGCGCTCGACCGCGACGACTGCGTCGAACAGATCGCCGCCGCCGCCCACGCCCGGGCCCGCCATCCCCGCCCCAGCCCACCGATCTGAGAACGAGGCCACGTGCTCGCCCCCAAAGACACCGCCACCAGAGAACGCAGGTCGCTCGACGGGCTGTGGAAGTTCATGCTCGACCCCGGCGGGGAGGGCCGGCGCGACCGGTGGTGGGAACAGCTGCCGCCAGGGGCAGTGGAGATGCCCGTCCCTTCCAGCTACAACGACGTCCTGGCCGATCCGGCGGGGCGCGACCACGTCGGCGACGCCTGGTACCACACGACGTTCCGGGTCCCTCCCGGGTGGGCTGGTCGGCGCATCGCGCTGCGTTTCGGGTCCGCAACCCATCGCGCCGAGGTCTGGGTGAACGGCCGATCGGTAGCCCTCCACGAGGGTGGCTACACCCCTTTCGAGGCCGACATCACCGCCGTCGCCGCCCCCGGCGAGGAAAGCCGCGTCACGGTGGCGGTGAGCAACGTGCTCACCTGGCAGTCCATCCCGCCCGGCTATGTCGAAGACACCCCGGCCGGGCGCCGGCAGCGCTACTTCCACGACTTCTTCAACTACGCCGGACTGCACCGCCACGTCTGGCTCACCGCCACGCCGCCCACCCGCATCGAGGACATCACGGTTCGCACCGGCCTCGATGGAAAGGACGGCACCGTCTCCTACCGGGTCGACGTGGCCGGCCCGGGCTCGGAGCAGCTCGACACCCACCTCCGCCTCGCCGACACTTCCGGCGCAGTGGTCGGCCGGAGCTCGGGGGCCGAAGGGGTCCTGAGGGTGGAGAACCCCCGTCTGTGGCGGCCCGGCGACGGCTACCTCTACGAGCTCACCGTCGAGCTTCACGACGGGTCCAGGCTGGTCGACTCCTACCCTCTGGCGGTCGGCGTCCGCACCGTCGAGGTCGATCGGGCCCGGTTCTTGATCAACGGAGAGCCGTTCTACTTCCGCGGCTTCGGCCGTCACGAAGACATCCCCATCCGCGGCAAGGGCCACGACGACGTGTGGATGGTCCACGACTTCGCTCTCATGGAATGGGTCGGGGCGAACTCGTTCCGCACCTCGCATTACCCCTACGCCGAGGAGGTTCTCGACTACGCCGATCGCCACGGCATGGTGGTGATCGACGAGACTCCCGCTGTGGGGCTGAACATGGGCCTCGGAGGCGGCATCTTCGGCACGCAGCATTTCACCACCTTCTCCGACGAAACGGTCAACGCCGCCACCCAGAAGGCCCATCGCCAGGCCATCGACGAGCTGATCGCCCGGGACAAGAACCACCCCTGCGTGGTCGCCTGGAGCATCGCCAACGAACCCGAATCCGACACCGAGGCCTCGCGTGCCTACTTCGAGCCACTCGCCACCCAAGCCCGCGCACTCGACCCGACCCGCCCGGTCGGCTTCGCCAACGTCATGCTCGCGCCGCCGGATAAAGATGTCATCTCGGACCTGTTCGACGTGCTGCTGCTCAACCGCTACTACGGCTGGTACGTCGACACCGGCGACCTCGCCGCCGCCGAGGCCCACCTCGAAGCAGAATTACGGGCCTGGGCGGCCAAGCATGACAAGCCGATCATCATGACCGAGTACGGCGCCGACACCCTCGCCGGTCTGCACGACGTGGTCCCGGGCCCCTGGAGCGAGGAGTACCAGACCGCTCTGCTCGAAATGTCACACCGGGTTTTCGACCGGGTTGACGCCGTCGTCGGCGAACAGATCTGGCATTTCGCCGACTTCGCC
>DAHUZM010000042.1 GCA_027306525.1 Acidimicrobiaceae bacterium
AACACGGCGAGGCGTCGGCGGTAGATGATTTCGGCGTGGGTCACGGTGATGGACTCCTTGGCTCTGTAGTGGGAACCACAGAGTCCATCGCCGGACCCCATCTGGGGGTGGATGTGCAACCTCGTCATTCGGTCAGGAAGCCCTAGAGCTCGACGCCGAGCAGTCCGGCACCCGCCATGACCGGTCCGCCGGCACTCGCGATCGCGTCGAGGGCGCGCAGGGCGCCGGGGCTGTCGAGATCCTCGTCGAGGCAGCGTCGCACGGCGTCTGCGGACTCGTCGGCCCCCCGGGAGGGCGCGGCCCGCCATCGCTCGAGGCGCGCCGCTGCCTCGTCCATGTCGCTCGCGCGCCACTGCCAGTCGGTCCGGTAGTGGTGGCCGAGGAGGGCCAGGCGGACCGCCGTCGCCTCGTGCTCCTTCAAGAGGTCCGACACGAAGACCAGGTTCCCGAGGGACTTGGACATCTTCGTGCCGTCGAGGCCCACCAGCCCGACGTGCAGCCAGTGCCGGGCGAGCGGTTGGCCGGTGACCGCCTCTGCCTGGGCCACCTCGCACTCGTGGTGGGGAAAGACGAGGTCGCGCCCGCCGCCATGGATGTCGATCGTGTCGCCGAGCTCACGGCGCACCAGCGCCGAGCACTCGATGTGCCAGCCGGGGCGCCCCGGCCCCCAGCGCGACTCCCACGCGGGCTCGTCGGGCAGCGAGGGCTGCCAGAGCACGAAGTCGAGTGGGTTGCGTTTGTTGGGGTCGCCCGGGTTGCCGCCGTGCTCCGCCGCCAGCTCCAACATGGCGTCGCGCCCGAGCCCGCTCAGGGCGCCGAAGCGGCCGAAGGTGGTGATGTCGAAGTAGACGGCGCCGCCCGACTGGTACGCGTGGCCCGAGGCGAGGACTGCGCCGATGAGCGAGAGGATCTCGGGGATGGCCGAGGTCGCGCGGGGCTCTGCGTACGCGGGGAGCAGCCCGAGGGCCCCCATGTCCGAGTCGAAGCGTGCCATCTCCTCGGCCGCGAGGTCGAGGTAGTAGACGCCGAGCTCGCGCGCCTTGCGGAGGATGTCGTCGTCGACGTCGGTGACGTTGCGCACGCAACGCGTCTCGTGGCCGAGGTCGCGCAGGCGCCGCTGGAGCAGGTCGAAGGTGAGGTACACCGCCGCGTGGCCGAGGTGCGCGGCGTCATAGGGGGTGATGCCGCACGTGTACATCGTCACCGGCCCGTGGGCAACGAACTCCACGATGTCGCGCTGTGCCGTGTCGAAGAGCCGCATGGGCAACTCAGATGCCGCCCATCCGGACGTAGGTCCGCGCCTTGTAGCGAATGTTGACCGCGATGCACACCGCCGTGAAGGCCTCGATCGCCTGGGCCTGGGTGAGGCGCCCGGCGTCGAGCGGCCGCAGCCCCTCCATCGACTCCACGAGCGCCAACGTGGCCTCGCGCGCCTCTGGGTCGTCCGCGCACACGAGCACGTCGGCCATGAGCCCCGAGTCGAGGTCGAGGAGATCCTCGGCCGGCAGATGGTGGAAGGCGCCGGCAACCTTGGCCCGCGGCAGCGCCGCCTGGAGCGTGCCGGCAAAGGACCCCCGGGCGAGCTGCACCGCCTGGAGCACCTGGCCCACCTTGACGAGCGCCGAGACCATGGAGACGACCACCTTGTCGGCCAGCTGGTCGCGCAGCGGCTGCACCGTCGCCAGGGCCCCGTCCCAGGGGGTCGCCACGACCACCAGGTCCGCATCGGCCGCGCCGGCATTGGTGTCGCCCCGGATCGGGAGCCCACGGTCCTTCCACGTCGCCGCGAGCTCTCGGGCGATGGCCTCGGCGCGTGCCTTGTCACGAGAGCCGAGGGTCACCTCGATGCCGGCCGCCGCCATGCGGCACCCGAGGCCTCGGCCTGCGGGACCGGTCCCTCCGAGGATGCCCACGTGCATGGTCATACCTTTTCACAGTGGGCAAGACGGCCCGAAGCCGGCGTGGACGCCGATCACAGCGACGAGTGCGAAATGGGCCGAAGTAACGTGGCGCGCGTGGGCATCCTCGACGGCAAGCGGATCCTCGTCACCGGGGTCCTGACGGAAGAGTCGCTGGCCTTTGGGGTGGCCCGGCTCGCGATCGAAGAGGGTGCCGAGATCGTCCTCTCGGGCCACGGCCGGGCACTGCGGATCACCAAGCGCGTGGCCCGCAAGCTTCCGGTCACCCCCGAGGTCCTCGAGCTCGACGTCGCCGTGCCCGAGCAGCTCCGGGCGGCCGCCGACAAGCTCGCGGCCCGCTGGGACCGGCTCGACGGCCTCCTGCATGCCATCGGTTTCGCCCCGCCCGAGGCGCTCGGCCGGGGCATGTTCGGCGCCGGATGGGAGGAGGTGGGCACATCGCTCAACGTCTCGGCCTACTCGCTCAAGGCGCTCGCCGAGCACTTCGGCCCGCTGCTCGAGGCCGCCGGACGCGGCGCTGGCGCATCGGTGGTGGGGCGCGACTTCGACGCCACCGTTGCCTGGCCGGTTTACGACTGGATGGGGGTGGCCAAGGCGGCGCTCGAGTCGCTCGCCCGCTACCTTGCCCGGGACCTCGGACCCAAGGGCATCCGCGTGAACCTGGTCGCGGCGGGCCCGGTGCGCACGATGGCCGCCAAGTCCATCCCGGGCTTCGGCACCTTCGAGGACACCTGGAAGGAGCGCGCCCCGCTCGGCTGGGACGTGCACGACAGCGGGCCGGTCGCCAAGGCGTGTGTGGCGCTCTTCTCGGACTGGTTCCCGGCGACGACGGGCGAGATCGTCCACGTGGACGGGGGCGCGCACGCCCTCGGCGCGTGATCGCTCACTCCCGGGCGAGCACCTCGAAGAGCGCGGCGCGCTGTGCCGACCAGCGCGCCAGCTGCGCGCGGCGCGCCTCGGTCGTCGCAGCGGCCGCCGTCGCATAATCGGCGTCGAGCGCGAGCAGCGCCCCCGCGAGCGATGGGCCGTCGTTGATCGCGAAGTGCGCATGGCCGAAGAGCCTCCGGGCGACCGGCCAGTCGCTCACCACGAGCGGCCGGCCGGCATAGACGGCCTCGTAGGCCGCCCGCATGACCGAGGTGGGTTCGGTCGTGAGCGTCACGACCACGTCCGACTCGACGACCGCCTTCTGGTAGCGCTCGGCGTCGAGGTACCCGACGAAGCGCACGTTGGCCCCGGCCGAGCGACGCAGCCGCTCGGGACAGGTCGCGGGGTCTCCGGTCAGCAGAAAGTCGCACTGGGGGGCGGCCCGAGCCGCGGCGAACACCGCCTCGAGGGGCTCGTCGGGGCCGAAACGCCCGACCACGAGTGCCTGGAGCCGTTCGTGGCGCGCCGTCGGCGCCTGGTGCCAGCCGGCGGGCGCCTCATGGACGACGAGCGGGCGGCCGCCCCAGCCCCGGACCACCTCGGACCAGCTGTCCTCGGTGACGAGCACCGCGTCGACGCGCGCCGCGAGCCAGCGGTGGAGGAACTGGACCCGCGCCGCCACCCGGTCTCCCTGGGCCCCGAAGCCGCCGGGGTGGCTGTCCATGATCACCCGCGCGCCAAGGACCTTGGCGCAGGCAAAGGCGACGAGCGGAGCGAAGATCGGGGGGTTGGTGACGACCACCACGTCGGGGCGTCGCGACAAGAGCGCGGCGAGCGTCCGCAGCGCCGAGAGCACCCAGCGCACGAGGACGGGCGGCCGTCTCGTGCCCGGCGGGAAGAAGCACATCGAGGTTCCCTGCAACTCGGCCGCGATCTCGGCGGAACGCCCGGGCACGGCGCCCCATGCGACGAAGAGCACCGACGCGGCGCCCGGCGCCACCTCGTCGATGCCCGGTCCCTCCAGCACCTGATGCATCTCAGTTGACACTCAGCACGAACGGCGACGCGTGCTCATTTGCGACCACCCGGCGGGTGGCCGCCTCCGAAAGGAGGGCCGCGTCGAGCCTCGGCGGATCGCAGGTGAGGGCGAGCCCGGTCCGGGCCAGGCGGCTCGCGACCTGCCCCTGGTGGTCGTCGACGTGCTCGTGGTGCACCCGCTCGCGCGGCACGAGCACCGGGCACTTCCCGGCCTGCATCGCGAGGAGGGCCGATCCGACTCCTCCGTGCGCGATCACGACGTCGGCACGCTGCATGGCCGAGAACAGCTCCTCGGTCGCCATGACCGGGACCGCCGCGATGTCGCGGTCCTTGACGTCGGTCGATCCGGTCTGCCAGAGGATCTCGGCCCCCTCAGGGGCGGCGCGGCGGACTGCGTCGAGGAGCCTTCCGAACCCGTACTGGCTCACGCCGACGGTGACCACGATGCGCTGGACCCGACCCTCGGGGTGGGCGGCCGGCGCGAAGCCGTCGAACACCGAACCTCGGTAGACCCAGCGATGTCGGCCCCAGTCGTATTGGCCGTAGCGATGCACCCCGGGGACCCGCTCCAAGATCCGCGCCGTGAGCGAGGGCCCGAGGACCCGCGCCGCGCTCTCGATGAAGTGACACGAAAGGCCGAGCGCCCGGCCGATGGTGAGGAACGGCACGGCGGGCATCGATCCGGTCGAGACCACCTGGTCGAAGCGCCGGCGCGCCAGGACGCGCAGGGCCGCCTTGGTCGTGAGCGCGGTCGCCCTGGGGTCATGGGGCATCGCCTTTGGGATGAAGATCCGCTCCTCGTCGCCCAAGAGCACGCGGCTTTGGGGGGTGTCGGCCGTCACCCAGGTCACCTCGTCGGAGATCCCGACGAGGCGGGGCCGGAGCATGTGGAGCTCCTCGAGGTGCCCCCCGGCACCGGCCACGAGCAGCGTCGGCATGCCTCCGGTTGTCCCACGAGGCCATCTCGCCAGCGTCCCGCTCCAGGGCGGTGCTCGGCTGAGACATGGCGGGGACGGGTACCCCGCACACTCTTGCGGTGGCCCAGCGGCAGCTCACGGCGGTTGAACAGGGAATTTCCAACGGCGCGCTGGATGCCGGCGCGCTGGCGTGGCGCCTCGCCCCCTCGGGGCCCCGGGTGGCGCTCGTCCATCTCGGGAACCGCGGGGCGCTCGGCACCACTCGGCGGGTCGAGGTCTGGCGCGAACTGCTCGGGGCCTCGGGCCTGGCGGTGAGCGAGGTCAACCTCCTGGCCGAGCACCGCCGCCTCGTCCCCTCGCCGCTCACGATCGTGCCCTCGCTCAGCGGTCGGGTCGTCTTCGAGTCGGCTACCTGGTCGGTCCGAGCGGCCGAGCGCGGGCTGCGGGCGCTCGGACCCGACGCCATCGTGTTCGTCACGCCCCGGGCGTTTCACCCACGACTGGCCGGCCTCGCGCCGCGGGCGGTTCTCGACTTCCAGGACCGCTTCAGCCGCAGTTACCGGGGCCGGGCGGCCGTCGAGCGGAGGCCGGTCGCGTCGTCCCTCTGGCGCACGCTCGGCTGGGCGACGGACCGCTTCGAGCGCCGGGACCACCGAGTCCCGACGGCCACGGCCGGCTGGAGCGAGGCCCGAGAATCGGGGGCGACCTGGGTGCCCAACACCGTCTCGGGGGTGGTCCCCGGGCCCCTCGACGACCGGTCCGGTGCCCCCTATGACCTGGTCTTCTTCGGCAAGCTGAGCGCCCTCCCCAACGTGGACGCCCTGCGCAGCCTGGCCCGGCTGTGGCCACGGCTGACGGTTGCGGTCCCCGGGATCAGCTGTCTGGTCGCAGGCAACGACCCCACCGAGGAGATCCGGGGGCTCGCCCGGGCCCACGGCTGGGTGCTCGAGGCGGACTTCGCAGAGGTGTCGGCCTTGTGCGCGAAGGCCCGGGTCTCGGTCGTGCCCCTGCGCTATGCGAACGGCATTCAGAACAAGGTGCTCGAGGCCGCGGCGGCCGGGCTCCCCCAGGTGGTGTCGCCCCAGGCGCTCGGGGGCACCGAGCCCGGGTTCCCGGCGGTCGTGGCGGCGACCGAGAGGGCCACCATCGAGGGCATCGCCGGCCTGCTCGCCAACCCCGAGCGCCGGGTGCGCCTAGCCCGTGCCGCCCGTGATCACGTGGCCACGCACTACAGCGTGGAACGCTGGGCTCCGGTGGCCCGCGCCCTCGTCACGCACTGAGCTGGACTCCTCGGTCCCCCAGCTCGGTCGATCGCCCCCGACGCGGTTCCGCACGCCCCGGCCCGCCGAGCGCTGCGGCCTCGTTGCGTCACGCGAGCCGCCCCTCGGCGGCGATCCGCCACAGGGCATCGAGGTCGAGATGCCGCTCGCAGGCGTCGGCCACGCGGTCGAGCTGCGCCTGGCGGACCTCGGCGAAGCGCAGTGCACTCGGGCGCCACGGGAGCCCACGCCGCTCGGCGACCTCGCGCAGCAGGCCGGCTCGAAGCTCGTCATTCTCGAGGACCCCGTGGAGCACCGTCGCATAGATGCCCCGCTCGCGTTCGGCGACCCCCTCGAGCTCGCAGGGGCTCTCGAGCTCGAACCAGGCGTCGGCTCGTGGCCCCGTCGTGATCCTCCCGTGATGGATCTCGTAGCCGGTGACGGCGTGGCCCGATCCTCGCTCGGCGCCCGAGCGCCGCCGCGTCACCTTCTCGGCACGAAAGGTCGTGTGGACGTCCAACAGCCCGAGGCCGATCGTCTCGCCACGCGACTCGATCCCCTCCTCGTCCAGGATGCTGCGACCGAGCATCTGATAGCCGCCGCAGAGGGCGAGCAGGACCGTTCCCCGGCCCGAGCCGACGATCGCGGCCAACCCCTCGGCGAGGCCGTTCGCCCGGAGCCAGTCGAGGTCGGCAACGGTTGCCTTCGTGCCCGGGAGCACGACGAGGTCCGGTACACCGAGCTGGCGAGGGTGCTGCACCCAGCGGAGGGCCACCCCGGGTTCGGCGCCGAGCGCGTCGACGTCGGTGAAGTTGGAGATCCGGGGCAGTCGCAGCACCGCGACGTCCAGGATCTCGTCCCCCCGGGGACCAGCCCCGACCGTCGCCCCGAGCGCGAGCGAGTCCTCGGCGTCGATCGCGATCCCCTCCAGCCACGGGAGCACCCCGAGGACCGGGACCCCGGTGCGGCGGGTGAGCTCGCTCGGGCCCGAGCCGAGCAGCTCGGGGCCACCGTGGAGTTTGTTGATGACGAACCCCCGGACCTGCCAGCGCAGCTCGGGCGGCAGCAACCCCACGGTGCCGAACAGGTGCGCGAACACCCCTCCGCGTTCGATGTCGCCGACGACGACCGCGGGCACCCGGGCCTCGGCGGCCAGGCCCAGGTTCACGAGATCCCCGTCCAAGAGGTTGATCTCGGCCGGGCTGCCCGCACCCTCGAGGATCACCACCTCGAAGCGTTCGCGAAGCGAGCGAAGGGCGCCGAGGACCGCCTCGCGCAGCTCGGGCTTGGCCCGCTGATAGTCGGCGGCGTCCAAGACGTCCCACGGTCTGCCCATCACGATGACCTGGCTCCGCCGGTCGCTCGTCGGCTTCAAGAGGACGGGGTTCATCACCGCCTCGGGCTCGATGCCGGCCGCCGCCGCCTGTGCCCCCTGGGCCCGGCCGATCTCCGCCCCCTCCGCCGTGACCACCGAGTTGAGCGACATGTTCTGGCCCTTGAAGGGCGCGACGGACACGCCGCTGCGGGCGAGCAGTCGACACAGCCCCGCGACGAGCAGGCTCTTGCCCGAGTGCGATGAGGTCCCACAGACCATGAGCGCGCCGCTCACGCTCATGGCGTCGCACGGCTCCCACGCGCGTGGTCGAGCCGGGCCCCGGTCACCGCTCCTCGAGGCACCGAGGTCACGATCGGTCCCGCGTGGAGCGCTGCGCAGGTGTGGTGCCGCGCTCGTTGTGCCCCCGTTCCTCGGTGCACCGCTGCGGCCCCCTTCTCGAGGCGTCCTCGCGTGCCGGCCCGTCGGCCCCGGCCGTCTTGACGCTTGGTGCCGCTCGCGAGCGGCGGGCTCGCGCGGTGCCGCGCCGAGGGGAGCTCCGGCGATCGGCGGCGCACACACGAATTATCGTCGGCGACCATGCCCCGCGAGCCCTCGATCGTCCTGATCAACACCGGCGACGGCAAGGGCAAATCCTCGGCCGCCTTCGGGGTGATGGCCCGCGGCTGGGCCCGGGGGTGGCGGGTCGGCGTCGTGCAGTTCGTGAAGGGCAACAAGTGGAAGACGGGCGAGCACACGCTCGCAGACCACCTGGGCATCGAGTGGCAGACCCTGGGTGACGGCTTCACCTGGGAGTCTCGGGACCTCGACGAGACTGCGGCGAAGGGACGACACGCGTGGGAGGTGGCGAGGGCGAAGCTCGCCTCGGGCGACTACGACCTGTTGATCCTCGACGAGCTGACCTACGTCATCACCTACGGGTGGATCGAGGCGGCCGACGTGGTGCAGGCCATCGGCGCACGGGCGCCGCACACGAACGTGGTCATCACCGGGCGGGACGCCGCGCCGGAGCTCATCGAGGCGGCCGACACGGTCACCGAGATGCGCAAGGTGAAGCACGTCTATGACCGCGGCGTGAAGGCCAAGAAGGGGATCGAGTTCTGAGGACGGCCCGCCGGTCGACCCTCACTCCCCCGTCGCCCCGTCGATGCATTCCCGCAGGAGATCGGCGTGACCATTGTGGCGCGCGTACTCCTCGATCATGTGGAGGTAGATCCAGCGGATGTCGACGCGGCGCTCGGGGTCGTGCCCGTGGCTCGCCACGAGGTCGCTCAGCGCCCGTGCAGCGACCGTCTCTTTGGACGCCTGGATCTCGGATTTGAACGCGTCGAGGTCCGAGGCCGCGTCGGCACCGGCGAGATCATTGAAGTCGGCCTCGGGGTTCTCGTCGCTCGAATAGGGGAAGGCCATGTCCTGGTCGCCGGCGTGGATCCCGAACCACCACCGCTCGACCTCGGTCATGTGGCGGACGATCCCGAGGAGCGACAGGTTCGACGGCGGGACGGAGCGTCGCTTGAGCTGTTCGGCCGTCAGCCCCGAGCACTTCCACAAGAGCAGGTCGCGGTGGTAGTCGACCCAGGCCTCGAGCGCCTGGCGCTCGGGCAGGTTGCCGGGCTCGATCCGCTCGACGGAGGGCGCGATCCACTCGTCGGTCACTCAGGCGCACGCTAGTCCAAGGGCTCGTCGCCACCTCGAGGCACCACGCCCGATCAGCCCGGATCCCGGCCCTCGGCACGGGCCCAGCTGGCGAAGTACGAGACGTCCTCACATGCACGTGCCGCGACACCGATGCCCAGGCGATCGAAGGTGTCGATCATCACCGCGGTCTCCTCGGTCCCGGGTTGCCCGAAGGCGGCCTCGACCGAGCCGGGCTGGGGGCCATGCACGAGCCCCGCCGGGTGCAGCGAGATCGAGCCCGGCTCGATCCCGGCGCCCTTGCGGGACATGAATTCGCCGGCCACGTAGAAGAGGACCTCGTCGCTGTCCACATTGGCGTGGTTGTAGGGGACGGCGACGGCGTTCTTGTCGAAGTCGTAGGGACGCGGGCAGAACGAGCAGATCACAGCACCGGGAGCCTCGAAGGTCTGATGGAAGGGAGGTGGGAGGTGAACCCGGCCTACCCGGGGCTCGAAGTCGGCGATGTTGAGCGCGAAGGGGTAGAGCGAACCGTCCCAGCCGACGACGTCGAAGGGGTGGGTGCCGTAACGGTATTTGGTCCACAGCCCGGGACCGTGGTGCACGAGCACCTCGACCCCCTCGGCCTCGATCGGCTCGAAGGGCGTCGGACCCCGCAGGTCGCGCTCTGAATACGGCGCGATCTCGAGCAGTTGGCCCTCGGGCGAGCGGTATCGCCGCGGGATGTCCAGGTGCCCGGCGAGCTCGATCACGAGGGCACGGACCTCGCCCGTGGGCACCCAGCGGTGGGTTGTCGACTTGGGGACCACGACGTAATCACCCGCGCCGGTGTGCAGCGCCCCGAACGTGCTCTCCAACATCGCTTCCCCGCGCTCGATGAACACGCATTCGTCGGCGATCGCATTGCGGTACAGGGGCGAGGCTTCTTCGCTGCTTGCGATGCCGATGCGCACCTGGCCGTTCGCGAGCAGGAGGCGCCGGCCGGTCACGAGGTCGCCACCGACCCCGAGCGCAGCGGTGCGGAAGTGGCGGGCCAAGAGCGGGTGGTTCGCCTCGACACGCTCGTCGGGACCCTCGAAGACCTCGGCCCCGAGGATCGTGGTCGGCAACCCCCGGTGATAGAGAAGGCTCGTCATGCCCGAGAAGCCGTGCGCGCTCATGAGCTCCTCGGCGTAGAGGCCGCCACTCGGGCCCACGGCCCGCGTGTGGCGCTTCTTCGGGATCTCCCCGGCCGACCGATAGAGGGGCATCAGCCCTCCCTCGCACCGGCGATGCCGTGGGCGCTTCGTCGCATCCGGCCCTCCGATCAGGCGAGGCAGCGCAGGGGCTTCCCCCCGTTGTACCGGACCATGTCGGCGAGCGCGGCCATTCCGATGGGAGCGCCCGGCGCCGCCCCGTCGAGCTCCGCGTATGCCCGGTGCAGGTTGCCCACGATGCGCTCGGGGTCGAGCAGGGACGCGAAGGGCCCGAGGTCGCACTCGAGCGCCGCCTCGAGCGGCGTGAGCCCGGCCGCCCGCCCCCGTCGGGCCGTCTCGGTGACAAGGTCGAGATAGTCCTCGATCGGCCCGATCACCGAGAGGTCACAGACTTCGCCGTGACCCGGGACGATGACCGCGGGTTGGAGAGACTGGATGAGCGCGAGCGCCTGCTTCGCACCTGCGATCGAGCCTGCGACGTTGAAGGGCGTCCCGCCGTTGAAGACGAGATCGCCGGCGAAGAGGACCGATCGCTCGGGCAGCCACGCGAGCACGTCATTGGTGGTGTGCGCCGGCGTGCCGACGTAGCGCAGCTCGCATGCCACGTCGTCGACCCACAGCGTGATCGCGTCGGCGAACGTGAGCGTCGGCGGCGCCTTCTCGATGGCGCCCCACTCGACGCCGGGGAACGGACCGCCCCCGGTCTCCACGGGCGGGGCCCCGAGGATGTCAGCCCGGCACAGCTCATGGCCCACGATCGTGACGCCGGGGCCAAAGAGGCAGTTGCCGTTCGTGTGGTCGAGGTGCGAGTGGGTGTTGACGAGGGTGCGCACCGGTGCAGCGGTCACGGTCCCGATCGCCTCGAGATACGCACGGGTCCGGTGCTCGGTCGAGGCTGCATCGATGCTCACCACCGCGTCGGTGCCGACGATGAACCCCGTGTTGTTGATGCACCAGCTGCCGTCGGGCTGGATGTACGCGAAGACGCCGTCGCTCACCTCCTCGAGGTGCGGCGGGGCCAGGGCGTCGTGGTCGTGGGGCGCTGAGGTCATGGGCAGCCACTCTGTCGCGCGGGCGCGCCACCCGCCACGGTCACCCGCTCAGAGCCAGGCGGGGGGATCGGCGAGCGGCCCGGCGCTCTCCAGCCCGGCCCCGGCGGTTCGCCCGAGGATCCAGCCGACCATGGCCTGCACCGAACCGCGCACCGTGAGCGCGTCCTTCGAGGGGTTCCCCATGGAGAGGGTGGCGCCGTGCGGGGGGCTCGGGACGAGCAGCACCGAGGGGCACCCCTCGATCCCGGCGGCCCGCTCCACCGCCTCGTCGAGCATGGCCCCCGCGACCTCGGCATCGACATCCTCGAAACTCGCACCCGACCCGAGGTCGATGGCGTGGACCCACACCTCGCGCACCCGCATCCAGGGGATCTGGATCGCCGGCACGGGCTGGCCGAGTGTGGTGCGGACCTCGGCGCCCCAGGCCGCCGTCGGCAGTGCTGCGACCGCCTCGCGAAAGCGCAGCCCCGCTTCGAGCGCATCGGCGCGGACCTCGCCCGGCGGGAGCATGGCGCCGGTCTCGATGTCGGCGTCGCGCGCCGCTCGGCTCGGGTACATGGGCGTCTCTTTGCCCGTCTCGGCCCAGCGGAGCAGGTTCATGAGCCCGCGCGCGTTGCGGGCCATGTGGCTCACCACGTGCAGCCTGGTCCACCCGGGCAGCGCAGAGGGCGCCCGGAGCTCCTCGTCGGAGAGCGCCGACAACGCGGCCTCGAAGAAGGTGCTCCCCCGGTCCATCCACCCGAGGCGGCGCTCGAGCACGGCGTCGGTCATCGCCTGCGCACCGCGTTGGTGCACTCCCCCACCCCCGCCACCGCGACGGTGACGACGTCGCCGTCGCGCAGGAACTCCGGCGGCGTACGGGCCACCCCGACACCCCCGGGGGTTCCGGTGGCGATGAGATCGCCAGGGAGAAGCGTCACGATCCTCGAGATGTACGAGACGAGTGCCGCCGGGCCGAAGAGAAGGTCACCGATGTCGGCCTGCTGCTTGGTCTCGCCGTTCACGCGGCAGGTGATCTCCCCTGAGCGTCCGTCGAACTCGTCGCTCGTGACCATCCAGGGCCCGACGGGGGTCGAGCCCTCGAAGGTCTTGCCCTGCAGCCACTGCGCCGTGCGGTTCTGCCAGTCCCTTGCACTGATGTCATTGAGCACGCTGTAGCCGGCGATCACCCTCGGCGCATCGGCTTCTGACACGTTGCGGGCGGGGACACCGACCACCACGGCCAGCTCGGCTTCCCAGTCGAGCTGCTCGACGCCGGTTGCGAGCGCGATGTCGTCGTTCGCCCCGATCAGTGCCGAACGGAACTTCGCGAACAGCGTCGGGAACTCCGGGGGCTCCCGCCCGGTCTCGGCGATGTGGTTGCGGTAATTGAGCCCGACGCAAATGATCTTGTCGGGAGAAGCGACGAGGGGGGCGTAGTCGACCGATGCCGCCTCGAGCACTGTTCCCGCCGCGGCCTCGGCTCTGGTGTGCCAGTTCGGCCCATCGAGCAGGGCGCGCACGTCGGCCACGCCCTCGATCGGCACGACGCCGCCCTCGTCCACCCGAGCCGCGACGGTGCCACCCCCTCGCCTGATCGTTGCCAGCCGCACGATGGCGCCTCCGTTCCCCGTCGCACGCCTGCGCGCCGACCTGGGAACAAGGTACGCGCGCAAGCGCTCCCACGCCGACCACGGCCGTCGTGGAGGGGCGCCGAGATGGGCCGTGCCAGGAAACAAGGGGCCCCGGTTCGCGCTGCGCCTATCCCCGCTCCCAGCGGTAACGAACGTCGGGTGCTCGCTCCACGTTGTCGCCGTCGGTCGTCTCGCGTGCCTCGAAGCCATGACGCTCATAGAAGCGCCGGGCGCCGAGGTTGGTTTGGAACGTCCACAGGTCGAGCGAGGCGCCGGCGCGCGACTTGGCGAGCTCGATGAGCCGGGACCCGATCCCCGTGCCGCTCAGCCCCGGTGCCACCATGAGATGCTCGATCCATCCGCCGTCGACCACGAGCATCGCGATCAGTCCAACCCCCGGGCGCTCGACCACCCAGACCTCCCCGGAGCCCACAACCTGGGTTGCGAAATGGCGCCGCACCTCCTCGTCCCCGTAGGCCGGCGGCGGATTGGCAGGCACCGACGCCCTGCGGGAACGGAGCCAGAGGTCGCCGACCGCCTCGCCCTCGTCGATCCGGGCCCTGCGGACGGCGTCTTCACCCATCGCCTCGGTCATGCAACACGATGCCAAAGACCGCGCCGGTTGGGTTGCGCCCGCAGCGCTTCGGGGCTTGGCTTCGACGATGAGCGGGACCGCAGCCGACCTTGACGCGCTCGTCGGGCGCCTCGTCGAGCGCGGGGTCCTCGAGTCAGCCGACGGGGTGACGACGGTCGTGCTCTCGGGGGGCGTCTCGGCTGACGTCGTGGTGGTGCGGGGCGCAAGGCGAAGCGTCGTCGCCAAGCGCGCCTTGCCGCACCTGCGCGTCGCCCAGGACTGGTCGTCGTCGCCGGAGCGCGTCATCGTGGAGGCGGCGGCACTCGAATGGGCGCATCGTGTGCGGCCGCACAACGTCCCCGCCGTCATTGACCTCGACGAGGAGCGCCTCGTGCTCACGCTCGAGTGCGCGCCGGAGGGCGCCTCGAACTGGAAGCGTGCGCTGCTGGCAGGCTCGATCGAGCCGGCCATCGGCCGCTCGCTCGGCGAAGCGCTCGCCGACTGGCACACCAAGAGTGCCCACGACCCAGTCGTCCTCGAGCGCTTCGCACGACACAACCACTTCTTCGATCTGCGCATCGCACCGTTCTTCCTCGCCACGGCCAAGGTGCACGCGGAGCTTGCCGATGCGATCCATGACGTCGTCGCACGAATGGAGGCGCGCCGGATCTGCCTCGTCCACGGCGATTTCTCGCCAAAGAACGTGCTCTTCGGGCCCGATTGGCACTGGGTCCTCGACTGGGAGACCGCGCACTGCGGGGACCCGACCTTCGACCTCGCGTTCTTGCTCTCCCACCTGCTCTGCAAGGCCGTGCACCGCCCGGTGGACGCCGCTCGGTATCGGGTCTGCGCCGATGCGTTCCTGTCCGCCTACGCCGAGCATTCCCCGCTTGCCATCGACCGCGGCGAGCTCGGGCGACAGATCGGCTGCCTGTTGCTCGCCCGGGTCGATGGCAAGTCCCCGGTCGACTACCTCGACAGCGAGGCGAGAGCTCGGGTGCGCACCATCGGCCGGCGTGCGGTCACGCTGGGCTCGCTCGAGGTCGGCGTGCTGTGGCCCACTGCGGGTGGGGGTGGCCTCAGTCGGAGGTGATCGGCTCCAAGAAGACGAGGGGGATCTCCCGCTTCGTCTTGGTCTGGTAGTTCGCGTACCCCTTGTAGCGCGAGGTCACCTCCGACCAGAGCGTGGAGCGCTCCTCTGGTGTGGCGACCCGCGCCCGCATGGCGCGCTGTGGCTTGCCTCCGAGCGCGACCTGGACCTCGGGCTGGGCGAGCAGGTTGTGGTACCAACCGGGGTGCTGGTCGTCGCCGCCGCGCGACGCCACGACGACCACGGCCTCTCCTCGCTGCACGGGCGAGGTCAGCATGACCGTCCGTTGCCGCCCGCTCCTGCGTCCCGTGGTCGTGAGCTCGACGACGGGCATGCCGAAGACCCGCCAGCCCATGCGCCCGCCGGTTGCCTTGAGCAGGCATCGGTGCACGGTGTTCATGAGGTGCAGTTGGGCGTCGCTCGGCATGGCGTCAGCGTAGGGACCCCAAAGGCGCTGAGAAAGCGCTCCGGCGCTCGCCTTCGCGTCGCGCGTCCAAGAGCGGGCGGGCCGCACCCGTAGGCTCGTGTGCGTGGACGCGGTCCCCTCTTCCTTGGCGACGCGGCCAATGCGCAGTGCCTGGGTGACCATGGCCACGGGCCTCGCGCTCACCTTGATCGTCGCCGTGCCGACCCTGGTGGTCGAGGAGGACTGGCGCGGGCGGCCCATGATCGACCAGCCCGGTCACCTGTGGGTCGTTCCCACCGTCCTCGTCGGCGCGGCCTTCGCCCTCGGTGGCGGCATCGCCTCGAGGGGCGCACGCGAGCTGTGGCGCGCCCTCTCGAGGGGATTGGTGACCGGCACCGCAAGCGCCGGCGTGCTGCTTGGTGCCGATGTGCTGCGCCGGGC
>DAHUZM010000053.1 GCA_027306525.1 Acidimicrobiaceae bacterium
GGCCTTGCCGAAGGCCTGGGCGCTCGAGAGCACCTCGTCGATCGCGGTCGTGCGCGCCGACTGGCGAGCGAGCACGAAGATGCTGGCCCCCGCTGCGAGCAGGATCACGACGACGGTGCCCACGATCACGAGGGGGATGAGGTGGCGTCGCACGGTCAGCCGAGGCGGTAGCCGACGCCCCAGATGGTCGACAGCGGGAGGGCGGTGCCGAGCTTCTTGCGCAGCTGTCGGACATGGACGTCGACGGTCCGGTCGTCACCCACCCAGCCCACACCCCAGACGCCGTCGAGGAGCTGACGCCGGCTGAGGACCAGCCCCTCATGCTCGGCGAGGAAGCTGAGGAGGTCGAACTCCCGGGCCGTGAGAGCGACGGGCGCCCCGAGCACCCTTACCTCGTGGCGCTGGGTGTCGATCTCGACCTCACCGACGCGCAGCATCGCCTGGTCTCGACGCGACGAAGGCTCGGCGCGCCGGAGGATCGCCTTGATCCGGGCGACCAGCTCGCGTGGCGAGAAGGGTTTGGTCACGTAGTCGTCGGCGCCGAGCTCGAGCCCGATGATGCGGTCGACCTCGCTGTCGCGCGCCGTCAGGATCACGACCGGGACGTCGCTCGTCGCCCGGAGCGCCCGGCACACCTCGAGCCCGTCCATGCGCTCGGGCAGGCCGACGTCGAGGACGACCAGCCTCGGGCGCTCCCGGGCCGTGACCTCGAGCCCGTCCTCGCCCGAGCTCGCTTGGATCACCCGGAATCCCTCGCGCCGCAGGTACATGTCGACCAGATCGGCGATGGCCGGATCATCCTCGATAACCACGATGGTCCCGCTGCCCTCGGGCACGCCAAGAGCTTGTCAGCTCGGCGCAGCGCGGTGAGGTGCGCTGCGAGCTCGCCGCAAGGTGGGGCCGCCACGATGGCCTGCGCCGACGGCGGGCGTGACCCGACACGACGGCGTGGACGCGAGCGGGCCGGTCCGTCTCCTACCGGTCGGGTCGCTCCGTGCCGTCGTGACGGGTTCGCCGACCGTTCACCTCGATGCTCGACCATTGCGGACGACCGGCGAGGACGACGACCCCGAGCGCGGCGCAGCACCGGGCCGAGGTCGAGGTGGCCGTCCTCGGCCCGACCGAGGTGCGCGGGCTCGCGGCGTCCTTCTCCCGCGCCGCCGCGCTCGAGCTCACCGTCTATCTCGCGCTGCATCCGGCAGGTGTCGCCAACGACGCCTGGGCGACCGCGCTGTGGCCCGACCGGCGGATGGCCCCGGCGACGCTGCACTCGACGGCGTCGGCGGCACGCCGGGCCCTCGGCCGCTCGGCGTCGGGGCGCGAGCACCTGCCGCGCTCGCACGGACGTCTCGAGCTCGCCCGCAGCGTGACGACCGACTGGCGGCGCGTCGGCGTGCTGGCCGCGTCGGACGACCCCGACGACTGGGACGAAGCGATCGACCTCGTGCGCGGGCGGCCGTTCGAGGGGCTCCGCAACGCCGAGTGGACCGTCCTCGAGGGGATCGCGGCCGACATCGAGGAGCGGGTCGCTGGCCTCGCCTGTCGGCTCGCCGACGCCCGGCTGCGCCGTGGCCGGCCGGCCCTCGCAGCCGCCGCCGCCCGGCGGGGCCTGGCCGCCAGCCCCTACGACGAGCGGCTCTACCGTCGCCTGTTGCGCTGCGCGGATCTGGAAGGGAATCCGGCCGGGGTCGAGCGGGTGATGGGCGAGCTTCTCGCCAATCTCGGATGGCCCGGGTGCGCCCCCGGCGCGTTCGACCTGGCAGCGGTCCATCCGAAGACCGCCGCCGTGTACCGCTCGCTCAGCCGCAGACCGGGGGACCGCGCCCCCAGGCACTAGGGTTCTCTCCCGCAATGCCTCGGAGTTCCACCGGAAAATGGGTCTCTCGCGCCGGCGCGACCGGCGGCGGGCGTACCTACCGCGGCCAGATGCCGGTCAACTGGTACGCCGCCCTTGTCCTCATCGTGCTCGTCGGCATCGCGTCGGTCGTCTACTCGCGCTATGAGTACCAGCATCCGACCAAGTCGACCGCCGCGTTCCCCAAGGTCGGCCAGACCCTCTTCGCCGGGCTGTCCATCGACATCTGCGGGACGGTGCAAAAGCCCCTCCCGGCCAGCACGAACACGATCGTCCCGGGGATCACCACGCTCGGGCACGGCGTGTTGAACGTCTCGCCGCTCACGGCTTCCGAGGCCGGCAACAACGCGACCCTCGGCCTCTTCTTCGACCACTACAAGGGCGTCGCCCTCAACGCCCACGCCATCACGGTGCCCAAGAACAAGACCTACAAGGTGGGCGACAAGTGCGGGGCTGGGACCAAGTACGCCGGGCAACCCGCCGTCCTCAAATACGAGGTCTGGCCGAACCCCGTCGCGACGTCGGGCACGCTCACGACCGGCGACCCCTCGACGCTCAAAATCGGGGCGCGCACGCTCATCACGGTCGGGTTCGTGCCGGCCTCGGTCACCAAGCTCCCCAAGCCACCCGCGACGACGGTGAACGGCGTCATCGTGCTGTCGGGCACCGTGTCCAACGGGACGACCACGACCACCACGGCGCCGCCGACCACGTCGACCACCGCCCCCGGGGGCACCACCACCACCGCGCCGAGCGGCACCACCACCACCGCACCGACCGGGACGACCACGCCGGCCAAGTGAAGGCGGTCCTGCTCGTCGGGGGCGAGGGCACCCGCCTGCGTCCGCTGACCTACAGCGTCCCCAAGCAGATGCTCCCGATTGCCGAGCGCCCGATGATCGAACGGGTGGTCGAGCACCTGGGGCGCCACGGCGTCGACGAGGCGGTGCTCTCGCTTCAGTACCTGCCAGGCGCGTTCAAGGACGCGTACCCCGACAACGTGGCCGCCGGCGTGCGGCTCACCTACGTGGTCGAGCCCGAGCCGCTCGACACCGCGGGGGCGCTGCGGTACGCAGCCGAGCAGGCCGGGGTGGAGGACACGTTCGTCGTCGTCAACGGCGACGTGCTGACCGATCTCGATCTCGCTGCATTGCTCGCGTTCCACCGCTCGAGGGGGGCCGAGGGCACGATCCGCCTCTACCCCGTCGAGGACCCGTCTCGCTTCGGGGTCGTCACCACCGGGGCCGACGGCAGGGTGCTCGCATTCATCGAGAAGCCCAGCCGCGACGAGGCGCCGAGCAACCTCATCAACGCGGGGACCTACATCTTCGAGCCGTCGATCCTCTCGCGGGTGCCCCTCGGCGCGCGCGTCTCGATCGAGCGGGTGACCTTCCCCGAAATGGCGGCCGAGGGGCGTCTCTTCGCCATGGCGGATCCCGCCTACTGGCTCGACACGGGAACCCCCGCCGCGTTCTTACAGGCGAACTTCGACCTCATCGAAGAGCGGCGCCCCGGTCCGCCGTGCCCGGACGCCACCCGCGGCGAGGACGGCTGCTGGCGCGTCGACGCGCCCCTCGTGGAGGGCGTGCTCGTTCGGTCGAGCCTCGTCGGCGCCGACGCGTCGGTGCGCCGCGGCGCCACGGTCTCGCGCTCGGTGGTCGGTCGGGGGGCGGGGGTGGGCGAGGGGGCACGGCTCGTCGATTCGGTGGTCATGCCCGGCGCGCAGGTGGGCGACGGGGCGAGCGTCGAGGGGAGCATCATCGGCGCGCGGGCCCGCCTTGGAGCAGCATGCGTGGTGCAACCGGGGTCGGTGATCGGCTACGGCGTGGTCCTCGAGGGGGGCCGGGTCGTGGCGGGGGCCAAGGTCCCAGACGAAGCGGAGCGGGCATGAGGGCATTGGTGACTGGCGGTGCCGGGTTCATCGGCTCGGCGCTCGTCGACCGGCTGCTCGCCGAGGGCCACGAGGTCGACGTCGTCGACGACCTCTCGGCCGGCTCGCTCGCCAACCTGGCCGAGGCCCGGGCGGGCGGGGGCAAGCAGCTCCGGATCCACCAGCTCGACATCCGCGCCCCCGAGCTCGTGGACCTCGTGACGAGACGGCGCCCCGAGGTGGTGTTCCACCTGGCCGCCCAGGCGTCGGTCCCGGTCTCGATCAAAGAGCCGATCTTCGACGCGCACGTGAATGTGCTCGGGACCCTGAACGTGCTCGAGGCCGCCCGGGCGGCGGGCAGCGAACGGGTCGTTTTCGCGGCGAGCGGCGGGACGCTCTACGGCGATCCCGACGCGTCGCGCCTGCCGGTGGCGGAGACCGAGCCGCACCGGCCGCTCTCGCCCTACGGGGTGTCAAAGAAGGCCTGCGTCGACTACCTGGTCGCCTACCGGGAGATGCACGCGCTCGAGTTCGTGGCTCTGGCGCTCGCCAACGTGTACGGTCCCCGCCAGGACCCCCACGGCGAGTCGGGCGTGGTCGCGATCTTCGCCGAGCGGCTGATCGCCGGGGAGACGATCACGATCGACGGCGACGGGGACCAGACGCGCGACTTCGTCTATGTGGACGACGTCGTCGATGCCTTCGTGCGCGCCTCGGCGCGCGGCGGGGGGCTCATCTGCAACATCGGCTCGGGCCTGGAGACCTCGATCAACGAGATCTACCGCCTGCTGGCCGAGGCGGCCAACGTCGAGGAGGTCCCCGAGCACGGCACCCCCCGCCCCCGCGACGTGCGCCGCAGCGCGCTCGACCGGGAGCGCGCGAGCGTGCAGCTCGGCTGGCAGCCCTTCACCCCGCTCGTCCAGGGGCTCGCCTCGGTCCTCGCGTACTTCGAGGCGCGCGCCGCCTGAACGACTGCGCTCAGGCGGCGAGCACCGCCCGGGCGAGCGCGTCGGTCGCCGCAGGGTCCGACATCACCGTGCCCGTGACCACGCAGCGCATCTCGAGCTCCTCGATCGCCGGCGCGAGCGCTGCGTCGGCCTCGTCGATCACGAAGGTCGCGGCCCACGGCGCGTAGAGGCGGGCTACGCCGAGCGCGCTCGACTCATACCCGAGCTCGCGAAGCAGCCGGTCGGCCGGCCCCTTCAGGGCCGCGCCGGCGACGATGGGCGACACGGCGACGACCGATGCCCGACGGGCCACCAACGCGTCGAGGACGCGGGGGACCGCCAGGATGGGCCCGATGGAGACGACCGGGTTCGATGGGCAGCAGACCACCCGCTCGGCCGACGCGATCGCGTCCAAGACGCCCGGAGCCGCCCGGGCTCGGTCCGCACCCTCGAAGCGCAGCGAGGCCACCGCCACGTCGTGGCCGAGACGGACGAAGTAGTCCTGGAAGGCGACCTCGGCCGGCGCACCCTCGCCCGGGTCGGCCAGGGTGACCCTGGTGCGGACCGGGTCGTCGCTCATTGGGATGAGCCGGGTCGCGACCCCGCGGGCGGCTGCGAGCTCGGCCGTGACCTCGCTCAAGGTGGCGCCCTCGGAGAGCCGCTGGGTCCGATAGAGATGCGTCGCGAGATCGCGGTCCCCAAGCTGGAACCAGGTGACGCCCCCGATGGCCCGCAGGTTCTCGGCCACCGTCCAGCTCTCGTTGACGACCCCCCAGCCCGTCGCCGCGTTGTCCAGCCCGGCCAGCGCGTAGGTGACGCTGTCGATGTCGGGGCTGATGTGCAGGCCATGGAGGACGAGATCGTCGCCCGTGTTCACGACCGCCATGATGTCCGCTGGGTCGTGCACCGCGGCGAGCCCCTTCAACAACTTGGCGGCGCCGACCCCACCGGCGAGCGCCACGAGCACCGAAGCAGACTAGGTGCTCTGCTCGGCGGGTCGGGTGTCCCCAGCCGTCTCGCGACGGCCCGCGGCGAGGCGAGCGACAGGGCGCCCCATCTCGCGAGTCGCGCCCTTCGGCGCCCACGACCGTCGCGCCGCTGCGGTGCCCTGTGATCGCCCCTGACCCGGGCAGCTCGACGCGGGCCGCGTCCGGGCGTTCGTGGCGATACCCGTGCCGTAGAGTTCGACGATCGGATCAGCCACGGCCGGCCCTCGGAGTGGTCGTGGCGGTCAGCGCCATTCCGGCCTCCCGTGGTGACGCGGATCTCGACGTCGGAGGAGTCCTGCGGGCAGGTGACGACAACTTTGAGGCACCCCGGGGGCAAGGAGTGTCGGGCCTTGGGCCCGATCTCCGCCCCTCTCCCATGGTGGCGTGATGGCGATCGCGCGGGCTGAGCGAGACGCGCCGGTGCGCGTCGCGATCGACGCGACCCCGCTCATCGGGCACCGGACCGGCGTCGGCGAGTTCTGCCGGGGGGTCCTCGGCGGCCTGGCCACCCGACCGGAGGTGTCCATGCGTGCCTTCGCGGTCAGCTGGCGCCGAAGGGGACGGATCGCCGACGCGCTGCCGGCCGGGGTCCGGCCCGCGCAACGCGCCATGCCGGCGCGCCCCTTGCACCTCGCGTGGCGCCATCTCGGCTGGCCACCCGCCGAGTGGTTCGTCGGGCCGGCCGACGTCGTGCACGGCACCAACTTCGTCGTCCCGCCGACCAGGCACGCCGCCAGGGTGGTGACGGTGCACGACCTGACGGTCGTCCGCTTCCCCGAGATGTGCGATCCCCCGACGCTGCGCTACCCGGCGCTCATCAGGCGGGCGCTCGATGCCGGCGCCTACGTGCACACCCCCTCGCAATTCGTCGCGACCGAGGTCGTCGACGCCTTCGGGGCGGACCCGGCGCGCGTGCGCGCCGTGCACTCGGGGATTCCGATCCGCCCCGCGAGCGCTGCGGGGGCGCCGCTCGACCTGCCGCCCGAAATCGGCCGGTACGTCGTCTCGATGGCGACGGCCGAGCCGCGGAAGGACCTGCCTGGCCTCGTGGCGGCGTTCGACGAGCTGGCCGGCGACCGCCCCGACGTCTGGCTCGTGCTCGGCGGCCCGCCGGGCTGGGGCGAGGAGTCGCTGCAGGCGGCGCTCGAGCGATCGCCCTTCCGCGACCGCATCGTCCGCCTGGGTTGGGTCGAGGACGGAGCGTTCGCCCCCCTGCTCGGCCGGGCCCGCGTGCTCGCCTATCCGTCCATCTACGAGGGGTTCGGGTTCCCGGCCCTCGAGGCGATGGCGATCGGCGTGCCGGTCGTCGCCACCCGGGCCGGCGCGATCCCCGAGGTGGTGGGGGAGGGCGCAGCGCTCGTGGAGGTGGGCGACCACGTCGCCTTGGCCGAGGCGCTGGCCGGGGTCCTCGACTCCGACGAGCGCGCGCAAGCGCTCGCCGAGGCGGGCCGCCGCCGGGCAGCGGCGTTCGGTTGGGATGCCTGTGCCGAGGGGCTGAGCGCCCTCTACCGCGAGGCCGCGCACGCAGCGCGATGAGCACCTCGCACCCCTCGGTCCTCCTCGTCGTCGAACAACTCCGCCGAGCGGTGCCCGGCGGCATCGGGACCTACACGCGGGGGCTCCTCGGCGGCCTACGGAGGTGCCGGGACGACGACCGGTTCACCTTCGAGCTGCATGCCAGCCACGTCGAGCCCGACCCGCTCGCCGACCTCGGCCTGCCGATGCGTGCCGTGCACCTCGATTCGCGCGTCCTCACGCGGGCTTGGGACCTCGGGCTCATGCGGGCGCCGGCCGGCTTCGACGTCGTCCACGGGGTCTCGCTCGCTTCGCCTGCGCCACGCGAGCGCGAGCGCCTCGTGGTGATGGTGCACGACCTCGCGTGGCGCAGCCATCCCGAATCGACGACGAGACGCGGCCGGCGATGGCACGAGGCCGCCCTGCGCCGAGCGCTCCGGCGCGCCGCGGCCTTCGTGGTGCCCTCCGCCGCGGTGCGCGCCGACCTGGTGGCGGCGGGAGCCGACGCCACCAAGGTGCGCGTCATCGCCGAGGGTGCGGATCACCTCCCCGAGCCCGACCGGCCGGGGGCGAGCGCGGCCTTGCGCGCCTGCGGCGTCGAGGGCCCCTACCTGCTCACGGTCTCCACCCTCGAACCCCGCAAGAACCTCGGCCGCCTCCTGCAGGCCTACCGGGCGGCGCGCCCCAGCCTGCCCGCTGCGATGCCCCTCGTCGTGGCCGGGCCGACCGGGTGGGGCGACGCCGGCGCGGGGATCGTGCAGGGCGAGGGGGTGGTCGCCGTCGGCCACGTCGGGGCGGCCACGCTGTCGGGCCTCTACGCCGGGGCCGCCGCGTTCGTCTACGTCCCGCTCGCCGAGGGCTTCGGGCTGCCGCCGCTCGAGGCGATGGCGGCCGGGACGCCCGTGGGGGCGAGCTCGGCCGTCCCGAGCGTGACCGAGGCCCAAGGCGAGCCCCCCGCCCTCGTGGTGGACGCAGCCGACGTTGCGGGCATCGCCACAGCCCTCGGGCGGGTGGCGGGCGACCGGGAGCTCGCGGGGTCTCTCGTGGCGCGGGGTGCGACCCTGGCCCGGGCGCGGACCTGGGAGGCGACGGCCCGGGCGCACCTCGAGCTGTGGGGAGAGCTCGCGTGAGCGATCGCCCCCTCGGCGTGTCGCTCGACGTGAGCGCGATCCCCGCCCGGGCGGCCGGCGCCGGCCAGTACGCACTGGCGATCGCCGGCGCGCTCGCCGGGCGCTCGGAGCTCTCCGTCGTGTGCATCTCGCGACGCAACGACACGGCACGCTGGCAGGAGCGAGCACCGGGGGCCACCGTGCTCGGTGCCGCGCCCGAGCCGCGGCCGCTGCGCCTCGCATGGGAGCAGGCCGCGATGCCGAGACGGCTACGGGCCCTCGGGGTCGACGTGCACCACGGCCTGCACTACACGATGCCCGAGCGGGCTCGCCTCCCGGTCGTCGTCACGGTGCACGACTGCACCTACTTCGACCATCCAGAGTGGCACGAGCCGACGAAGGTGCGCTTCTTCCGCCGCGCCATCGAGGTGGCGGCGCGCCGCGCCGCCGCGGTGATCTGCGTCAGCCAGGCGACCGCCGAGCGCTTCGGCGCCCTGTGCCATCCGGTGGTGCCGGTCGTCGTCGCGCCGCACGGGGTCGACCACGATCGCTTCACGCCGGCCGAGCCGACCCCCGGCGCCGACGCGTCGGCGTTGGCGCGCCTCGGCGTCCCGGGGGATCGCCCCCTCGTCGTGTTCGTCGGGACCCTCGAGCCGCGCAAGGGCATCGGAGTGCTCCTCGACGCCTTCGATCGGATCGCGTCGGGACACCCCGACGCGCTGCTCGTCCTCGCCGGGCAGCCCGGGTGGGGCGATGCCCTCGGCCCGCTGTCCTCGGCCCGCCATCGCGACCGGGTGGTCGTGACCGGCTACGTGCCCGACGACGCGGTGCCGGCTCTCCTGCGCAGCGCACGGGTCGCCGCCTACCCCTCGCTCGGGGAGGGCTTCGGGCTGCCGGCGCTCGAGGCGCTGGCGTGCGGCACGCCGCTCGTGACCTCGAGCGGGACGCCGATGGCGGACGCAGCGGGCGACGCCGCGCTCTGCGTGGCGCCCGGGGACCCCACCGCGCTGGCTGCCGCCCTCGACGCCGTCCTCGAAGGTGACGAGACTCTCGAGGAGCGACGTCGCGCCGGGCTAGCGCGTGTCGCCCCGATGACCTGGGAGCTCGCAGCGCAACGCCACATCGAGGCCTACCGGATCGCCGCCGGCCGTCGCTGAGGGGCCTGGCCCCGAGCCTCCACGGGCGGCAGCGTCGACGTCCCAACGCACGATCGTGGCGAGCGCTTCGCGCGCACGCGCGCGACGGCGCGCCGGAGGTCCGGCGGATCCCGAGGGCTCGCGTGGTATTCGGTAGGGTCCGAGCCTGTGCGTGCGTTCGTGACGGGTGGAGCGGGCTTCGTCGGCCGGCACCTGCGCGACCACCTCTTGGCCGAGGGCGACGAGGTCACCTCGGTCGACATGGAGGTCGACGTCGCGAACGCCGACGCCATCGGGCGCGCGGTGGCCGAGGCCCGGCCCGACGCGATCTTCCATCTGGCCGCCTTGAGCCACGTCGGGCAGTCCTGGGAGGTCCCGGCCGAGGTGCTGCGGGTGAACGTCCTCGGCACCGCCGGCGTGCTGGCAGCAGCGCGGGCCCTCTCGCCGTCCCCGGTCACCCTCGTCATCTCCTCGGCCGAGGTCTACGGCAACGTGGCGGCCGAGGCGCTCCCCATCGACGAGTCGACGCCCGTCGCGCCCATCAGCCCCTATGCCGCGAGCAAGGCCGCCGCCGAGCAGCTCGCGCTCCAGGCGTGGCGGGGCTGGGGTCAGCCCGTCATCGTCGTGCGGCCCTTCAACCACGCCGGCCCCGGCCAGGCGCCGACCTTCGCCGTCTCGGCGTTCGCGAAGCGCATCGTGGAGGCGCAACGGGTGGGGGAGTCGACGATCCCGGCCGGGACGCTCAGCGCCCGGCGCGACTACACCGACGTACGCGACGTGGTGCGTGCCTACCGGCTGCTCGCGACCCGGGGCCGGTCCGGGTCGGTCTACAACGTCTGCTCGGGGCGCGACGTCGCAGTGGCCGAGGTGGCCGATCGGCTCGTCGCGCTCGCCGGGGCCGACATCACCTTCGTCACCGATCCGGCGCTCGTCCGGCCGGTCGACCTCCCGGTGCTCCGGGGCGACTGCACGCGCCTCGGCGACGACACCGGGTGGCGCCCCGAGATCTCCCTCGACGACACGCTGCGCGACGTCCTCGCCTACTGGCGGGAGGCGACGCGCTGAGCGGTCCCGCCGCCCGCCCGCCCGAGGCGATCGACGCGCCGCCGGTCGTGCTCCTCCGTCACGTCCCCGCCGACGCGCCGGCGCTGATCACGGCCATCAACGAGAGCCTCGAACACCTGCGGCCCTGGATGGCTTGGGCCAAGGAGCCGGCCGACGACGCCTCGATCGAAGAGTTCCTGGCCGGCGCGATCGCCGGTTGGGAGGAGGGCCGGGAGTTCGGCTTCGTGATCCGCGCCCCGGACTCGGGCCCGGCGGGTCCGGTCCTCGGCGGCTGCGGGCTGCACCGGCGCGGCGGGCCCGGCGTCATCGAGATCGGCTACTGGGTGCACGCCGGGCACACGAGGCGCGGCATCGCGCGAGCGCTCGCGATCGCGCTGCGGGATCAGGCCTTTGCCATGGGGTTCGACCGTGTCGAGATCCGCTGCGACGCACGCAACGTGGCCAGCGCATCGGTCGCCCGCAGCGCGGGGTTCCGTTTCGAGGCCACCGTCCCTCGTACCCCGCGCCCCGAGAGGGCGACGATGATCTGGTTCGCCGAGGCGGCCGGCTGATCAGGCCGACGGGTCGGCCTCGGCCCGCGACATGGCCTCGGCCGTCGCGTCGGCGCTTGCCGAGGCGGCGGCATCGGCAAGATGGCGGCTGAGCGTGGCGTGCATCTCGTCGATGCGGCCCTGAGCGAAACTCGCCACCTGGCGGGCGGGCTCGGGCAGGCGCCCGGCCATCGGCTGGAGCGAGGACTCGACGGTGCGCAGCGCCTCACCCACGAGGGCGTCGAGGTGGCTCGCCCGTCGCAAGGCCTGGGCCCGCAGCGTGTCGTAGGTGGGGCCGAGCCGGTCGTTCGTGCGCAGGCGCCGGTGCAGCTCCACCCGGCCCACCTGCAGCTTCTGGAGGCCGAGGACGCCGAGGCCGACTGCGGTGTCGACGGCGCCCTTAGCGAGCTCGGTGATCTTGGAGAGGTCCTCGCCTCGCTGCTCGCTGAATCTCATCGGGTGCTCCTCTTTTCGGCGGGATTGTTCGTGATCTAATACCACTGTATCCGCTTTGTTAAACAGTTGCAAGCACCCGGTCTCGGGGAGGCGGCTGCCGGGCGGCGCATCGCGACGTGCCGTGCGCGGCTCGGGGCAGCACCGTCTCGCGTCCCGATGTCGAGCGCGGCGTCCGGCCCGGCTCATCTGGGCGCCCGGTCACAGCGTGGGCAGTCCCCGACCCCGCGTCGTCGATCGATATCCTGCGTGCAGCCGAGCGCGCGTGCGCATGGAGACGGAACGTCCCGAACCGTACGAACGACAACCGGTGCCCGCAGACCGTCTTGCCCCCTGGGGCGCGATCGGAGAATGGGCCCCGCCGGCAGACAGGGGAGAGGAGCCCGGCGGGTGGCACATCGGAAGGGTTCGAGGGTGAAAGGCGCATCGCAGCAGCCGCTTGGCGTGCCGTGCGCGAGGTCGGGGCGCGGCGATCGCCCCGTGGGTGGCGCACGCAAGCGCCGCCTGTCCGCAGTCCTCTCGGCGACGGCCATCGTCGCCGCAGGATTCGCGATTGGCGGGGCCGCTCCGGCCGGCGCCATCTCGAGCACCTTGTTCGCCGCGCCGAGCACGTCTGGGGCTGGAGATTGCTCCGCCGTGGTCAACGCGTGCACCCTCGAGGTGGCGCTCGAGGTCGTCCACGCCGGCGACACGATCGAGCTCGTCGTCGCCGGGGCCAACGGCACTCCGGCCACCTACTACAGCGGCCAGTTCGTCGTCGCCACCTCTGGCACCTCGGCCGCCTCGCCCGTCACAATCGAGCCCGCCCCCGGGGTGTCCGACCCCATCTTGGACGGGGCGGAGGGGGGCACCGTCTTGACGATCGATGCCGGCGTCCACGTCGTCGTGAAGGGCGTCACCATCCAAGACGGGCTGGCGATCTCGGGTGCCAACGGCACCCCGGGCGGAACCTTGCGCCAGGCAACGGGCGTTGCCGGCGCCAACGGAGGCGGCATCGACAACTCGGGGACGCTCGACCTGTCGAACAGCACGATCTCGAACAACAATGCCGGTGACGGCGGGACCGCAGCCGCCGATGCCCTGGGGGCGGGCGCTGCGGGGGGCGCGGGCGGCAACGGCGGCGGGATCTACAACGCGGGCGACCTCACGGTCACCGACTCCACGATCATGGGCAACGGTGCGGGGAACGGGGGCGCCGGGGCCGCGGGCGCCGACGGCACGGCGGGAGCCAGCGGAGTCGCCGGCGCCAGCGGCGTCGCCGGCGTCGCCG
>DAHUZM010000057.1 GCA_027306525.1 Acidimicrobiaceae bacterium
TTGGTAACCGCCCGGCGTTCGCCCATCGAAAGCTCCATCGATCAGGCCTAACCCGGAGCTCCTCTCTGGCGGAGGTTTTACGTGAGGCAACGATCCGGCCCAGGCGGAGATTTCTGGCGAGTCAATGCGCCCCGGGCCGGGGCAAACGCGTGGGTCTGTAGGCTTGCACGCTGCACCCTGCGCACTCGTGCGCGGCGGTGCCCGGGAAGGGCGCTCGGGCGTCCCGTCCCGGATGGAGAGGTGCGAGAGCGGCCGAATCGGACTCACTGCTAATGAGTTGACTGGGGAGACCCGGTCCGAGGGTTCAAATCCCTCCCTCTCCGCCAACCCGGTCTGGCCGGGGATGGCGCCGCGCGTCGGACGGGCGCCGGGGTGCCGCGCGTCGAGCGGCCAGGGAGTGCACGTGGGCGAACAGCGGTTTTGGTTGCAGACGTTGGGCTGTCCGAAGAACCGCGTCGATTCGGACAAGCTCGCCGGGCTGCTCGGCGAGGGCGGGTTCCAGCCGGCCGCCTCTCCCGAGGAGGCGGAGCTGGTGGTCGTCAACACCTGCGCCTTCATCGAGCCCGCCCGCCAGGAGTCGATCGAGACGATCCTCGACCTCGACGGGCGCCGGAGGCCCGGAGCCCGCCTCGTCGTGACCGGATGCATGGCCGAGCGCTATGGCGACGAGCTGGCCGAGGCGCTGCCCGAGGCCGACCTCGTCGCCGGGTTCGGGGTTTCGGTACTCCCGCCGGCGGCCACGCCCGTCACCCTCGGTCGCCGCCCTCCGGCCGGGGTACGCGCCTTCGACCTCCTCGAGCTTCCGCGTCCCGCCGTGCGCTCGTCGTGGGCCTACCTGAAGGCGGCAGAGGGGTGCGACCGCGCATGCGGGTTCTGTGCCATCCCGAGCTTCCGCGGCGCCCAGCGGTCGAGGGCGATCGAGGACCTCGTCGCCGAGGCTGCGGCGCTGGTGCGAGGTGACGGAGCAGCACCCGGCGTGCGCGAGATCGTCATCGTCGCCCAGGACCTCGCCTCCTACGGACGCGATCGTGCGACTCGTCGCGAGCGTCGGTTGTCGGGCACCGAGAGCTTCGGCGGCGGGCTCGTCGAGCTTGTCGCCAGGGTGTCGGCACTCGCCGAGCGCACGCGGTTGCTCTACCTGTACCCGTCCTCACTCAGCGATCCGCTGATCGACGCAATCCTTGCCACGGGGGTTCCCTACTTCGACCTCTCGCTCCAGCACGTGTCGCGTCCGCTGCTCGCCCGGATGCGTCGTTGGGGCGACCGGGGTCGGTTCATGGCGCGCGTGGAGCGGATCCGTTCGCTCGATGTGCTCGCGACCTTCCGATCGTCGTTCATCATCGGCTATCCGGGCGAGACGGAGGCCGACCACGACGAGCTGCTCGCCTTCCTCGCCGAGGCCGAGCTCGACTGGGCGGGGTTCTTCCTCTTCTCTCCCGAAGATGGGACCCTGGCCTACGATCTCGACGACCAGGTCGACGCGGGTCTGGCGCTCGAGCGCTTGGGGGAGTGCACCGAGCTACAGGATCGGATCACCGCCAGCCGGCGGGACCGGCTGGTCGGCGCCGAGCGGACGGTCCTGGTCGATGGAGCGGGGGTGGGGCGCACGGTGCACGAGGCACCCGAGATCGACGGGATCGTCAGGTTCTCGCCCGGCCCCGAGGTCGGTTCGATGGTCGAGATGACCATCACGGGTTCACTGGGCGTCGATCTCGAGGCCGTCCCGCTTGAGGTGCCGGCTGCCTCGCGCCGCGATCGAGCGGCGGTCGGGTGAGCCACACCGCCCGCCCCACCTTCGGGCCGAGCGCACTCGCGACCCCGGCCAACGCGCTGACCGCGGCGCGCCTGCTCGCAACGCCGATCTTCATCGCGCTCATCGCAGTGAAGGGCGCCAACTGGTGGACCGTCATCGTCGGGATCCTCGTGGCGGGAAGCGACGGCGTCGACGGCTGGCTGGCACGCCGGCACGGAACCACCCGCTCGGGGGCGTTTCTCGACCCGCTCGCTGACAAGGTGGTGGTGCTGTCCGCCCTGTTCCTTCTCAGCTACGAACACGTGCTGCCGTGGCTCCCGGTCGCGCTGATCGGCGCGCGGGAGTTCTTGATGAGTGTGTACCGCTCGTGGATCGGGCGCCGTGGGGTGTCGATCCCGGCCCGGCCATCGGCGAAGGCGAAGACGCTGATCCAGGACCTCGCGATCGCGACCTGTCTTGTGCCACCGCTCGCCTCGCATCACGACCTTCAGCTGGGGGCGGTCTGGTTTGCCGCCTTCGTCACGATCGTGAGCGGGCTGCAGTATCTGCTCGACGGTTGGCGCGCCGGGCACATCGGGGCCCGATGAGGATCGAGATCGTCGCCGTCGGGACCGAGCTGTTGCTCGGGCAGATCGCCGACACCAATTCGGCGTGGATGGGCGAGCAGCTCGCAGCGGCCGGGGTCGCATCGCATTTCCATCAAGCGGTGGGGGACAACCAGGCGCGGATCGTCCTTGCCCTTCGCACCGCACTTTCGCGCAGCGACGGGGTGATCGTCTGCGGTGGCCTCGGGCCGACCCAGGACGACATCACGAGGGAGTCGATCGCCGAGGTGATGCACGTCGAGCTCGTGCGAGACGAGCGGATCATCGAGCGGATCCGCACCATGTTCACCAGCCGCCGCCGGGCCATGCCCGACAACAACCTGCGACAGGCTGACGTGCCGGTCGGAGCTTCGATCATCGAGCAGACCCGTGGCACAGCGCCGGGGCTCGTCTGCCCGGTTGGGAACAAGGTGATCTACGCGGTGCCTGGCGTTCCCCACGAGATGCAGGAGATGTTCGGGCGCGCCATCCTCCCGGACCTGCGGCGCCGGATGGCCGAGGCCGGCGAGGAGGCCGTGATCAAGAGCCGGGTCGTGCGGACCTGGGGAGCGAGTGAATCGGGGTTGGCGGAAGCCCTGGCCGACCGCGTCGAGGAGCTTGACGACTGGTCGTCCGACGACGGATCCACGCTCACGATCGCCTTCTTGGCGAGCGGAATCGAGGGCATCAAGGTGCGCCTGACCGCACGGGCGCCGAGCGACGAGGTCGCCGACGCCGTGCTCGCCGACGAGGAACGCCGAGTCCGGGCGATCTTGGCGGATCGTCTGGGCGACATCGTCTTCGGCGTCGACGACCAGGCGATGGAGGACGCGATCGCCGGGTTGTTGGTGGCCCGCGGGATGACGCTCGGGCTCGCCGAGTCGCTGACCGGCGGCCTCATCGGGGCCCGCCTCGTGAACGTCGCCGGTTCGAGCACGTGGTTCCGGGGCGCCATCGTCGCCTACGACTCGGCGATCAAGCACGCGCTGCTCGGGGTCTCGCCCGGCCCCGTGGTCTCGGCCCAGGCGGCCGAGGAGATGGCGACCGGTGCCCAAAAGGTGCTCGGCTCGGACATCGGGCTCGGGATCACCGGGGTGGCGGGTCCCGACGGTCAAGACGGCCAGGGCCCCGGCACGGTGTTCATCGGACTCTCGCTGCCCGGCTCAGAACCCCTGAGCCACCAGCTGCACCTGCCCGGCGACCGGGACCGCGTCCGTCAGTTCTCGGCGATCTCGGCGTTGGACCTGCTCCGGCGGGCGCTGCTGGCGGGGTCCTAGAACGGGCCGGTGGGCCGGTGGTCGGCAAGGAGCTCGGCCGGGTCGACCTCGAGCCCACTGGCGAGCCGCTCCACGGTCTTGAGCGTGATGTTGCGCTCTCCGCGTTCGAGCCCGCCCATGTAGGTGCGATGAATGTGCAGCATGTCGGCGAAGGCTTCCTGGCTCAAGCCCCTTGCCCGCCGGAGGCTCCTTAGGTTGCGGCCGAGACGCCGCTGCAGGTCGCCCTCCACGGCTCAACCCTGCGTGGGTGCTACTTCTCGGTCTACAGACCGAGAAGTAGCACACCCAGTTCGCTACGGGCCGCTCACGTGCAGGTGGGGACTCCAGAATCCATGGGCGTCGGGCCAGGCATCGAGCTCGAAGATGGCCCGTCCGTGCGCTCGCAGCTGCATCCCGATCGCCGGACCGAGCTCGACCGGTGCCGGGTGTGAGGCCGCCACCGCGAACAGCAACAGCTCGGGACCGGGCGCATCTGGGGAGCTCGGGAGCTCGAGCCGCAACTCCGCGACGTCGGCGAACACCTCTCCCACGATGCGCGGATGGTCGTCGTCGTCGACGATCACGAGTTGGCGGGTGCGCACCTCGCCACGCAGACCGAGCATCGATCTTTCGAGATCGGTGACCCGCCGCTCCAACCGTTCGACGCCCGCGCGGGCGCTCTCTTGGGGTTGTCCTCGTTCCATGTGCGGCTCCCTTGTTCGTCTTGGCGACTTCGGTGCGACCCGGCGGCAGATCCCGCTTTGGCACGATGCCCATCGGATGGGAATGTGCGGAGTGTTAGCCGTGCCCTGTGACGGCCCCCTTTTGGGAGCGCGGGCGTAGGACGGTGAGGCTGTTCGTGGCGCTGTGGCCGCCGGCGCCGGTCCTCGACGTCGTGGAAGAGAAGCTCGCAGCACGCATGTCTGGCCGCGTGCGGTGGGTCGGCCGTGAACGCTGGCACGTGACTCTTGACTTCTTGGGCGCCGTTCCCGATGAGATCGTGGGCGGCATCCCCGACGTGCTCTCAGACGTCGGTCGCGGCGCGGCGGTCGCCACCGCGCTGCTCGGCCCCAAGACCGCGGCCCTCGGTCGATCCGTGCTGTGCGTGCCGGTGGCTGGGCTGGACGAGCTCGCACGATCGGTTCGAGAGGCCATGGCGCCGTTCACTGCATCCGCCGATCGCGACAGGCCGTTCGTGGGGCATCTCACCTTGGCCAGGGCACAGCGCGGGCGCTCGATCCCTCACGGGCTCCTCGGCGTCGCGGTGTCGGGAGCCTGGTCGGTAGAGACGGTGAGCTTGGTGGCCTCGACGGCCGGAGCGAACGGCCCGCGCTACTCGATCGTCTCGACAGCAGCGTTGTCCGCCTGAGCACGGCCGATGGCCGGCTCGATGAGGGCCGAACCCCTTGGTGCGGCCGCTCATGGGCCCAGCCCATCCCACCATGGCGAACATGTGTTCGGATAAGGTGCTGGGACCGAACCCCGGGGTTGATACAGCCGTTCCGTAGGGTCCTCCGAGAGGTCGCGAAGCTCCAAAGAGGAAGAGGAGAGGCAGATGACGACAGAGGAGAGCGAAAAGGCCCTCGGCGTGGCGCTCAGCCAGATCGAGAAGCAGTTCGGCAAGGGCTCGATCATGCGGATGGGCGAAACCGTGCACATGGCCATCGAGGCCATACCGACCGGTGCCCTCTCCCTCGACCTCGCGCTCGGCATCGGCGGGCTCCCCCGGGGCCGGATCGTCGAGGTCTACGGCCCCGAGTCCTCAGGCAAGTCCACCCTTGCCATGCACGTCGTGGCGGAAGCACAGCGCAACGGCGGGATCTGTGCCTACATCGACGCCGAGCACGCCATGGACCCCGTCTACGCCAAGGCCATTGGCGTGAACGTCGACGACCTGCTCATCTCGCAGCCCGACACCGGGGAGCAGGCGCTCGAGATCGCCGACATGCTGATCCGCTCCGGCGCCCTCGACGTCCTCGTCATCGACTCGGTCGCCGCGTTGACCCCGAGAGCCGAGCTCGACGGGGAAATGGGCGACACCCATGTTGGGCTGCAAGCCCGTCTCATGTCCCAGGCGCTGCGCAAGCTGACCGCGACCCTGTCCAAGTCGCGGACGATCGCCGTTTTCATCAACCAGCTCCGCGAGAAGGTGGGCGTCATCTACGGCTCTCCAGAGGTGACCCCGGGCGGCCGCGCGCTCAAGTTCTATTCCTCTGTGCGCATCGACATCCGTCGAGTCGAGCAGATCAAGGACGGTGCCGACATCATCGGGAACCGCACGAGGGCCAAGGTCGTAAAGAACAAGTGCGGGGCCCCCTTCAAGCAAGCCGAGTTCGACATCATGTACGGCCAGGGGATCAGCCGCGAGGGCTCCTTGCTGGATGTCGCGGTCGACCTCGGCTTCGTGAAGAAGTCCGGCGCATGGTTCACCTACGAGGGTGAGCAGCTTGGACAGGGGCGTGAGAACGTCAAGCAATTCTTGAAGGAGAGCCCTCAGCTCATGGCCGAGATCGACCAGCGAGTCAGGGAGCGGCTGGCGCCGGTTGCCGGAGAGGATGCCACCTCTGAGGTGGATCCCGACGACCTCCCGATCTCCCTCGACTAACCGCGAGGGCCGGCTACGAGCTCTTCACGGCGATCGCGCTGGGCACGAGCTCGACCCACGTCCGACCGGGCTGGAGTGTGATCGGAGCGCCCGACGATGAGGTGAACTGGGTCGGCTGGCCTAATTCGTTGCGTTGCCAGGTTCCAGTGATCTCGACGCCGTTACGGAAGATCTCAGCCGGCCCGCTTGCGTTCTGGTAGAGGTTGGCCTGCACCTCGAGGCCGCCCACGTCGTTCTCGAGCCAAGGTCCATAGGTGATCTGCACGAACTGCACCACGACGTTGGCCGCCGAGTTCTGGACCCCGTCGCTCAGCATGTCGGGTGTTGCGCCGTAGGAGCGCAGGTACTGGCCGGTTGCTGCATCGTATGTCCAGGTGACGTTGGAGTTTGAGGAGAACGGGATCGAGATCGATGTGGCCGGCGTTCCCGGTGGAGGGGCGCTGGAGTAGGCAAAGATGGGGCTCGGCGCCGTGACTTCGTGCGGGTGCAGACCCCACAGCGCCGAGGTCGACGAGTAGGTGTCATAGGGGGCGACGCGTCCGGGGATGTTCTGGACCACCGACGAGTCCACACGCAGATCGTTCTCGATGATGGGCGAGGCCTCGATGTTGCTCAGCACCGGGTTGATCCCGCCCACGTTCACGAGCAGGGGCCGCCCCAACTGTCCGAGGATGCCGATGTCGATATTGCGTGCCGAACGGATCGGCCCGACGAGCGGGGCCTCCTGACACTGGAAGACGGCGACATACCGGGTGATACCCCCCTCGACCGGTTCCTCGAACACGATGTCGGCCTTGTCCAAGCCGCTCTGGGGCCTTGCCGCAACGTAGTTGTCGACCTTGACCGCGAGGGCCGGGCGCTGTGGCACCGTTCCCGAAGGCGAGGGCTGACCGGTGAGAGGGCAGGCGGGTGCGGGAGGCGCTGCGGTGGTGGACGTCGGGGCCGCCGACCGATGCTTGTGCGGCGTGCTCGGCGCCGAACAGGCGGCGAGTAGGAGCGACGCTGCCGCGATCCCCGCGAGCACCCTGATCGACCGAGCGCTTGGTCGCTTCCTCATAGCGGGCACCGAGCCCAACCGTTCAGGCAGCGTTCGTACCAGTTGCGCTGGGCGCGCTCGCCGCGGTGCCTCGGTAGATCTCGCTTGAGGTTCCGTCGGACGGCTGGGTCTCCCACGCCGGACCGGCGCCGAAGACCCCGTAGACGTTCTGCATCGCCCGCAGCAGCACCCCCGTGACGTTCGGGATCGCTGCCGGGACGATGTTCGTTGGGAACTCGGTCGTGTCGGAGAGCTTGAACACCCATGAGGCCATGCCCGTCGCGACGACGCCGCCGCCGCGCGGGGTTGTGTAGTAGGTGATGTCGGACCAGTTCCCCTGTCCTGGCACCAGCGAATGCGCGACAACGTCGACATTCGATGGCCCGGGGAGACTCGGAACGTAACGATCGTATTCGCCTTGGACCACCCCGGGGAGTCGGGTCCCGTCGGTGAGTCCGCATCCGTTCCAGAACCACGACGATCCGTCCGCGATCACGAGATCGGCGTTTGCGCCCACCGATTGGTACATGGAGCCGATCAGCTTGCTCTCGGGGTCGTTCAGCGGCGGTTGGATCCAGTTCACCGTCGTGAGCTCTGGCTGGCTCCGGCTGAGCGGGTCCTCGGCAGCGCTCTTGTAGCAGGTCTCGAGGCGGTTCGGCCCGATGGAGGACGCATCCAGCCGGATCTGCCGATAGCAGGCATTCGCGCCCAGGAACGCAAGGTTCGTGCCGGCGTCCAGCGCATCCCGGGCGCCCTGGCGCATCTCTCGGGACCAGTACTCGTCGTGACCGAGGGAGAGCAGTGCCCGGTGGTTCTTGAGCAAGCCGGGATTCGCGTGCAGATCGACATCGGTCCAGTAGGTGAGATCGAGGCCTAGCTGCTCCATGTTGTAGAGGACCGGGAACTCGTTGCCGAAGAAGTCGGCAGCCCCCTGGGCCCAGGTCTGGGGATAGGGCCGGTCGAACGAGACGATCCGCGCTCGGTTCGCGAAGTCCTGGCCGGTCGCCGTCTTCCCGTAGTAGAGGCTGTAGGAGCCCCACAGGTTGTAGGCCTGCCAGGTCGTCACGCTGTTTTGGATGACGTATGCCGCATGGCTCGAGTCGTCGCGCACGGTGAGTGGGATGTACTGCTGTTGCCCCCCGCTCCCGACCAGCTTGAGGAGATAGTTGCCCGGGGGCCAGGCGTCCGTCACCTCGATGGTGATGCTCTCCTTCCACGGACATGTCACCGTGTTGACGCCGGGGGTCACAGTTGCCGCAGGCTGCGCGATGCCGGCGACCGTATCGCTCGTGTCAATCAGTCGACCGCCGAGGCCCTGGTAGTACCCCATGCGGTACGCCTCGACATGGAACGACGGGGCAACCGTGTTGACGAAGAGCGTCAACCGGTCTCCGGGGACGGCGCTCACCTGACTGGCGAATCCCTCGATCGCGTGCGGCGTCTGGATGCCCGTGACGACCCAGTTGTTCGTGCCGGCCTTGGCGTTCTCTTCGACCAGCCACCTGGCCGTCGGGACGATGACGCCGGTGTCGAGGACCCTGTCGTAGACGGGCGGAAGCTTCTTTTGGTGGTGCTTTGCGTGCGCCGGGATGCGGGGATGTTTGGCCCGGCCGGCGAGTCTCGAGGTGGAAATTCCCGCCGCAGCCCCAAGCGCGCCCTGCAGGAATTGGCGTCTTGCGATCGGTCGTTGCGCAGGACCGTCTCCGCCCGGCCGGCCTGCCTCTCCGGTTGTCTCGGGCATGAGTGGGAGGATACTCACCAGCTCAAAGCCCCCGGTCTGCGCCTATCTCCGATGTGACGGATACCGTTTGCTCGTGTTGCTCGCTCAGCTGAGGACGGTCTTGCGGCGTGTGGCCGGCGAGGCGATCCGCCGCAGCGGCCGATGGGCCCGCCTCGCGGCGGCGATCGGTCCCCAAGATCGTGCGGCGCGCCGTTTCGGGGCCTTCGGGCCGGGCAGCTGCCTCGTATACCCCCAAGGCACGATCTTCAACGAGGATCACATCCACATCGGTCGTGACACGATCATCGGTCCCTACGCATCGATCTCTGCGGGGATGGCCGAGGGCCAGACACTCCTCAGTGACCCGGTCGTCCGAATTGGGGACCGGTGCCTCATCGGACGAGGGAGCCACATCGTGGGGCACTGGAACATCGACATCGGCGACGACATCCAAACGGGACCCTACGTCTACATCACCGATCAGAACCATTCGTACGTCGATCCCGAAGAGCCGATCGGCCGGCAGGTCCCGGTGGAGGCCGCCGTGCGCATCGGCTCGGGTAGCTGGCTCGGAGCCAACGTCGTCGTTCTCCCCGGGGCCTCGATCGGGGAGCACGTCGTCGTGGCAGCGGGCGCCGTCGTCCGCGGCGAGATCCCGGACCGCTGCGTGGTGGCGGGAATCCCGGCGCGCATCGTGCGCCGGTTCGTCGACGGCGAGGGGTGGGTGGCAGTGGGCGACGAGGTCACGGCCTGAGCCATGGCGGTCCACATCGGCGTCCTCGGATCGGGCGTGTCGGACCCCGGGAGGGACGCAGTGGCCGAGACGATCGGGTCGGCGATCGGTCGTGCCGGTGCCTTGCTCGTGTGCGGGGGACTCGGCGGTGTGATGGCGGCGGCCTGTCGTGGCGCCGTGCGATCCGGAGGGGTGACGCTCGGACTCCTGCCTGGCGACGACCGTTCGGAGGCCAACGAATGGGTCAGCATCGCCGTCCCGACAGGGCTCGGGGAAGCGCGCAATGTCCTCGTCGTTCGCGCCGCCGATGTGGTGGTCGCGATCGGCGGCGAGTACGGGACGCTGTCCGAGGTCGCCTTCGCGCTCAAGTCCGGGCGTCCCGTCGTCGGCGTGGAGACGTGGGCCCTCCGTCGGCCCGACGGCACCGAGGAGACCGGCATCGTCAGGAGCACCGTCCATGAAGCCGTCGAGATCGCGCTCGCATTGGCGACCCAGGATCCCCACGCTTAGGCGGGGCCCACCACGGATCTCAGCGGATCGCTGCGGAGTGGATCGCTCTTGCTCTGCACATCCACCTCATGGCGATCCCTGAGCGCCGCGATCAGCGCCTTGCTTCAGGCAAATGCGTGCATCGAGAAGCCAATACGGTCACAAGCGGGGAGATGCGCAAGGAAGGATCAACGGCACCGGTCGGATTGATGGCGCACCGTGGCGCCACCTGCGAGCTTCACGCCTTGACCGCGTGGATCTCGCCTTGCATATAGCCACCGGTCAACATCGCGTAGCTGTCGCAGGGGACATCACAGAGCCACCAGAAGTTGCCGGTGTGTGGAGCGGTGAAGCTGAAGGTGACCTTGGAGGGGTGTGCCCCTCCGGGTGGGATCCAGACATTGAGCCCGAGCACGGGCGACGTGAAGGTGTGCCACATCGTGTCGTAGTTGAGGACCGTCACATGGATCGTCTTGCCGACCGGAACCGCGAAGTAGGCAGGCGAGAAGTCATCGTGGATCTGACCGTCGCTCCCGTAGGTACCACCGAGCGGAGGTGGGTCCACCTTGAGGGTGACGGTGGCCGAAGCCACGTTGTCGAACATCGGTGGCAACTTCGGTGCCGACGAAGCCGCCGTCGCGCTCGATGAGGTCGATTGCGCCATCGTCATTGCGCCCGCCGCAGCGGCCGTCGAGGTGGCGGCTGTCGAGGGGACGACCGGCGTAGCGGGGGCAACGTAGTACGGCTGACCGGAGGGGACCGTCTCCCAAGATCGGTTGGTCTGGCTGGAGAAGTTGTCAAAGGCCAACCAGGCGAACAGCCCGCCCAACAGCAACACGGAGGCCATGACCAGTGCCGCTGTCGGACTGAGGTGCTGCGTGGACTTGGCGGTCTCGGGCTGCGGGGCGATCGGCGGCACGAGTTGTAGGTCCGCCCTTCGCTCGGCCAGGGCATCGGGTTCAGGTGAACTCGGCGGCGCGGATGGCGCGACGCGCAGACTGGGCCGCGCAGATTCCGTCTCTGGGTCGTGTCTTTGAGGATTCGCGATAGCCATACCCCCACGATGCGCTTGAGACCTGCTCCGGGCATCGGTCAGAGCGCGAGGCCCGGCGACGAGAGGACGTACGCGAAAGCGCGTACGTACGGGCACCTTGTGCCCGGTGAGGGATACTTTGCACATGCCAGAGGGCGACCCTCGGGTTCTCGTTGTCGACGACCACTCAGTCGTACGGCAAGGAACTCGGAGCATCCTTGAATCGGCGGGGTTGCAGGTGGTTGCCGACGCCGACACCGCAGAGCGAGCCCTTGAGCTGGTGCCCGAAACGGAGCCGCACGTCGTGCTCGCCGACGTGCGGCTCCCCGCCATGAGCGGGATCGATCTGGCCGCCACGTTGCGCCAGGAGCATCCCACCGTCAAGGTGCTGATCCTGTCTTCCTACGCGAACCCGAGCTACGTCAAGGCGGCAATCGCCGCGGGGGCCGCTGGCTATCTCCTCAAGACTGCACCCGATGACGAGCTGGTCTCGGCCGTGCGGTCGGTGGCGCTTGGCGCGATCGTGCTCGATGCGAATGTCACGTCGGAGCTTGCCTCGGGGACCCCACAATCGGCGCATCTGCTCACTGATCGGGAGCAAGATGTGCTCGCTCTCGTGGCAGCGGGCCTTCCAAACAAGACGATCGCCGCGCGCCTCAATGTGAGCAAGCGGACGATCGATGCCCATCTCGGGCACCTCTTCACCAAGCTCGGCGTCACCTCACGAGCCGAACTCGTGGCGTGGGCTGCTCGTCACGGGCTGATCGGGGAGTGAGCCGCTTCTCTGCCCGGTCGGCTGTCTTGTACCTGCCTCCGATCCGCGACTTCCGGTTCTGGGTCACCCAGGGTCTTGTGGTGGCGGTCTTCGCAGCGCATGCTGTCTTCCGCGCTGAAGTGGGTGGTTACGCGGATGCGTTCGTGACGATCGCCTACGCATTTCCTGTCGTCTATGCCGCGTTGGAGTTCGGTTGGCGTGGTTCAGTAGCGACCACCGTCCTTGTCCTTGCCGTTTCTCTGCCCTACGTCATTGAAGATGCCATCGCAACGGACCGCATCGATTTCGTCGGGCACGTGATCGAGCTCGCCATCCTTGTGGTGGTCGCCCCAGTCGTCGGAAGCGTTGTCGAGGCCGAGCGCGCAGAGAGACGTGCGCATGAAAGCGCCGAACGCCGTTATCGGACTCTCTTTGAATCGAGCGGAGTCCCGACCGTCGTCGTTGATGCTGCTGGAGAGATACGCGAAGCGAACCCCGCAGCAGTTGGTCTTCTTCGAGATGCCCCGCGCGGGAGGAAGCTCACTGACATCCTCGGGGTCGAGACCGCCAGCCGTCTTCTGGGTGACGAGGTGCCCGAGCGCATCCGAGTCGCGCCGGGCATCGATCTGCGACCAGCGGTGTCGCGCCACAGCTCTGAGAATGGCGAGCCGCTCACTCAGCTCGTCTTCCAGGACGTCACCGAGGAGGCAAGCGGACAACGTCGGGCTCGTGCGAGGGCGCTCGCCATCCTGAGCGCACAGGAGGACGAGAGGAAGCGGATCTCTCAGGAGCTCCACGACGAGGCGGTGCAGCTCGTTGTGGAACTGCGGCGCAGGGTTGACCGCGCCATCAGAGCATTACCGGGAGGCTCACCAGCTCTCGTCGATGTCCTCTCATTGGCTGACCAGGCCTTGGGGGAGCTCCGGACCGTCGCAATCCGGCTAAGACCGCCCGATCTCGATGACCTGGGGCTGGTGGCATCGCTCGAACGTCTCGTTGATGAGGCGAAACACCACGAACTGGACATCACTCTGATCATCGAGGGACCAGAGAGACAGCTCACCCCGGCGGTCTCGTTGGCACTGTACCGGGTCGCTCAGGAGGCGTTCACGAACGCTCTCCATCACGCTGCAGCGCGGCGCGTCGAGGTGAACCTCGCCTTCGAACCCGATCGACTTCGGCTCTGCGTGATGGACGACGGTGTCGGTTTCGCACCCGCACCGCTCGAAACAACAGAAGGGGAAGGCCACCTCGGACTGATCGGCATGCGCGAGCGAATGGAGCTGGTGGGGGGCACACTTGACCTTCGTTCTGCCCCTGGCGCCGGGACGGTGGTTCGAGCCGAGGCCCCCGGATAGTGACGATGGTCGGGCGGCTCGGGCGAGGTGCCGCGCCATCGACGATCCCAACTGCTCCAACGCCGCAGGGGCCGGCTGCCCATTCCCCGATCGAGCGCTAATACGTATGCCGTGACCAACCCGTTCGTGCAGAGCATGACCAGGAACTTCGAGCAAGCGCTGCGGCTGATGGAGGCGGCCCTGACCGATTGCCCCGATGGTCTGTGGAAAACGGATCTGTGGCCAGACGTGGCGCCCACGGCTCGGACCCCACGCGGGGGCTTGCACGGCTCAGCGCCCTGGTTCCTCGCCTACCACGCGCTGCTGACCCTCGATTACGACCTTGCGGCCGAGCTTGGGCCGTGGGAACCGCCGCGCCCTTTTGACGAGAACACCTACGCATTTCCCAACCGAATTTTCACCAAGGATGAACTCCTCGGTTACATCGAATACTGCCGTGAGAGAGTGAGCCGAACGCTTCGAGCGCTCAACGAGGATGTGGCGGCTCGGCCACTTCCTCGCACCCACCGATACCACGGCACCATGTACGGAGTCATGATCGGCAGCATCCCGTTGCATCTCATTGAGCATGCCTCCCAGATCCGCCAGTTCCTCACCGCTGGCGGAGTGAAAGTGAGGCCGATGCCGGGTGACCGCGGGTTCGAAGATGACGCGTGAAGGGTCGGGACCACGGTGTTGGGTTTCAGGGAGTGCCCAGACGTCCGTCCAATAGCGATCACGCCACGACCAGTGAGACCATCCGCCAAGCGTTCCGCCGCTTCCTCGATGTGGCGTAAACGCGCGAGCAATCTCGATTCGGTTGGTGGGCCACCCGGGGCTCGAACCCGGCACCTTGGGATGAAAAATCCTGGGTAGGGGTGTCCCTGGGTGCCATGGAGTCCCAAGAGATCGCATTTGCCCTCGCTCCGAGGGCCACGGTCCGGGATGTCGGCGTACGAATCGGACAGGTCGGAACGCCTGAAGACCCGATTGTTGGGTTGATGGTTGGGTGTCGATCGCCCTTCATGGCGACGACCTGATCGCGACCGAAGCCGTCACGGCCGATGGGGCTATAACACTAGATATACTATGAGTATGTCTAAAATCATGGTCTCGTTGCCCGAGGAGCTGCTCCAAGAGATCGACGACGAGGCACGCCGACGGTCCATGAGTCGGAGCGCTCTGCTCGCGGCCGCGGCTCGACGAGAGCTCGCCCGCCCTAACCCCGGCGCAATCGACGATGCCATCCGCCGCTCGGAACGACGGTTCAGGGCTGCCGGAAGCTTCGAAGCCGCCGATCTGGTTCGAGGTGACCGGGACAGTCGTCGGTGACGACAGTTCTGGTCGACACTTCGGTCCTGATCAAATGGTTCCACGCCGAAGGCGAGTCCGAAGTCGTCGAAGCCCGTTCCATTCGTGACGCAACGATGCGAGCCGAAATCGAAGCTCGAATAATCGACCTAGCTCTGTACGAGATTGGAAATGTTCTTCTCCGCTCGTTGCACTGGAATGCATCTGATGTCGCCGACCAACTCGATGATCTCATCATCATCTGTGGTGCCCCGCTTGCGATGGCTGCTCCATGGTTTGGACAAGCGGCCGCCATTGGACGCGCGCATGAGCTCACCTTCTACGACGCATGTTGGGCGTCTGCAGCCGACTCTCTCGGAGTATCACTGGTAAGCGCCGATTCCCAGCTCCTCAAGACGGGGCTTGCCGAGTCGCCGAGGGCCGCCGCGCAGCGTCTTCGTCTCTCGCCTTCCTGACTGCTGACGTAGGACTGTCACGAGCCGAACCTTTAACGGTGGGCCGCCCGGGGCTCGAACCCGGCACCTTGGGATTAAAAGTCCCCTGCTCTACCCGATGAGCTAACGGCCCGGGAAGAGGTTAGGTGTTAGGGCTCGCCGACACCGGACCTGTCGACCCATCCCATCCGGGTGGTTGAGCGTCGTTGAGCGTGCACGACTGGCGCCTGGCGACGAAATCCTCGTGAAGGGCGGTATCGAATTGGCGCGCTCCCTGGCGACGGCGACGTATCACACGCCCGCGGTGCCGCCCATCTGTCCGAGCTCGAACGGCCGTCGGCAGTCGTGGCGCTGATCGAGTGCCTCATGGGCATCTGAGTGCGCGAAGGAGGCTCCTCGCAGCGCGATGCCAGCCTCCCGAGGCTGCTCCTTCCTCAGGCTACGCCGGGACCAGTTGGGGTGGCGGTGGTCCGACGTAGCGCGCCGTCGGCCGGATGAGGCGGTTGTCGGACATCTGCTCGAGCACGTTCACGGTCCAGCCAATCGTTCGCGCTGCAGCGAACGTCGGCGTGAACATCTCGCGGGGTATGCCGCAGCTGTTCATGACGACGCCGGCGTAGAACTCCACGTTCGTGTAGAGCTGGCGGCCGGGCTTGAGCTCTCCGAGGACCCGCACGGCTGTTCTCTCGACCTGCATCGCATAGCCGACGAGCGGTCCACCGAGTGATTGCGCGACCCCTCGCAGGAAGGTCGAGCGGGGATCTTCGGTCTTGTACACACGATGGCCAAAGCCCATGAGGCGTTCATTGCGTTCCACGGCAGACCGGAGCCACGACTCGGCCCGCTCGGCACTGCCGATGGCATCGAGCATGTCGAGGGCCCG
>DAHUZM010000067.1 GCA_027306525.1 Acidimicrobiaceae bacterium
GGTCTTCGGTTCGCGCCCCGCGGCGTGCGCTCAGCGCTCAAGTAGATGCTTCGGGGGGTAACCAGGAGCCCCCTGCCCTGGCTCGCCGGTCTGATCACGCTGTATCTCGCCGTTCCAGTCGGCGCGTTCGTGGTGCGCTTCGCTACCTCGAGCCACCGGGGCTTCGGCACAGCGGGTCTCTTCCCGTCGCTCCTCGTCTCGCTCGAGAGCGCGACGATCTCGCTGGCGCTGATCACCGTGCTCGGCGTGCCGCTGGCCTACCTCCTCGCGCGGTCGTCGGGCCCGATGGCGTCGGTCCTCGGGGTCGTCGTCCAGCTGCCGTTGGCCTTCCCACCGCTCATGTGCGGGATCCTGCTCGTGTACCTCGTCGGTCCCTACACGTTCCTCGGGCGAGTCTTCGACGGGCACCTCACGATGTCGGTCACCGGCGTGATCCTGGCCCAGACCTTCGTCTCGGCACCCTTCCTGATCGTCGCGGCCCGCGCCGCGTTCGCCTCGGTCGACCCCCCGCTCATGGACGTCGCGGCGACGCTCGGACACTCCGAGCTGTCACGCTTTCGGCGCGTCGCGCTCCCGGTCGCCGCCCGGGGTATCCGCGCTGGGATGCTGCTCGCATGGCTGCGGGCATTCGGCGAGTACGGCGCAGTGGTCGTGATCGCCTACCACCCGTTCTCGCTCCCCGTCTACACCTACAACCAGTTCAGTGCGGCGGGCCTGCCGAGCACCCTCGCGCCGACCGCACTCGCCCTCCTCGTCGCGCTCGGGGTGGTCGGTCTCAGCCGGATCCGCCTCGATCCGCGGCCCCGTGCGGCCTCGGTCCCCGAGCCGAGCGCGCCTGCGCCGAGCGTTGCCCATCCCGTCGCCTTCGACCTCGACCACCGGGTCGGTTCGTTCCGCCTCTCGGTGACCCACCGGCCTCTCGGGAACCGGCTCGCGATCCTCGGCCCGTCGGGATCGGGGAAGTCCACGCTGTTGCGGTGCCTTGCCGGGTTGCACGGGGCGGACGCGGGCAGCGTGCACTTCGGGGATCGGGCGATCGAGGACCTTCGGGCCGAGGACCGTGGCGTGGGATACGTGGCGCAACGGTTCGCGCTCTATCCCCACATGACCGTGTGGCAGCATCTCATGTTCGCCCGCGGGGCCACGCCGTCGATTGCCGCGCACTGGTTGTCGCGGCTGCGGCTCGACGGTCTCCAAGACCGCCTTCCGCGGCAGCTGTCCGGTGGCCAGCAGCAGCGCGTCGGCCTCGCCCAGGCGCTGTGCAGCTCCCCCGCCCTCCTGCTCTTGGACGAGCCGTTCTCGGGGCTCGATCCCCCGGTCCGCCGGGAGCTCCAGCGCGTGCTGCGCCGGCTGCAGCGCGACACCGGCCTCAGCACCGTGCTCGTCACCCACGACCCAGAGGAGGCGGCGCTCCTGTCCGACGACCTCATCGTGCTCTTCGAGGGAGCAGCCCTGCAATCGGGTCCGTCGCCCCAGGTGTTCTCGCACCCGGCGTCACCCACTGTCGCCAGGCTCCTCGGCATCCCCAACCTGCACCGCGCGGTCGTCAGCTCCGAGGGCCTCATCGACGCCGAGGGCACGATGCTCGCGGCCGACACGGGAGCCATCGCCGCGAACACAGCCGTGCTCTGGAGCATCCGCCCCGAACACGTGCGGGTCCAGCCGGAGGGCCCCATCGCCGGAACCCTCACCGACATCGCCGACCTCGGCACCGCGACCGAACTCGAGATCGCGCTCGCCAACGGCCTCCGGCTCGCGGCGCGGACGGGTGACCGGATCCGCCTCGAGCTCGGTCAGCCCTGCCGCATCGAGCTGCCGCGGGAGGCGATCACGCTGTGGCCCGACCCGGTTCGAACGAGCCTGCAGGCGGCATCCGAAGCCGGGTGAATCTCCCTCCTCGGCCGGCCGGTCCCCCGCCAAGGGGCTGCCCTGCGGCGGGAGGCGAGTCGGCTGGCGGCTCGCCCGACGATCAGCGAGTGGCTCGCGAGGACCCGAGGTCGGTCAAGCACCGTTTCGACGCTTGACGTCCTGAGCGCACTCGACGAGCAGCGAGGTCCTTGGCCCGATGCTGGTCGTTGACGCGTCCTGCCTCTTCGAGGTCGACCTCGGCACCGCCAGAGCTCCCGCGATCAGGCGGAGCTCATCGAGGACCCCGGCCAGGCGCCGCCGCAGGTGGTCGACGTCGAGGTGCTGAGCGTCCTGGGTCGGGAGCTCCTCGTGGGCCGCCTCGACCCAACCGCCGCCGATCTCCTCGGCACGCCGGTCTCCGAAGGTCATCGTGCCCCGAGCACCCCGGACGCGCGTCACACGTCCGAACGCGAACGAGTGAGGTCGCATGCAAGGTCGAGGTCGCACTGTGGCTCCATGGCAACCTCGTCGATCTGGCCCCCGTGCTCGGACCACCCGCTCGTTGCGAGTGCCCCGGGAAGATTGCGCGTGATCGGCTGGGAGCACCCCGATGTCGAGCAGCACGGATTCGACCCACGATCACTGTACGTGGAGAGATTCTGGTTGCCGACACTCGGTCCGTCCTCGACGTGGTTGCTCCGTCGCATGGTCGATCGGCTCGAGCAGGCTCGTGAGGGCTTCGATCTCGACCTCGACGACACGGCGCGCTGTCTTGGGGTCGGGGCGTCCACCAGCCGCCACGCTCCGCTGCGGCGCGCGCTCGACCGCTGCGTCCGTTTCGGGTTGGCGAGCCGTCGCGACGAGGCCACCTTGGCCGTGTTGGAGCGCGTGCCGCCGGTCGCCCCCAGGCACCTGATGCGGTTGCCGATCGCGCTCCAAGAGGAACACCGATCCTGGATGCAGTGCGCGACGGGGGCCGATCCGGACGCCGACCACTGCCTGCGGCTGCGGCGTCGGGCCCGCCTCGTGGCGCTGGACCTGCGGGACCTCGGGGTCGACGACGCGGTGATCGAACGTCACCTGCTCCGGCGCGGCGTGCACCCGGCGACCGCCTTCGAGGCGGCCCGATGGGCCTGGTCCCCCGAGAGCGCCGCCGACCGGCCGCTGCCCGCGTAGGGGAAGCGCCTCAGGCGCTCGCCCGCGTACGGACGTACTCGATCAGCGTGCGGACGCCGAAGGCCGTGCCGCCCTTCGTGAGATAGCCCGAGGACTCCGGCGACCGGGCGGGCCCAGCGATGTCGAGGTGGGCCCACGGCACATCGCCGACGAATCGCGAGAGGAGCATCGCCGCAGCGATCGAACCCGCCTCGCCCGGGCGGCCCATGTTCTTCATGTCGGCGACCTCCGAGTCGATGTGGTCCGCGTACTCCTCGGGCAGTGGCAGTTGCCAGAGGGGCTCGCCCTCGATGCGGGCGACCGCCTCGAGGGCGTCCTTGAGCGCCTGGTCGTTGCCGAAGAGCGCCCCGATCCCCCGACCGAGGGCAACGACTTGAGCGCCGGTCAGGGTGGCGACGTCGATGATCGCCTCGGGCTCGAGCTCGGCGGCGAGCGAGAGACCGTCGGCGAGCACCAGCCGTCCCTCGGCGTCGGTGTTGAGAACCTCGATCGTGGCGCCGTTGCGGGCCCGGAACACGTCGCCCGGCTTGACCGCGTTGGGCCCGGGCATGTTCTCGGTGACCATGGCGATCGCCGAGACCCTGATGGGGACGTCGCACGCGGCACAGGCCGACAACGCGGCCATGACGATCGCCGCGCCGCTCATGTCGGTCTTCATGGTCATCATCCCGTCGGCCGTCTTGAGCGACAAACCGCCCGAGTCGAAGGTGATCCCCTTGCCGACCAGGACGACGTGGGGCACCCGGCCGTCGACCTCAGCGGGATGCTCGGGCGTGTAGCGCGCCATCACCACCCGGGGCGGCTGCGACGAGCCGCGGGCGACGGTCTCGAGCCCCCCGAGCCGCTCGGTCGCCACGCGCTGCTCGTCCCACACCTCGACGGTCGTCCCGGGCTGGGCCACGAGGCGCTCCTCGACCCGCCGTGCGAACTCGCTCGGGTCGAGATCGCTCGGAGGGGTGTTCACGAGGTCTCGGGCGAACATCACGGCACCGGCCTCGGCCACGCCGCGCGCGAAGCCCTCGCGCAGCTCGTCGGGTCGATCGGTCACGAACGCCAGGCGATCGAGCACAGCCGGCGCGGGCTTCGAACGGTAGGCGTCGAAGCGGTAGGAGGCGAGCAGGGCGCCCTCGGCCAGCGCCGCCCCCGGCGCGTCGGGTGGGACGAAGACCGCGGCCGTCCCACCCTCGCCGCCGGCGCGCACGACGGCGGCCGCTCCCCTGCGCCACCGTTCGGGCTCGAGCTCGTCGCGGCCCCCGAGCCCGATGACGAGGACGCGCCCGCTCGCAGACGAGAGGCGGAGGACCTGGCCGACCTTCGCCCTGAAGCCCTCGCGGGCGCACTCGGCGGGATCGAGTGCGACGGGCACCCCGCGGGCGGCCGCCGGCTCGGACGTCGCCATGATCAGCTCGGGCGGGGCCTCCCCTTCGCCGGAGGTCGCGAACGCCGCCGCGACGCTCACCTCCCCGTCCAGCTCCCCGGGCCCGATGAGCTCCACCGACAGCGTCACGGCTTCTCCTTCTCTCGCTCGGCCCGGCTCGCCGGTCCCCGGCGGGCCGAGAGGTGCTCGTCCCCCTCCTGCCAGCGCGCCATGGTCCACACCAGGTCCGACAGTCGGTTGAGATACGGAGCGACCTGCGAACCCTCGATGGGTTCGGCGGAGGCGACCCGCTCGGCCCGGCGGACCGCCGTCCGGGCGAGGTCGAGGGTGGCGGCCCGCCGGTTGGCCCCCGGGACGACGAACTCGGCCGGCATCTCGGTGCGCTCGGAGAGGGCGTCGATCCGGGACTCCAGCGCCTCGACCATCTCGGGGGTCACGAGCGAGGTCCCGGGGGTCAGCTTCGGGCGGTTCTCAGGGAGCGTGGCCACCTCGGCCATGAGGACGTAGAGGTCGCGCTCGAGAGCCACGAGCATCTCGTCGAGCTCCGAGCCCGGCGCCGCCTCGGCCCGGGCCAGCCCGAGGGCGGCCTGGGCCTCGTCGACCGCCCCGTTGGTCTCGATCCGCGACGAATGCTTGGCCACCCGGCCCCCGTAGAGCAGGCCGGTCGTCCCGTCGTCCCCCTTGCGCGTGTAGATGCGCATCGGTTGCCGATGCTACAGACGGCGGCCGGTAGCCTTGGTTGGCCATGGCCGCCCCCGAAGTGCTCCTGGGCCGCCTGGACCCGGATTCGTCGAGCTACCTGAGCGCCCTTCGCGAGCGGGTGGTCGTCTACGACGGTCCGGCCGGGACGAGCTTCCAGCGCCTCGGCCTCGACGCGTCCGCCTACGGCGACCCCTCCGCCGAGGGCTGCCACGAGATCCTTGCCCTGACCGCCCCCGAGCTGGTCGAGGGGTTGCACCGCTCCTTCTTGGATGTCGGCGTCGACGCCATCGAGACCAACACCTTCGGGGCGTTCTCGGTCGTGCTGGCCGAGTATCAGATCGCCGAGCGGACGCACGAGATCAATCTCGCAGCGGCCAGGCTGGCCAAGCGCGTGGCGGGCGAATACGAGACACCCGACCGGCCGATCTGGGTCGCGGGATCGATGGGGCCCGGGACCAAGTTCGCGACCCTCGGGCAGATCTCCTACAAGGACCTGCGCCAGGCCTACGAGGACCAGGCCCGCGGCCTGCTCGAGGGGGGCGTCGACCTCCTCTTGATCGAGACCGTCTACGACCTGCTCGGCGCGAAGGCGGCGATCAACGGCGCCCGTCGGGCCATGGCGGCACTCGGCACCCAGGTCCCCCTCCAGGTGCAGGTGACGATCGAGCTGACCGGCCGGATGCTGCCCGGCACCGAGATCGCGGCCGCGCTCAGCACCCTCGAGGCGATGCGCGTCGACGTGGTCGGCCTCAATTGCGCGACCGGTCCGGCCGAGATGGGCGAGGCACTGCGCTACCTCTCGCACAACTCGACCGTGCCGATCTCGTGCCAGCCCAACGCGGGCCTGCCGAGCGTGGTGGACGGCGCGATGCACTACGACCTCAGCCCCGAGGACCTCGCCGAGCACCACCACCGGTTCATCACCGAGTTCGGGGTGCGGGTCGTGGGCGGGTGCTGTGGGACGACGCCCGACCACCTCCGGGCCGTCGTCGAGCGCTGCGCCAAGGCCACTCCGGCGCTGCGCCGCCCGACACCGGAGCCCGCCGCCGCCTCCATCTACTCGGCGACGCCGTTCCACCAGGACACCTCGTTCCTCGTCGTCGGCGAGCGGGCCAATGCGAACGGCTCCAAGCAGTTCCGCGAGGCGATGCTCGCCGGGGACTGGGACACCTGTGTCGCGATGGCGCGCGACCAGGTGAAGGAGGGCTCGCACCTGATCGACGTGTGCGTCGACTACACGGGCGCCGACGGGGTCGCCGACATGGAGTCCTTGATCAGCCGGCTGGCGACCCAGTCGAGCGTGCCGATCATGGTCGACACCACCGAGGGGCCGGTGGCCGAGACCGCGCTGCAATGGCTCGGCGGCCGACCGATGCTCAACTCGGTCAACCTCGAGGACGGCGAGGACCCCGGCACGCGGCTCGATACGTTCCTGACGCTCGCACGAGAGTTCGGCGCGGCCGTCGTGTGCACATGCATCGACCGCGAGGGGCAGGCCCGGACCGCCGAGTGGAAGCTGCGAGCGGCGAAGGAGATCGCCGAGATCGCGGTGGGCCGCTACGGGCTCACGCCCGAGGACCTCTTCTTCGACCCGCTCGCCCTCCCGCTGTCGACGGGGATGGAGGAGAGCCGGCGCGACGGCATCGAGACCATCGAGGGGATCCGTCGCATCAAGGCGGAGCTGCCCGGGGTCTCCACCATCCTCGGGCTCTCCAACGTGTCCTTCGGGCTCAACCCGGCGGCGCGCCAGGTCCTCAACTCGGTGTTCTTGCACGAGTGCGTCGAGGCGGGCCTCGACGCCGCGATCGTGCACGCCTCGAAGATCCTCCCCCTGTCCAAGATCGACGAGCGAGCGAGGGAGGTCTGCCTCGACCTCGTCTATGACCGCCGACGCGAGGGATACGACCCGCTCCAAGAGCTCCTCGGCCTCTTCGAGGGAGTGTCGATCTCATCGACCTCGTTCGACGAGCACCTGGACTGGCCGGTCGAACGGCGCCTCGAGCAGCGGATCGTCGACGGCAACCGCAACGGCCTCGAGTCCGACCTGGAGCTCGCGATGGACCAGGGGTTCGCACCGCTCGACATCATCAACAACTTCTTGCTCTCGGGGATGCGGACGGTCGGCGAACTCTTTGCCTCCGGAGAGATGCAGCTGCCCTTCGTGCTCTCGAGCGCCGAGACGATGAAAGGGGCGGTCGCCTATCTCGAACCCTTCATGGAGAAGAGCGATCAGGGCGGCAAGGGGACGATCGTGCTCGCCACCGTGAAGGGCGACGTGCATGACATCGGCAAGAACCTGGTCGACATCATCTTCACCAACAACGGCTATGAGGTCGTGAACCTCGGCATCAAGGTCGGGATCGGCGAGATGATCGCGGCCGCCGAGGAACGCAGCGCCGACGCCATCGGCATGAGCGGCCTGCTCGTGAAGTCCACCCTCATCATGCGCGACAACCTCGAGGAGCTGAACGACCGGCGGCTCTCCCACGTGCCCGTCCTGCTCGGGGGGGCAGCGCTCACACGGACCTATGTCGAACGGGACCTGCGCAACGTGTACGCGGGTCGTGTCTTCTACGGCCGCGACGCCTTCGAAGGGCTGCGCACCATGGACCGCCTGATGGAGATCAAGGCCGGGGCCGAGGACCCCGAATTCGGCCGGACGATCTCCGAGCGCAAGGTGCCGGCCCGCTCGAGCCTCGCGCCGAGGCCGAACGCCGAGGGCGCGGCCGAGCGCTCGCCCGAGGTCGCAACGGACAACACGCTCTTCCCCCCGCCCTTCCTCGGCTCGCGCGTTGCCAAGGGGATCTCGCTCGACGACATCGCCGAGTACCTCAACTTGACCTCGCTGTTCAGGAACCAGTGGGGCTTCCGGCCGGACAAGGGGGCGGCCGAGAGCGACCCCGAGTTCAAGACGCGGGTCTCGGCGGTGCTCCGTGAGCAGCTCGCACGGGCCAAGGAGGCGGACCTGCTCGTACCCCAGGTGGTGTGGGGGCACTTCCCGGCCAACGCCCAGGGCAACGACCTCGTGATCTACGAGGACGAACGCCGCGACAGCGAGATCATGCGGTTCAGCTTCCCCCGCCAGGCCAAGGCGCCCTGGCTCTGCATCGCCGACTTCTTCAGGCCCGAGGGTGCCGACGAAGGCGACTGGGCGAGCTTCCAGCTCGTCACGATGGGCCGCGCGGTCTCCGAGGAGACGGCCAGGCTGTTCGCCGCCAACGAGTACCAGAACTACCTGTTCCTGCACGGCCTCGGGGTCGAGATGACCGAGGCGCTCGCCGAGTACTGGCACCGGCGCATCCGCGAGGAGCTGGGGTTCGCCGACGAGGACGGCCCGACGCTCACCGGGCTCTTCCGCCAGCAGTACCGCGGGGGCCGCTACTCGTGGGGCTACCCGGCGTGCCCCGATCTCGCCGACAACGCCAAGGTCGTCGAGCTGCTCGGTGCGGAGCGCATCGGCGTGGGTGTGAGCGACCAATTCCAGCTCGACCCCGAGCAGACCACCGACGCCATCATCTGCTCGCATCCGGCGGCCAAGTACTTCGTCGCCTGAGCGCGAGGACCAAGCGATGTGCGCCCCGCCACATCCCAGGAGGGACCGCCCCGCCACCACCGCCGGGCCCGCTGACACCCCCGATATCCCCGAATTTCGGGGGTCGGGGCGATACCTTGTCAGGTCGTGGGAACGCACCTGGTCGCAGCGCTGTCGAGCAGCACGAAGATGATCGAGGTGGTGATCCTGGCAGTGGTGGTAATCCTGCTGGCGACCATCCTCGTTCTCTATCGGCGCAACAGCAGGCCGGCGAAGGCCGGCGCCACCTCCGCCAACACCGCGGCGTCGTACTACAGCGACGTGAGCACGCTGCCCTCGGGCGGCTTTGGTGGAGGACAGTCCTTCGGCGGGCAATCGGATCCGTTCGCCGGGTTCGGTGGCGGCATGGCGTCGCCTCCGCCTCCGCCCCCGCCGCCCGCGCCGAGCGCGTCGGCACCGCCTCCTCTCGGGACGCCCGCCGGTTGGCTGCCGGACCCGAGCGGGATGCCCGACACGCTTCGTTACTGGGACGGCGCTGGGTGGACCCAGCACGTCGCCAAGCGCAACTAGCCGACTCCTCCTCCCGAGAGGGGGCCTCTCGCCCCCGACGACACCTCGACCCGAGGCGGGCTGCCTCGCGCCCGAGGGTCTCGTTCGACGGCCCCTGACCACCACGCCCCGAGACCGGGGGGTGGTGGGCGAGCGCCGGCGCCGATCGACGGTGCGGGAGCGCTCCGCCACGTTTGACGAGCCCCGGAGCGGGGACAGCTCCTGGTACATGGTCGTCGCCCGACCGGCGGCGAGGCCGCCGACACCCGAGGACGTGACGCCGGGGCTGCCCCACGCCCGAACCGGTGCTTCGTGGCACCTCGCCGCCCTCCTCTATCTCCTCTTGGGATTCGCGCTCTGGTACCACGCCTGGGTGCACGGGCCGGGGTCCACGCTTCCTGCCGGGTCGATCGACCCCGAACAGAGCGTGTGGTTCCTCGGCTGGGCCGCCCATGGCGCCCACCCGTTCTTCACGAGCGCCATGTACAGCCCACAAGGCGTGAACCTGCTCGACAACACCTCGACGCTTGCGCTCGGGGTGGCGCTGGCCCCCCTCACCGCACTGTTCGGCCCGGTGGTGACCTTCAACGTCGCCGTCGTGCTCGCCCCCGCAACGAGCGCCCTCGCCGCCTCCTTCGCGGCGCGCCGGTACATCCCATGGGCGCCCGCCGCCTTCGTGGCGGGGCTCGTGTACGGGTTCGGCCCGTTCCTCGCCACCGACCTCCAGGTCGGCCACCTGAACCTCACCTTTGCGCCGGTGCCCCCGCTCGTCGTGCTCTTGCTCGACGAGCTCCTCGTCACCCAGCGCCGGGACCCGAGATGGGTCGGTGCGGTGCTCGGTCTCCTGGTCGTCGTCCAGTTCTTCGTCTCGACCGAGGTGCTGGCGATCATGGCGGTGGTCGGGTGCCTCGCGCTCGTGACCCTCGCGCTCGCCCACCGAGCCCAGGTGCGGCGGCGGCTGCGCCACGCGGCCCCTGGCATCGCCATCGGCGCCGGGATCGTCCTCGTGGCGCTCGCCTACCCGGCGTGGTTCGCGCTCTTGGGCCCCGAGCACGTGTCGGGCCCGGTGTTCGGGTCGACCGCCGAGGCCACCTCGACACTCTGGGCGACGATCGCCCCCCACGGGGAACGGCCCGGGGTCCGCTTCATCTCGAGGGGCAACGGCGCGTACCTCGGGGTCCCTCTCGTCGTGGTGCTCGCGCTCGGCGCGGTGCTCCTGCGTCGAGCGCGCACCTTCCTCTACTTCGCCGCGATGGCCGCGGTCTGCTTCGTCATGTCCCTCGGGCCCTCGCTCCACGTGACCGACGCCAACACCCACGTTCCCCTGCCGGCCGCCGTCCTCGCCCACATCCCGGTCCTCTGGTCGATCATGCCCAGCCGTTTCGGTCTCTTTGTCGACCTGTTCGCCGCGCTCGCCGTGGGCATGGTCGTCGATCGACTGCGAGGCGTTGCGCTCGCCTCCTCGAAGCGAGCGCGCCCGATGGGCCGCCCCGGCACGTCCCCGGCCCTCCTCGCGGGCGCGGTGGCGCGCGTGGTGATCGCCTCACTGGCTGCCGCGCTCCCGTGGCCCTACGCGGTCCGGGCGATCCGCCTCCCGGCCAGCGTGCACACCCCCGAGTTCGAGGCCCTTCCCCCGGGCAGCGTGATCAGCACCTACCCGACCAACCCGCTGCGGCAGGGCCCCATGCTGGTGGCCCAGGCGCTCGGCGGCTATCGCTTCGCGCTGCTCGGTGGCTACGCCATCGTCCCGGGACCCGACGGGCACACGTCGGAGCAACCCCGGGCCGACCCGCTCGAGCGCCTCTACGCCGCTGGAGCGCTCGGGACCCTCGGCCCGGGGCTCTCCTCGCGTGAGGTCGACGACGTCCGGCGAGCGCTCGTTCGGCTGCACGTCGCGGCGGTGCTCGTCGACGGCTCTGCCACGGGGGGTCCCGCCGTGGCCACCGCGCTCGACGAGGTCCTCGGCCCGCCGACGCTGCGAGCGCCGGGCGTCGCTGGCTGGATCACCGCGCGCACGAGGTGAGGCGCCCGGTAGCTCGCCCGAGCGGCGGAATCGCCGGCTCGGTAGCGTCTGCCCATGCCCTTCGCGGATGTCAACGGCCAGCACATCTACTTCGAGGACTCAGGCGGGAGAGGGCCGGCCGTGATCTTCAGCCACGGCTTCTTGATGGACCACGAGATGTTCGAGCCCCAGGTCGACGCGCTGCGAGACGAGTTCCGGTGCATCACCTGGGACGAGCGGGGCTTCGGCCAGACGCCGGCGACCGAGCCGTTCAGCTATTGGGACTCGGCCGATGACTGCCTCGCCCTGCTCGGCCATCTCGGGATCGAGCGCGCCGTGTTGGCCGGCATGTCCCAGGGCGGCTTTCTGTCGCTTCGAGCGGCGCTCCGGGCCCCCGAGCGGGTGAAGGGCCTCGTGCTCATGGACACCCAATCGGGGACCGAAGCGCACGAGGCGCGCCCCCTCTACCAGGCGATGCACGACCGTTGGGTGAGCGAGGGGCCCGATGACGAGCTGGCCGGGGCGGTGGCCTCGATGATCCTCGGCGACCACGACCCGGCCCCCTGGATCGCCAAGTGGAAGGCGGCGCCCAAGGAGGACATGACGCTGCCCTTCAACTGCCTGATGGAGCGCGACGATGTCACCGACCGTTTGGGCGAGATCCGCGCCCCGGCCATCATCTTCCACGGCGAGGCCGACGTGGCGATCTCGATGGAGCAGGCCGAGGCGCTCGGGGCCGGCCTGGCCAACTGCCAGAGCCTGGTCCGCGTCCCCGGTGCCGGGCACGCCGCCAACCTCAGCCACCCCGAGGTCGTGAACGGCCCGCTCCGCGACTTCCTGCGCACCTACGCCTGAGCGCCGACCCCGGACGCTAGGGGAGCGCCGGACCCGACGTCTCGCACCCCGGCCCCATCGACCGGGCCGGGGGCCCCGGACCGCGACGGTCCGCGATGTGCAGCACGCGGGTCGGGCGCCCGAAGAGCATCGGGCGCCCGAAACCGCCGAGGGTGACGACGCTGTCGGTGAAGGAGCGGCGCGGCGCTGCCGTGTCGAAGCCGATCACGTCGCGTTGGATGAGCACCACCCGCAAGATGCGTTGCTCGCGATCGACCCACAGCGTGATGCGCGATTCGAGCCGATCGCGGGCACCGCCACCCAGCGTGCAGAGCGCGGTCACCTCGAGGGTGAACTCGGTGGTGGGCACCCCGCGCACCGAACCGTTCCCCGCCCGGCGGGGCGTCCCCGACAGCTCGCTTCGCAGCGCCGCGAGGGCGGGGATCGAGAGGAGCGGTTCGGCGCTGCTCGGCTGCTCGATCCACGGCCGTCGGGGTCCGCGGACGCTGCGCTGATAGAGGCTCCCTGGCGCGAGGAACGACGTGAAGCGCTGCGGGGGGAGGCCGATCTGGCGCACCCTCGTCCGCAGCGCCACCTCGTCGGAAGCGAAATCGACGGAGCCGACGCTCGAGGACGTCGCCAGGCTCGTGACCCGAGGCGTGAGGGTCCCGAACGCCATCCGCTCGACGAAGCGGGCCGTCCCCGCCGACTCGGTGGCCGCCCAGGTCCGGGCGAGCACGCCCGGGAGGCCGCTCGGCGACTGGGCGACCCCCAGCCACGCGAAGAGACCGGCCAGCATGCCGAGCGCCCCGAGGGTCCCATGGGAGACGGTCGCGCCGGGGACCCGTCGCACGATCCGCGTCAACCGACCCTTCGGGGGGAGATCGAGCTCATCGCGGGGACCCGCCGCTCGGGCGGGCGGGCGTCGGGTCGCGCTCGTCGTCGACCACGATCGCCATCGTGCCGAGGACCCGAGCCCCCAACGCGACGACCTGGGTCGAATCGATCACCACACCCCTGAGCGACTCGACGCCTCGGACCCCTTCGAGCCCGGACCCATGCAGCCGGGTCCCCGCGGCGCGCGCACCGGAGAGGTCGGCGCCCGTCAGGTCGCAGTCGAAGAGGCGGCAGGCCACCAAGGTGGCGCCGCCCAGGCCCGCATCCCGGAGGTCAACGTCGTCGAAGGCGACGCGCCGCAGCTCGGACATCGAGAAGTTCGCGTTGTCGAAACGGCACCCCGAGAAGACGACGTCTCGGAGCGACGCGCGCGACATGTCCAACGCGGACATCCGGCAGTCCTCGAAACGCACCCGGACGAGCGCCGCCTGCTCGAGGAACGCACCGGAGAGGTCGCAGCTCTCGAGCGTGACATCGACCAGGCGCAGCCGCGGCAGCCGGCTCGCGCGCAACTCGGCCCGAAGCACACGGGAGCACTCGATGTCGAGTGAGCGGGCCGACTGGCCGGCAAAGGAGCCCTCGAGGACGCACCCAGAGATCACCCCTTCGTCCTCGAGCGCTCGAGGGGCGACGCCATCGAGGTGTCCCCGAAGTCGGGGCGCCACCGGGGAGCCGTCCGTCGCCACCCCAAAAAGGCTAACGAACCGGGCTCGCGATCGGTCCCGGGTCCGCTGCGCCGAGGGCACGACGCCCGCTCTCGCCCCACCACGCCTCGTCCGCCCGACCCGTGGCGCCGCCCACCGCGACCGCGGCGTCCCGTGCGTGGTACGAGGATCGGGTGAGCGGGGACGCCTCCACGTGCGCGAGGCCCAGCGCGAGCCCGAGGGATCGGAGCCGCTCGAACTCGTTGGGCTCCCACCACCGGGCGACCGGCAGGTGCTGCGCGCTCGGCCGCAGGTACTGGCCGACGGTCGCGACCCGCACGCCCACCGAGACGAGGTCGCTCATCGTCGAGAGCACCTCGGCCTCGGTCTCACCGAGGCCCACCATCAGTCCGGACTTGACCGCAAGGCCGGCGTCGGCGGCGCCGGCCAGGACCGCCAGGCTCCTCGCGTAGCCGGCCTGGGGCCGCACCGCCCGCTGCAGGCGGGCCACGGTCTCGATGTTGTGGTTCAAGACGTCAGGCCGCGCCTCGAAGACGACCTCGAGGGCGCGGCGGTCACCCTTGCAGTCCGAGATCAGCGTCTCGACGGTGGTGCCCGGACGGTGCTTGCGGATGGCCTCGACGGTCGCCGCGATGGCGGCCGCCCCGCCGTCGGGAAGGTCGTCGCGGGCCACGCAGGTGACCACGGCGTGCGCGAGCCCCATTCGAGCGACGGCCTCGCCGACCCGCTCGGGCTCACCGGGATCGAGCGGCAGCGGACGGCGGGTGTCCACCTTGCAGAACCCGCAGGCCCGGGTGCAGCGCGAGCCGTTCACCATGAACGTGGCGGTGCCGTCCGCCCAGCACTCATAGATGTTCGGGCAGCCGGCCTCCTCGCCCACCGTGACGAGGGACAGCGACGACACCGTCCGGGCGACCCCGCGATAGTCCTCACCCATGCGGGCCGGGACCCGGAGCCAGGGGGGCTTTCGCACCGCGACCGGCATGCCGGCCGCCGGATCCACCCCGGCCTGACGCAGGCGCCGGAGCGGGGCCCGCTCGGCCGAGCGAAGCTCGAGGGGCACCGTGAGCGGCCGCCGCTCCATCACGGCCGTCTCCTCGTGCCCGCTCCCCCACTCGGCCACCGCTCGGGCGACCACCGCATCGGTCACGTCCTCCAAGGACACGGCGTAGCCCGAGGCGCGCAGCGAGGTCACGGGTCGATCCGCGATGCCACACGGGATGATCTGGGAGAACATCGACATGTCGCAGTCCACGTTGAGCGCGACCCCGTGCAGCGTCCTGCGGCGACCGCCGGGCACCCGGGTCGCCCGGACCCCGATCGCCGCGACCTTTGCCGGATGCGGGCCGCCGGCGTCGAGCCAGATCCCCGGGTAGCCGGCCAAGCGGCGGGCGCCGGCGATGCCGAGGCTGGCCAGCGCGTCGATGACGACTTGCTCGAGGCGCCGCACGTGCTCGCGCCCCGAGGAGAGCCGATCGGGCACGCTCAGGATCGGATAGACCACCAGCTGCCCCGGCCCGTGGTAGGTGACGTCCCCACCACGGTCGGTGCGCACGAGGTCGGCGCCGAGCGACGCCGGGTCCCCGAGCACGTGTGCCGGATCGGCGCGCACGCCGAGGGTGAAGACGTGGGGGTGCTGAAGGACGAGGAGATAGTCGTCTCGGGCCCGCTCGGCCAGCGCCCGCTGGAGGACGTAGGCCTCCTCGTAGCGCACGGTGCCAAGACGCCTGACTCGAAGCACTGGGCTCCCTAGAGCTCCGCCGCCCAGTCGCGCGACCCGAGGATCTCGCCCACGCGACGCAGGTACGCCGAGACGTACGCGCCGTCGACCGCACGGTGGTCCCACGACATCCCGAGGACGCCGACCGAGTGGATCGCGATCGACTCGCTCCCGTCAGCGGTGGTGACGACGACCGGACGCCGCTTGATGCCGTCGGTGGCGAGGATGGCCACCTGGGGCTGGTTGATGATCGGCACCGTGAAGTAGGTGCCAAAGGGCCCGTCGTTGGTGATGGAGAACGTGCCCCCGGCGATGTCGTCCGCACTCAGCTGGCGGGTCCGGGCCCGCTCGGCCAGGTCCCGGACCCGTCGGGCGATGCCCCGCAGGGTCACCTCCTCGGCCCGGTGGATGACCGGCACGATCAGCCCCTCGTAGTCGAGGTCCACTGCGATGCCCAGGTTGACCTCGCTGTGCACCACGAGCGAATCCTCGGAGACCGAGGCATTGAGGTGCGGGTACTCGCGCAAGGCCTCGACCGCCGCCCGTGCCACGAAGGGCAGGTAGGTGAGCGAGAAGCCCTCCTCGGCGCGGAACCTCGGTCCGTGGGTGCGACGCACCCGCTCGACGTTCTCGAAGTCGGTCTCGGCCGCGATGAAGGCATGCGGAGAGGTCTGCTTCGAGCGCACCATGTGCTCGGCGGTCCGCCGACGGACGTTCGAGAACGGCACCACGCTGTCGCCGGCCGTGGGGACGATGGCGTGGGGCGCCGGGGCGGGCGGGCGCGCCGGGGGCGCCGGCGATGGAGCCGCTACTTGCGTCGAGGTCGGTGGTGGCGGCGGAGGGCCAGCCGCCGGCCGGCCGTTGGCGTATTGCGAGTCGAGGTAGGAGAGGACGTCGGCCCGGGTGATGCGTCCGCCGAGCCCGGTGCCCCGCACCTCGGAGGCGCTGATGTTGTTCTCGGCGAGGAGCCGGCGGACCATCGGCGACAGGAGCATGCCCTCCTCGCCCCGGTCACCGGGCGTGGGCGCCTGGGCGGCGAAGGCCGGCGGGGCGGGCGGCGCCTGGGGCGGGGCC
>DAHUZM010000070.1 GCA_027306525.1 Acidimicrobiaceae bacterium
ACGTGGCTGTCGTAGACCGGGTCGAACGTCCGCGCCGACAAGAAGGCCAGGTAGCGCCCGTCGAGGGTGAACACCGGGTCGTGGTCGTTGAAGCGCATCGGCGTGACCTCGAGGACCTCTCGCTCGCCCTCATCCCCGACCCGCGCCATGCGGATCTGACGGAGCGGTTCGGGACCGGCGTGCGACCACGCCAGCCATCTCGAGTCGGGCGAGAAGGACAGGCCGCTCGCGTTGTCGTCCTCGGAGCGATCGACCTGCGCGATGGCCCCCGAGTCGACCTCCACGACGAGCACACGCCCGTCGTGGGTTGCCACGCCGAGGAGCGTGCCGTCGGGAGAGGCGGCGAGCTCGAGGACTCGCCCGAGCGCCGACGCGCCGATGCGACGGGGCGCTTCGGGTCCCGAGGCGAACACCGCGGCGATCTCGATGGCGTCCTCGCCTTCGGCATCGCTCACCCACGCGACCCGGTCGGGCCCGAGCACACGGGGGAGCCGGGCGCGCACCGACCCGCCCCCGCCGAGCACCCGGGCCGGGCCGTCACGATGGGTGAGCCAGACGATCGAGCCCCGCACCTCGAGCGCGCTGGCCCGCCCGGCACGGTCGGGGGCGACGTCCCCAAGGTGCTCGGCAGCCCTGATCGGGAAAGGCGTCGTCCCGCTGCGGGCGCCACCGAGTTCCACCTCGATGCGCCGCGGCGCGGCGTCGGGGGCGAGGTCCTCGACGAGGTAGAGGTCCCCGGCGCACTGGTAGACGAGCCGGGAACCGTCACCGTGCGCGGCACGGGCATAGAAGTCGGAGTGATCGCTGTGCCGGCGGAGATCCGAGCCGTCGGGGAGGACCGAGTAGAGGTTTCCCACGCCCTCGTGATCCGAGACGAAGACGACCCGCCCACCGATCCAGCACGGGTCCTCGAGCTGGCCGTCGAGCTCGCGCAAGAACCGCTCGAAGGTCCCCGAGCCGGAGGCGTCGATCCACAGCTTTGCTGCGGTGCCACCCCGGTAGCGCTTCCACGATGCGCCCCGCGAGGGGCTCTGGTCAGCGCCGATGACGAGGGCCCCCGAGGGTGAAGGAGCGAAGCCGGTGATGGGCCCATAGCCGAGCCGCTCGCCCGGGCCACCGCCGGCGGGCACGCCATAGGCCCAGGTCCGGCTGCGGAAGGGCTCACCGACCGCGCTGATGACCACGACCTCGTCGTCGCCCCGCCAACCGATCACCCTCGTGAACTGGTCGCCCCAGTAGGTGATGCGCCGGGCGGGCCCGCCGTCGAGATCCACCACGTAGGCCTCCGGCGCGCCGTCCCGGCGCCCCGTGTAGGCCACCGCATGGCCGCTCGGCGCGAGGCGCAGGTTCGATACCGGCTCGCGGTCGGCACTCAGTCGTCGGGCGGTCGGCGAGGCGATGGAGCCGATCCACACGTCGTCGTCGCATGCGAAGGCGAGGAGCTCGCCTGCGATGGTCGGGAAGCGGAGGAAGGGGCGCGGGGCGTTCACCCCCCGACCGTATCCGGCGCCCGAGCGCCGAAGACCCGCGAGACTGTTTCCCATGGCATCGAGGCTCACAGAGATCGTGATCGACGCGAACGACGTCGAACGGGTCGCCGCCTTCTGGTCCGGCGCCCTCGGGCGACCGGCCGAGCGGGACGACGAGGGTCCCTACGTCGTCCTTCGCGCCCCGGAGGGCGAATCGGTGGATGTCCTCGTGCTCGAGGTGCCCGAGGGGAAGGTCGTGAAGAACCGGGTGCACCTCGATCTGAGCCCGCTCGGCGTCGACCAGGCCGAGGAGCTGGCCCGCCTGCGCGCCCTCGGTGCCACGGCCCTCGACATCGGCCAGGGCTCGCCCAGCTGGATCGTCCTCGCCGACCCGGAGGGCAACGAGTTCTGCCTTCTCGCCACGCGCGTCGATGCCCACGAGGCGGCGGCGCACGAGGGCTAGGTTCCCGGCCGTGTCGGCGCCCGAGCGCTCGGGGCGCGCCTTTTCCTTCGGTCGGATCGCAAGCGACTACGACCGCTACCGCCCCGGGCCGCCGCCCGCGGCGGTGCGTTGGGTGCTCGGGGAAGGCCGCCGTGAGGTGGTCCTCGACCTCGGCGCGGGCACCGGCACCCTCACGAGGATGCTCGTCGCACTGGTCGCAGAGGTCATCGCCGCCGAGCCCGACGCGCAGATGCGCGCCGTGCTCGCGTCGCGAGCGGGGGGCGCATTCGTGCTCGGGGCGCTCGGCGAGCACCTCCCGATCGCCACCGGCACCCTCGACGCAGTGATCGCCTCGTCGTCGTGGCACTGGATGGACCCCGATCTCGCGGGCGCAGAGGTCGCGCGGGTGCTGGCGCCCGGTGGCGTCTTCGGGCTGCTGTGGAACGGGCCGGACCGCCGCGTCCCCTGGGTGGCCGAGGTCCTCCCGACGGGACGCTTCGTCGGCACAGTGGAGGGTGATCACCAGCGGCGCCGCACCATGGTGCTCGACCCGGCGCTGCCCTTCGGCGAGCCCGAGACGACGGTGCTCCGCTGGGCCACCCCGGCCGACCTCGACCAGCTGGCCGGGCTGGCGGGCACCTTCTCGGTCGCCATCGTCGGCGGGGAGGACGAGCGCGACGCCCGGGTCGCCTCGGCGCGCGAGCGTGCGGCCAGGGTCCGGCCCGACAGCACAGCGGGGCCGATCGACCTGCCCATGGCCTGTCGCTGCTGGCGAGCGACGCGCACCGGCGCACCGCTGTCGTCGGCGCGAGACGCGGACCTTTGAGCCCTCAGGATCCACGAGCGGTCGCTCGGCCCCGGCGGGGGCATGTGGGGCGTGGCACGGCACGCTCCGCTGGACCGGGCGGGCGTGCCGGCCGCCGCTCGACCTCGGCTCGGACACGGGCTCACCCGGGCCGCGTCGCTCCGACGAAGTCGCTCCAGTTGCCCGGCTCCTCGCGGACGAAGGCACCGCTGTGCGGCGCGTCGATGATCTGGCCGGCACCGACGTAGATGCCCACGTGCTCGACCGCTCGGGGCGATTGGCCGTAGAAGAGCAGGTCGCCGGGCTCGACCGTCGAGCCGCTCGGCACCCCCGGACCGGCGTCGAACTGGTCCTGGGCGACGCGGGGGATCTGGATCCCGACCGCCCCGTACGCGGCCTGGGTCAGCCCCGAGCAGTCGAAGCCCCCGGGGCCCGTCCCGCCCCAGCGATAAGGGACCCCGAGCTGCTCGGCGGCGAAGGCGAGCGCCCCAGCGGCGTCAGCCGGCATCGCCGGTGCGGTCGCGAGCGCCTGGGCGAGGACGAGGACGGTGTCGACGTAGGTCCTCGAGTGGTTGTAGTCGAAGACCGCAGCGCCGAGCGTTGCCGGTCGGCCCGCGCCGTCGGCGCAGAGGAGGTTCGCCGCGCTGTAGACGGCGTCGACCGGGTCATAGGGCGAGGGGGGAGCGACCCCGCCGGGCCCGACGACCCCGTAGCGGGCGAAGGTCGCCGGCTCGAACTGCATCGGGCCCTCGGCGCCGGCCGAGTTCGCCCCGCTCGCCACCCCCGGGGCGTTCGACCGCCCGCTGTCGCTCTCCACGCGGCCGATGGCCGCCAGGACCGACCAGGGCAGACCTGGGCAGCTGGCTGCCGCACCCTCGTCCATGCCCTCCCAGCCGGCCGGGACGGCGGGGCCACGCCCGGCACGCGGTCCGGCCGCCCAGCCACCCGATCCGGTGCCGCCCAGCGCAGCGAGGCACCCCCCGAGGCACACGGCGAGCGCCAGGCAGCCGCCCACCACGAGGAGCGTCAATCGGCCCACCTCCACAACGGTCGCCGCGGGGCCCCGTGCTCGGCGCCGTCGTCCCTCGGTGGCAAAGGTACGCTCGTCAGGCCACAGGGGGTTCCGCCCAGTCGCGGGGGAGGACAGCGATGCGAAGCACCATGCAGGAGGTCCCGCTCCTCATCAGCCACATCCTTCGCCATGGCCAAGAGGTCCACGGCGAGAGCGAGGTGGTCACCGTCATGGCCGACGGCTACCGGAGCGCCACCTTTGCCGAGGTGGGCGCCCAGGCCGAGCGGCTGGCGAAGGCGCTCGGGCGCCTCGGGGTGGGCGAGGGCGACCGGGTCGGCACCTTCACCCCGAACAACCAGGAGCATCTCGTCGCCTACCTGGGCGTCCCGTCCATGGGGGCGGTGCTCCACACCCTCAACATCCGGCTGTTCCCCGAGCAGCTGAGCTACGTCACCAACCACGCCGAGGACAAGGTGATCATCGCCGACGCCTCGGTCCTCCCGCTGCTCGCCAACGTCTGGGACGACCTCAAGACCGTCGAGCACCTGATCGTCGTCGGCGAGGGAGACACCGAGGGCTTCGGATCGGTGCATTCCTTCGACGAGCTGCTCGGCGCCGAGGAGCCCGGCTACGACTGGCCCGTGCTCAACGAGCTCGATGCGGCGGCCATGTGCTACACGAGCGGCACCACCGGCAACCCCAAGGGCGTCGTCTACTCACACCGCTCGACGTTCCTGCACACGATGGCCCACGTCTCGGCGTCCTCGATCGCCATGACCGAGCGAGACCGCCTCCTTGTCATCGTGCCGATGTTCCACGCGAACGCCTGGGGCACCCCCTACAGCTGCTGGATGGTGGGTGCCGACCTCGTCATGCCGCAGTCCTTCGTCCAAGGCGAGCGGCTGCTCAAGATCATCGAGGACCAGCGGGTCACGCTCTCGTGCGGCGTGCCGACGGTCTGGAACGACATGCTTCGCGCCCTGAGCGCCAACCCCGAGGCCGACCTCAGCTCGCTCACGTCGGTCACCTGCGGTGGATCGGCGGTGCCCCGCGCGCTCATCGAGGCCTTCGCCGAGCGGGTGGGCGCCGAGATGATCCAGGGCTGGGGCATGACCGAGACGAGCCCCCTCGCGGCCTTCGGGCGCCCGCCGGCCGACTGCCCGCCCGAAGAGGAGATCGACTACCGGGCCAAGGCGGGCCGGGTGGTCCCGGCCGTCGAGGTCCGGGTGGTGGGAGACGACGGGTCCATCCTCCCCAACGACGGCGAGGCCGTCGGGGAGTTCGAGATCCGGGGCCCATGGGTCACCGCCTCGTATTACAAGGACGACGACCCCGGGCGCTTCCACGACGGGTGGCTGCGCACCGGCGACGTCGGGAGCCTCGATGGGCGGGGCTACATGACCATCTCGGACCGCACGAAAGACGTCATCAAGTCGGGCGGGGAGTGGATCTCCTCGGTCGAGATCGAGGGGTTGGTCATGGGCCACCCCGAGGTCTTCGAGGCCGCGGTGATCGCGGTCCCCGACGAGCGCTGGGACGAGCGCCCGCTCGTCTGCGTCGTCCCGAGCGAGGGGGCATCGCCCGACGCCGACTCGCTGCGCGACTTTCTCGCCGACAAGGTGGCGCGCTGGCAGCTCCCCGAGCGGTGGGCCTTCATCGACTCGGTGCCCAAGACCTCGGTCGGCAAGTTCGACAAGAAGGTGTTGCGCGCCCAGTACGCGGACGGCGACCTGGACGTGATCACCCTCGGCCATCCGAGCGCTTGAGCCCGGGGGACGATCCGCTCGGCGAGCTCGCCCGGCGGGTGCGCGCCCTCGCCGAGGAGCTGGCCGACCTCGCGCTCGACCGCTTGCTCGATGCGACCGAGCGGGGCGTCGGCGACCCGAAGGTGAAGTCGGCCGAGGAGCGCCGGCTCACCCGCGCCGCGCGGGCCCTCGAGAAGGCGGCCGCTGACCTCGAGTCCCTCGGCGAGCCCTCCGACTAGACGCTCGCCGACGGGGCGGGCACCGGGAGGCGGTTGAGGGCGTCGATCAGCTGGCGCAACCGGCCGTAGTGGACGCGGTCGAAACGCAGCGCGATGCGCTGGAGGTCGAGCTGGTCGCGGTCGGAACGCTCGGGAGGGAACGCCGAGGCCAGGCGGATCGACCCGGCGGCGACGATGTCCTTGAACTGCGCGTTGAGCTCGCCCAGCTCCCTTTGGTTGGGCGCCACCTGCAGGCGCAGCACGAGCAGATCGCCGACCCACCGGCACGAGTGGTAGTTGCGGTAGAAGTCGAGCACCTCTCTCGCTGCGTCCTCAACGCTCGTCACGATCCGGTAGAGGCACAGATCGTCCGGCGAGATGAAGCCGCCGCGCTCGGAGAGCTCCTCGACGAACTCGCGCCAGCGACCCCAGTAGGAGCCCCCGGGGGTCTCGACCAGGACGACGGGCGCCGGCTCGGCCTTGCCCGTCTGGAGGAGGGTCAACAGCTCGTAGCACTCGTCGAGCGTCCCGAAGCCACCGGGGAGGACCGCGTAGCCGTGCGACTCCTTGATGAGCATCAGCTTGCGGGTGAAGAAGTAGCGCATCTCGACGAGCTTGGGGTCCTGGGCGATGAACGGGTTGGCGCCCTGCTCGTGGGGGAGGCGGATGTTGACCCCGAAGGAGCGGTGCGCCCCCGCTCCCTCGATGCCCGCCGCCATGATCCCCGGTCCGGCCCCGGTCACCACCATCCATCCGGCCTCGGCCAGATGGGTCGCGAGGTCCCGGGCGAGGACGTAGACCGGATCGGCCGGGCGCGTCCTGGCCGATCCGAACATCGTGAGCTTTCGCACCGAGCGGTAGGGGCTGAACACCCGAAAGGCCTCCGTCATCTCGGCGAGCGCGGCGTCCGCGATCTTGAGATCCCCTGCGCTCGTCCCCTCGCGGGTCATCGACCAAAGCGATGCGAGCATCGAGCGCACCAGGTTGGCCTGGCTGCGTGAGAGCTCCCGGCTCCCGGCGATCGCATCGAGGGCGGCCTCGATGACCGCCTCGTCGGGCCGCTCGGCGGGCGTGCCGGTCGGCGGGACCGTCGCGAGCGGGGTCGGCTCGGGTCCGCCCGAGGAGGCCGCGCGCTCGGCCCTGGATTCGCCCTGCGCGTTCACGCGCTCGTGAGGGCCCCCGGCCGGCCGTAGAGCGTCGTGCGTTGCACGAGCGGCCGGCCGAGCGGGGCGACCATCTCGGCCATCTCGGCGACCTCCAGGCGCTGGCCGTGGGTGGCCCCAGCCGCCCGGGAGATGTTCTCGTCCATGAGCGTGCCCCCGATGTCGTTCGCCCCGGCCCGGAGGATCTGGCGCGCCCCCTCGACCCCCATCTTCACCCAGCTGACCTGGATGTTGTCGATGGCACCGCGATAGGCGATGCGCCCGACGGCGTGCATGAGGAGCGCCTCGCGGAACGTCGGGCCGCGCCGCGCTCGGCGCTGGAGGTAGATGGGCGTCGCCATGTGCACGAAAGGGAGCGGCACGAACTCGGTAAACCCCCCGGTCTCGCGCTGGAGGGCCCGGGTCGCGACGAGATGGCGGGCCCACGAGCGGGGCTGCTCGATCGAGCCGAACATGATCGTCACATTCGAGCGCAGCCCGACCTCGTGCGCGGCACGGTGTGCCTCGAGCCACTGCTCGGTCGAGATCTTGTCGGGGCACAGCACGGCGCGCACCTCGTCGTCGAGGATCTCGGCCGCCGTCCCGGGCAGCGTCTTCAGCCCGGCGTCGCGCAGGGTCGCGAGGTACTCGCCGAGCCCGACCTCCGAGCGCCTCGCCCCCTCGGTGACCTCGAGCGCCGTGAACGCGTGGATGTGGATGCGCTCGGAGCCGGCGCGCACCGCCCGCAGCACGTCGAGGTAGTACTCGCCGTCAAAGTTGGGGTGGATCCCACCCTGGAGGCAGACCTCGGTGGCGCCCTCGGCCTCGGCCTCGGTGACCCGACGGGTCACCTCCTCGAGGTCGAGCAGATAGGGGGCACCCCGGAGGTTGAGCGAGAGCGGGCCCTTGGAAAACGCGCAGAACTTGCACTTGAAGGTGCACACGTTGGTGTAGTTGATGTTGCGATTGATGACGAAGGTGACCTCGTCGCCCACGATGTCGGCGCGCAGCTGATCGGCCAGCTCGGCCACGGCCCAGACCTCCGAACCCCGGGCCGAGAACAGCGTGACGATCTCGTCCTCACCCACCTCCTCGCCCGCCGCGACGCCGGCCAGCACCTCGCCGAGCGCGCTCTTGGCCGATCCGGTCGCGAGCGCCACGGGCTCGAGCAGGGCCGGCGGCGCGACGTCGCCCCCCGAGACCCAGGCGCAGTCCCTGGCCAGCCCCTCGGCGTCCGACGCGTCGAGCACGAAGAAGCGCATCGACTCGTCGAGCCAGCGCTCGGGGTCGAGCGCGTACTCGGGGTAGATGGTGAGCCGGGGGGCGAGCGTGTGGCCGGCCGCCTCGGTCAGGGCCTCGAGGCGCTCGAGGGCCGGCCAGGGGCGCTCGGGGTTCACGTGGTCGGCGGTGACCGGCGAGACGCCTCCCCAGTCGTCGATGCCCGCCAGGAGCAGGGGCACGAGGTCCTCGGAGAGGTTGGGCGGCGCCTGGAGGTGGACCTCGGGCGGCAAGATCAGCCGGGCCGCCGCGATCGACCACAAGAACTCCTCGTCATCGCAGCGGGCCGAGCGGAACATCGCGGTCCCGGCCTTCGGCAGGAAGTTCTGGACGATGACCTCTTGGACGTGGCCGTGACGCCGGTGGGACTCTGCGATGGCCTCGAGCGAGGTGATCCGGTCCTCCCGCGTCTCCCCGATGCCGACCAGGATCCCGGTCGTGAAGGGGATGCCGAGCTTCCCGGCCGCCTCGAGGGTGGCGAGCCGCCGTGCCGGCTCCTTGTCGGGCGCCCCGCGGTGCGCGTCGAGGCCCTCGGCCAGCGACTCGAGCATCATGCCCTGGCTGGCCGCGACCGGGCGCAGCGCCGCCAGCTCGTCTTCGAAGAGGGCACCCGCATTGGCGTGGGGGAGGAGGCCGGTCTCAGAGACGACCGCCTCGCACATCGCCCTCAGGTACTCGATGGTCGATGCAAAGCCCTCGGCGCGCAGCCACGCGGCGGCGGCCGGGTAACGCAACTCGGGCCGCTCGCCCAGGGTGAACAGCGCCTCGTGGCATCCGGCGGCCCGACCGGCCTGCGCGATCGCCAGCACCTCGTCGCGTGTCATGTAGGGGCGATCGAGGCGCGCCGGGGGCTTGGCGAACGTGCAGTACCCGCAGCGGTCGCGGCAGAGCATCGTGAGGGGGATGAACACCTTGGGGGAGTAGGTCACCCTTTGGCCGTGGTGCGCGTCGCGCACCGCCCGGGCCTCGACCGCCAGCTCCCCGGCTCCCCGCGAGACGAGTGCCGCACGCTCGGGTGCATTCATTGTGGACCCCCCTTGGACGCCGCCCGGTCGAACAGCCAGAGCACCTCGGCCGCCGCCACGCGGGCCGCCGGAAGGTTTTCGCCGTCGCGCAGGCGCTCGATGGCTTCGTGCTTCTGGGCGCCCGAGACCGTGAAGATCGCGCTTCGCGCCGAGTCGATCAGTGGGTAGGTGACCGACAGCCGCCGGTGCGCGTTGCGCTCGCTCGGGTCCTCGGTCGCCACGCAGAGCCGCTCCGCCTCCTCGAGGGTCGGGGCGAGCGGAAAGAGCGACGCCGTGTGGCCGTCGGGGCCGAGACCGAGGTGGATCACATCGATGCCCACGCCCTCGATGAGCGGGCGCAGCAGCGCGTCGTACTCGGCGGCGCAGCGGTCGGCGTCGAGCTCGGTGGGCATCGGAGTGAAGGATCCCACGTGGCCCACCTTCTCCACGAGGTGCTCGCGCACGAGGCGCTGGTTGGCGTCGGGGTCCTCGGGGGGGACCAGGCGCTCGTCACCCATGTAGAGGTCGACGAGCGCCCAGTTGATCGACTCGCACTGCGCTGCGCTGTCGTAGCAGCGGGCGGCGGTCGGTCCGCCCGAGAGCAGCACGACGAACCGCTCACCCCTCCGGGCCCTGAAGCGCTCCTCGAGTGCGGCGGCGAAGGCCGCCGGCACGTCGCGCACAGGCTCGCTCTGGCAGAGGACCTCCGCCGCGGGGCCCCTCACAGCGACGGGTCCCTCCACGCGTTGCCCGAGCGCTCGAGCAACAGGCTCGCGATGTGCGGACCCCAGGTGCCGGCGTTGTAGAAGTGCAGCCCGCCTCCTGGCTCGGACCACGCGTCGAGGTAGGGGTCCACGATGCGCCAGGCCTGCTCCACCTCGTCGGTGCGGATGAAGAGCGTCGGGTCCCCGGACATCGCATCGAACAACAGCCGCGTGTAGCCATCCATGCCCGTCTCATGGATCGCCTGCTCGTAGCCGAAGTCCATCGAGACCGACTGGACCCTGAAGGCCTCCCCGGGGACCTTGGCCCCGAAGTGCAAGGAGATGCCCTCGTGGGGCTGGATCCGCAGCACGAGGACGTTGGGCCGCAGCTCTCGCGAGAGCGCTCCTTCGAAGGCGAGGAACGGGACCTCGTGGAACATCATGGCGATCTCGGTCACGCGGGCCGGGAGCCGCTTGCCGGTGCGGACGTACACGGGCACCCCGGCCCACCGCCAGTTGTCGACGTGCATGCGCAGGGCAACGTAGGTCTCGATCTCCGAGCTCGGGTCGACGCCGTCCTCCTCGCGATAGCCCACGACCGGCACGTGATCGACCACCCCCGCGCTGTACTGCCCGCGCACCGCCTTGTCGACCGCCTCGTCGGGGGAGGGGATGTCGATGGCCCGGAGGAGCTTCACCTTCTCGTCGCGGATGTGCTCGGCATCCATCCAGGTCGGCGGCTCCATCATGGTGAGCGCGAGCACCTGCATGACGTGGTTCTGGACGATGTCGCGCAGCGCACCGGCGGTCTCATAGAAGCCGCCCCGGTGCTCGACGCCGATCGACTCGGCCACCGTGATCTGCACCTGGTCCACGTAGCGGCGGTTCCAGATCGGCTCGAAGATGGCGTTCGCGAAGCGCAGGGCGAGGACGTTTTGGACCGTCTCTTTGCCGAGGTAGTGGTCGATGCGGAAGATCTGCTGCTCGTCGAAGGCCCGGTGCACCTGGGCATCGAGCTCGAGCGCGCTCGCGAGGTCCCGCCCGTAGGGCTTCTCCACCACCAGGCGGACGAAGTCGCCTCCCTCTCCGGGCTGATTGCAGCCCTCCTTGGCCAGCGCCTCGGCGACCAGCGCGAACACCTCGGGGATGGTGGCGAGGTAGTAGACGCGGTTGCCGGCCGTGCCCAGCTTCTCGTCGGCCTCTCCCAGGATCTGCTTCAGGCGGTCGAAGGTCTCGCTCGACGCGTACTCGCCGGGCACATAGCGGAAGCAACCCACGAGCTCGGCCCACGCCGAGCCCCCGGTCGCGTCGGCCTTCAGGGCGACCTGTTGGAACTCCTCGTCGGACCACTCGGTCCTCGCGACCCCGATCACACAGAACCGCTCGTTCAACCGGCCGCGGTTGGCCAGCTCGGCCAGGGCCGGCAGGATCTTGCGGGCGGTGAGATCTCCCGAGGCGCCGAAGATGACGAGCGCGAGGGGCGGCGGCGTCGCGGCGACCTTGGTCGCGACCGGGGACACGTCGGCCACGGTCGGCTCAGTTCCTCGGGGTGGACGTCTCGAGCCCCTGTTGCCCCGATTCGAGGGTGACGGCGTGACCGCCGAACTGGTTGCGCAGCGCCGCGAGCAGCTTGTTGGCGAACGAATCCTGCTCGCGCGAGGCGAAGCGCGTGTAGAGGGCGGCGGAGATCGCCGGGGCGGGCACGGCGCGGGCGATGGCCTCCTCCACGGTCCAGCGCCCCTCGCCCGAGTCGGTCACCGCTCCTTTGATGTCCTCGAATCCGGATCCCGGCCGCAGGGCCCGCTCGGTCAGCTCGAGCAGCCAGCTGCGCACCACCGACCCGTAGCGCCAGATCGAGGCGATCTCGTGCAGGTCGAGGTCGAACTCGTCGGCCGCCCCCATGATCTCGAACCCCTCGGCATAGGCCTGCATGAGCCCGTACTCGATCCCGTTGTGGACCATCTTCACGAAGTGGCCGGCGCCGACCGGCCCGACGTGGGCGTAGCCGCCCTCGGGGGCGAGCGAGCGCAGGGCGGGCTCCACCACCGCGACCGACTCCTTCGTGCCGCCGACCATGAGGCAGTACCCCTCGGTCAGACCCCAGACTCCCCCCGAGGTGCCGGCGTCGACGAACCCGATGCCCTTCTCGCTCAGGCGCTCGGCGGTGGCCTTGGCCTCCTTGTAGTTGGAGTTCCCCCCGTCGACGATCACATCGCCCGCCTCGAAACGTTGGGCGAGCGCCCCGATCGTCGAGTCGGTGGGCTCGCCGGCCGGGACCATGACCCAGGCCGCCCGGGGCGGCTCGAGCACGGTGGCCAGGTGGTCCAGGTCGTCGGCCACCACGGCGCCCTTGGCCCCGGCGGCCTTGCGGGCGGCGGGCGACAGGTCGTAGGCCACGACCTCGTGCCCGGCACCGAGCAGGCGCTCGGTCATGTTCGCGCCCATCTTCCCGAGCCCGACCATCGCGATCCTCATGTGTCCTCCTCTCGGCCGCGCGACCGTATCTCGGTGCGCCCGACGGCTCGGTCAGGCGATCTCGGCGAGGTCGTCGACGGCCACGCGCAGCACCCGGCGCCCATGGGCGAGGAGGCTCTGGTGATCGCCGATCGACTGCGCAGCGATCAGCGTCGCGAAGTCGTAGGGCTTGGCCGGGATCGGCAGCTCTGGCGCCGTGCCGCGCCGGACGATCTGGAGCGCGACCACCGAGTTGGGGCCGCCCTTGTGCAGCTGGCCCGTCGAATGCAAGAAGCGCGGGCCGTAACCGGCTGTGACCGGCGCTCCGCCCAGGTGGTCGCGCACCCTGCGCCGCAGGGCGTCGAGCGCGGCATCCTGGCCGAAGGGGAGATAGGCCTGCAACGAGACGTAGTCGCCCTCTGCGTAGCGCTCCTTCAGCCACCCGAGCGCCTCGCCCGGGGGCGATTCGGCCAGGGTGGGCAAGGGGAGCGATTCGAGCACCTTGTTCGTGTTCGCCTTGGACTCCGCCACGTTGGGCTCGTCGAAGGGATCGATGCCGAGCACGTGCCCCGCGATGGGGATGGCCAGCTCGAAGCGGTAGAACTCCTCGGCCAGGTCCTGGGCGCTCGTCGGGCTGAGCTCGATCCGGTGGCGGTCCGCTCCCGGCTCGTGCTCGGTCGTCGGCACAGGCACGCACCCCGTCCCGCGCTTGCCGGTCGACTCGGCGATCAACTGCTCGACCCACAGACCGAATGCCGCGAACGCCTCGGGGACGACGATCGTGACCTTGTCCCGGCCGGCTCGGGCCGCCTCGCCCATCGCTCGGCCGAGCTCGACGGCCTCGTTGACCCCTGCCCCGAGCGCCCGCTCGCAGAGCTCGGCCACGTCGTAGCCGATGAGCGCGGCCGGCACCATGCCGAAGTGCGACATGACCGAGTAGCGCCCGCCGATGTCGGGACGGTTCTCGAAGAGCCGGTTGAACCCCCGCTCCTTGGCCAGGGCTCCAAGCGGCGTCCCCGGATCGGTGACGGCGGCAAAGCGCTTGGGGTCGCCCACCTCGGACCAGGCGTGCTCGAGGAGCACGTTGGGCTCGAGGGTGGTGCCCGACTTCGAGGAGACGAGCACGAACGCGTCCGAGAAGTCGAGGCCGCCGACGGTCTGGGGGTCGGTGGTGTCGCACACGACGAGGGTCCGCCCGGCCGGCGAACCGGCGAGGCCCCGGACCGCCTGGAGCACCGCCGGTCCGAGGGAGGAGCCCCCCATCCCGAGCAGGATCACCCGGGACTGCTCGATCGAGGCGGCCCACGACGCGAGACCCTTGGCCTCTTGAGCGAGCTCCTGGGGCACCTCCAGCCAGCCCAAGCGGTTGGACGAGACGTTCCCCTCGGGCCAGAGGCTGGGGTCGCGGCCGAGCAGCCGGGCGGCGAGCTCCTCGGTACCGCTCATCTCGAGCCTCCGAGGGCCGCCGCCTTGTCGCCGAGCGTCTGGATCAGCTCGTCGAAGGACTTCGCGAAGGAGTGCACGCCCTCGTCTTCGAGCGTGGCGGTCACGTCGTCGAGGTCGATCCCCACCTCGGCCAGACGGGCGACGACGGCCTCGGCCTCCGCCGGATCGGCGTCGATCGTCCGCGAGAGCCTGCCGTGGTCGTCGAATGCCTCGAGGGTCGACTCGGGCATCGTGTTGACCGTGGAGGGCCCGATCAGGTTGTCGACGTAGAGGAGATCGGAGTACGCGGGATTCTTGGTCGAGGTCGAGGCCCACAGCGGCCGCTGGACCCGGGCGCCCTTGGCCTTGAGCGCCTCGAAGCGCTCGCCTTGAAACGCCCTCACGAAGTGCTGGTACGCGAGCTGCGCCTGGGCGACCGCCGCCTTGCCCCGGAGCCCGAGGACCGCCGGATCCCCGTCGGCGCCGCCCGCCAGTGCCTCGAGGCGGCGGTCCACCTCGGTGTCGACCCGGCTCACGAAGAACGATGCCACGCTCGCCACCGGCGACAGGCGCTCGTGCCCCGAGGCCAGGTAGGCCTCGAGCCCCGAAAGGTAGGCCTCGATCACCGCGTCGTAGCGGGGGAGCCCGAAGATGAGGGTCACGTTGATGCTCCGTCCCTCGGCGATCAGCCGCTCGATGGCCGGGACGCCCTCCTTCGTGGCCGGGACCTTCACGAGGAGGTTCGGGGCGCCGATGCGCTCGTGCAGCGAGCGGGCCATCTCGATGGTGCGCCCGGTGTCGTGCGCAAGCGACGGGGCGACCTCGAGCGAGACGAAGCCGTCGGTGCCATCGCTGTCCTCGAAGACGCCCTCGAGCAGCCCGAGTGCGTGGACGATGTCCTCCACCACGAGCGCCCAGTACGCGTCCTCCACGCTGCCCTGCTTCACCAAGGACGCGAACTGCTCGTCGTAGTCGTCCTCGCCAGCGATGGCCTTGGCGAGGATCGTCGGGTTCGAGGTGATCCCGCGCACCCCGTCGGCCACGAACGCCGCAAGCCGGCCGTCGTTGATCCAGTCCCGGCGCAGGTTGTCCAGCCAGGGGCTCTGCCCGTGCTCGCTGTAGAGGTCGTGCAGTCTGCTCATCGCGCTCCCTTGCTCGAGGGTGAGGACAACAGGGCGCGGGCGCGATCGGCGACGTGCTCCACGGTGAACCCGAAGTGCTCGAGGACGGCCTTGCTCGGTCCGGATGCGCCGTAGGTGTCGATGGCGACGCCCGCGTCGGCATAGCGCTCCCAGCCAAAGGAGGCGGCCGCCTCGACCGAGAGCGTGGGGACCTCGGGTGGAAGAACAGAGGAGCGATACCCCTCCGCTTGTTGCTCGAACCATTCCCAGCAGGGGAGCGACACCACCCGGACCCCCACCCCCTCGGCGCCGAGCGCCTCGGCCGCGCCGATGCACAGGTGCACCTCGCTGCCCGTCGCCACCAGCACGAGGTCGAGGGGCCCCTCCTCGTCACGCAGCACGTAGCCGCCCCTCGCCAGCCCATCGGGCGCCCGCTCGGCCGCCTCGGCCAGGACCGGGATGCCCTGGCGGGAGAGCACGAGGGCCACCGGCTGGTCGGCCTCGACCGCGCAGCGCCAGGCCTGGGCGGTCTCATTGGCATCGGCCGGACGCACCACGAGCAGCCCCGGCATGGCGCGCAGCGAGGCCAGGTGCTCGATGGGCTCATGGGTGGGCCCGTCCTCGCCGACGCCGATCGAGTCGTGGGTCCACGAGTAGATGACGTGGGCGCGTGACATGGCGGCGAGCCGCACGGCCGGCCGCATGTAGTCGCTGAAGGTGAAGAAGGTGCCTCCCACCGGGAGGATCCCGCCGTGGAGGGCCATCCCGGTCATGGCGGCCCCCATGGCGTGCTCACGGATCCCGAAGTAGAGCTGCCGACCGCCCGGGTGCTCGGGGCACTGGCGCTCCCCGTCGTCGATCGTGACCCCCGTGTTCTCCGTCAGGTCTGCGGCCCCGGCGAGGAGGCCGGGGATGAGCGGCGCGGTGGCGTTGATGCAGGCGTTGATGGCCCGCCTCGTCGCGAGCTCGGTCCCGGCCTCGAAGGTGGGGAGCTTGGCCTCCCAGCCCTCGAGGGCGTGGCCGGACCACGACGCTTCCCAGGCCGCCCGGTCGACGCCGGATGCCTCGAAGCGCTCTCGCCACTCGGCGTGCAGCGCCTCGCCCCGCGGCACGGCCCGGCGATACAGGTCGAGCACCGCGTCGGGCACCCAGAACGACTCGTCGGGCGGGAGGCCGAGAAGCTCCTTGGTCTTGGTGATCTCGTCGGGCTTGAGCGGGTTGCCGTGGGCCTCTTTCGTGTCCATGATCCCGGGTGCTGGCCAACCGATGTGGCTGCGCAGCACGATCAACGAGGGCTTGTCCTCGACGGCCATCGCCCGCCCGAGCGCGGCCTCCAGGGCCTCGGTGTCGTTCGCCACCTCGCCGATGCGCTCCACGTCCCAGCCGTATGCGGCGAAGCGCTCGGGGACGTTGTCGCTGTAGGAGAGCTCGGTCGGCCCGTCGATCGTGATGTGGTTGTCGTCGTAGACATACACGAGGCGCCCGAGCCCGAGGTGGCCCGCCAACGAGGCCGCCTCGTGCGAGATGCCCTCCTCGAGGCACCCGTCGCCGCAGATGACGAACGTGTGGTGGTTGCAGAGCTCAGGACCGAAGCGCTCGCGCAGCACCCGCTCGGCCACCCCCATGCCGACACCGTCGCCCACGCCCTGGCCGAGGGGGCCCGTCGTGACCTCGACGCCGGCCGTGTGCCGGCGTTCTGGGTGCCCCGGGGTCTTGCTGCCGACCGTGCGGAACTGACGCAGGTCGTCGAGGGTCAACCCGTAGCCGGTGAGGTAGAGCATCGAGTAGAGGAGGATCGAGGCGTGACCGTTCGAGAGGATGAAGCGGTCCCGGTCGGGCCAATCGGGGTCGCTCGGATCGTGGCGCATGACCCGCGTGAAGAGCACGTGGGCGAGGGGGGCGAGCGCCATCGCCGTCCCGCTGTGCCCCGAGTTCGCGCGGGCCGGGGCGTCCATGGCGATCCCCCGGATGACGTTGATGCCGAGCTGCTCGAGGGCGGGGTCCTGCATCGAAGAAGCCACGATTGCACCCTACCCACCCTCGCGTGAGTGGTTTCTTCTGGTCCGAGGCTCGTCACGAGGTCCGGGCCGGCCCGGCGAGCGCTTGTATGGTCACCCTGTGCCCTCCCGGATGCAGGTGCCCCCGAACAGCGACCTCGTGCTCGGGGCGGTGTGCATCGACAAGTCGGTGCCCGGCCGCACCTCGTGGACGATGCTGGCCGACGAGCGCTTCGCGAACCCCGCGGGCGCCCTCCAGGGGGGCTTCCTCTGCGCGTTCAT
>DAHUZM010000095.1 GCA_027306525.1 Acidimicrobiaceae bacterium
ACGCCGCCGTGCGCCACGCCGAAGGGGGTGTGGTGCTCGGGGGTCACGACCAGGTGTCCGCGGACCCGCGACCCGGTGAGCTCCTCGATCTCGAAGCCGAGGGCGCTGAGCCAGCCCCCGAAGTTCGGCTCGATGGTCACGAGACGCCGTTTGTCGATCTCGCGACCTGGTGCACGTCGAGGGGGCCGAGCGCCATCCCGCAGCTCGAGCACATCCGCCGGTCGTCCACCGCGCCGCCGCACTCGCGGTGGACGACCTCGGTCTCGGAGATCCCGTCTCGGTGGTAGCGGTCACCCCAGACCCGAAGGGCCATGAGCACCGGCCACAGATCGAGGCCCTTCTCGGTCAGTCGGTACTCGAAGCGCTCCGGGTGCTCGAGGTAGCGCTCCCGGTCCATCACCTCGTGCTCGACGAGGCGGCCCAGGCGGTCGGTGAGCACGGTGCGGGCGACCCCGAGCGTGCGCTGGAAGTCATCGAAGCGCCTGGTCCCCCAGAAGGCCTCCCGGACGATCAGCATGGTCCAGCGATCGCCCACGACCTCGAGGGCGCGAGCGATCGACGAGTGGGGCAGGGACTCGTAGCTTCGCGGGAGCATCGACGCAGCGGACCCCTTCGTCTCGTGCCGAGACCGACTCGCGCAGGCTCCATATGATGTACCCGAACCGCGCCCGTGCGAGAACCGTCCTGGTCACGATGCGCCGATGGCCCATGAGGTCCTTTTCGTGCCGGCCATCTCGGGTGAGGCGGGTCACGGCCCCGGCAGTGGTGGGGCGCCCCGCCGCCGTGCTCGATCCCATCGTCACCGGCGCTGATCCGGCGCGTGCCGGCGACCGTGGTGCCGCTGTGCGGCCGGGTCTCGGCTTCCCGGCCGACGAGCAGCGAGCGACAAGGAGGCCGTGGTGCTCGTGACCCGTTGCGCCCAATCGGAGCGGCTGCACACCTGTCCGGATCCGTCCAGCCTCCCGCGGCCCGATGGTCCATGATCGCTGCCGTGAGCTTCTCCGCCGTGGTCACGACGGGCATCTACTGCCGACCAGGGTGCAGCGCGCGCCCCAATCCGAGCAGCGTCCGTCCGTTCGCGCTGGCGGCGGCCGCCGAGGCCGCCGGATTCCGGGCGTGTCTGCGCTGCCGCCCGTATCGAAGCGTCGCTCCATTCACGCCCGATGCACCCGAGCTCGTCTGCCGGGCGGTGCAACTCGTCGTCGACGGCGTCTTGGACGAGCACACCGAGGTCGCTTTGGGGCAGCGGCTCGGCGTCTCACCGCGCCACCTGCGCCGCCTCTTCGAGCAGCACCTGGGGGTGACCCCCGATCAGCTCGCCCGATCGCGCCGCGCCCACTTCGCCCGCAGGCTGCTCGACGACACCGACCTCTCCTTCGCCGACATCGCCTACGCCGCGGGCTTCGGAAGCGTGCGTCAGTTCAATCGCGTCTGCCAAGACACCTTTCGGGCCACGCCGCGCGAGCTGCGAGCACGCAGGCGCTCGAGCGACCGGTTGGTGGCCGACGGGGGACTTGCCCTCCGACTTCCGTTCCACCCGCCCTTCGAATGGGACACGATGCTCGAGTACTTCTCGGCGAGAGCCATTCCGGGTGTCGAGCACGTGTCAGATGGCACCTACCGGCGCACCGTGGTGATCGAGGGAGACCCCGGCGTGCTCGAGGTCTCCCGGGGTGGCGACGACCACCTCGTCCTCGTGGCCCACCTCCCGCACTGGGAGGGGCTGATCCACATCGTCCAACGGGTCCGGCACACGTTCGGCCTCGACGACGACATCGATGTCGCTGCGGCAAAGCTGGTGCGCGATCCCCTGCTCGGTCCGCTCGTGCGGAGGCTGCCTGGCCTGCGGGTGCCCGGGACCTGGGACCCCTTCGAGACCGCAGTGCGCGCCATCTGCGGGCAGATGATCAGCGTGGGCGCAGCGCGGACGCTCGTGGAGAGGATCGTGGCGCGCCACGGCATCGAGGTGCACGGGCTCGGCGCCCTCGGCCTCTCGCGCGTCTTTCCCTCCCCCGCCGAGCTCGCCCGAGCCGATCTCGATGGCATCGGGCTCACCGCCACGCGGATCGAGGCGGTACACACGCTCGCCACCGCCCTGGCCTCGGGCGACCTGGTGGTCGACCGGAGCATGGACCTCGAGCGCTTCGTGGCACGGTTGTGCGCGCTCCGGGGCCTCGGGCCCTGGACGGCCCACTACCTCGCGCTCCGGGTCGGCTACCCCGACGCCTTCCCGTCGTCGGACCTCGGGCTGCGGCGCGCCCTCGAGGCCGCTTCGGGGGGCCCGGTATCGGCCCGCGACGCTGAGGCCGTGAGCGAGCGGTGGCGCCCCTGGCGGTCGCTCGCGGCGACCCACCTGTGGTTTTCGACCTCCCCTGGAGCGAGCGGGGCGCGACTGGCGTCGGTGGTGCCCCCTCCCTAGCCTTGACGAAGTGCCCGGGTCGGCAGCGTTTCCAGCTCGGGGGGGGTGATGGGCGGCTCGGTCGCAGTCGTCGGCGCAGCGTCGGGCCCGCTCCTCTACGCGTTCACCCTGGGCCTGGTGGCCGCCGTCAACCCCTGCGGCTTTCCGCTGCTCCCGGCGTACCTCTCCTTCTTCGTGGCCGACGGCGCAGCGGGCCGACCCGAGCGCAACGCCCGCGCCCTGGCGGCCGGTGCGAGCGTCACCGCGGGGTTCGTGGTCGTCTTCGGGGTCCTCGGGGTCCTCGTGCACGCCGGCATCGACGTCGTGCTCGGCTGGGTCCCCTGGGTGATGATCCCCCTCGGGGTAGCAATGGCGGTGATCGGGATCGCCGCACTGGCCGGCAGGCCGCTGCGCCCGTCGGTGCCGCTGCGACGCCTCGGGCGGGGGCGGAGCGTGCTCTCGATGGCCGGGTTCGGCGTGACCTATGGCGTGGCCTCGCTCACCTGCGCGCTCCCGCTCTTTCTCGCAGCGGTCGCCGGGTCCTTCGGGCGCCTCGGCGTCCTCGACGGGGGCGGCGCCTTCGTGGCGTACGCGCTCGGCATGGGGCTCCTCCTCATGGTGCTCGGCCTCGTCGTGGCGAACGCCGGGGCGGCCCCCATCCGGAGGCTGCGTTCGCTCACGAGGGTGGTCCCCCGGCTGGCCGGCGGCGTGCTCGCCCTCGTCGGTGCCTACCTCGTCTTGTACTGGGCGAGCGACGTCGTGGACCCGACGGCCTCGCCGGCGCCCATCGGCTCGGTCGAACACCTCCAGACCCTCGTGACCTCGTGGCTGAGCGAGGCCCCCCGCGAGGTGGGGATCGCCCTCGCATTCGTCGTCGTCGCGGCCCTCGCGCTCGCCATCGGCCTCGGGGGGCGGGGTCGTCGCCGAAGCGCCGGCCGGACGCCGGCGGCGCCCGTCGAGCGACGCCATTCGGCGGGCGTCGGTGGCTGACACCCTCGAGGCCCCGCCCGCTCCGGCGCCGGTGCCCCCGTCGAGGCCAGATCGCCGACCGCTGCTCCTGGCTGCCCTAGGGATCGCGCTCGCGGGGATCCTCGCGGTGGTCCTCTTCGTTGGCGTCGGGGTGCACGGGGCCAACTCGGGCGACGTGGCGCCGGGGATCAACGCCGCCGCCGCCAACCTCTTGAGCCTCGACGTGTTCTCCGCGGACGCGACGCAGCCCTCGTTCAACTTCACCCTCACCGACCAGCACGGGCGCTCCGTGTCGCTCGCGCAGTTCCGCGGGGACGCAGTCGTCTTGTCGTTCAACGACGACCGGTGCGTCGACATCTGCACGCTGCTCGCCCAGGACGTCGTCGCAGCCGACCGGGACCTCGGTCCCGCCGCGCGCCACGTGGTGTTCGTGTCGGTGAATGCGAACCCCTTCTATCCCGGTGTCGGCGCCGTGGCGTCGTGGAGCGAACTGCACGGGCTCGGCCACCTGTCCAACTGGGTGTTCGCGACCGGCTCCCCCGCCGAGTTGCGCCGGATATGGCGGGCATACGGGGTCGAGGTCGAACTCGACCAGGCCACCCGCACCGTCGTCCACTCGACCGAGCTCTACTTCATTGGACCCGACGGCCAGCAGATGGCCATCGGCTCGTTCGGGACCGCGGCGGCCGACACGGCCATCTATGCCCACACCCTGGCCCAGATGGCCGACGATCTGCTGCCGGCCTCGGAGCGGGGCAGCGTCGCCGGCCCGAGCGCGATGGCGCCGAGCCAGTCCAACGCGGCCATCGGTGCGCGCGTGCGGGCCTTCGCCCTCCCCTACCTCGGCGCTCCCTCCAAGACGTTGCGCTCGTCGAGCCTCGCCGGGCGTTTCACGGTGCTGAACTTCTGGTCGAGCACCTGCACGGCCTGCGTCCGGGAGATGCCGGCGATCGAGCAGGCCTACCGGGACCTCGGCCGGCGTGTGCACTTCGTCGGTGTCGACGTCGCCGATCGGCGCTCATCCGCCGCGGCCTTCGCCCGGCGGGTCGGGGTCACCTACCCGCTCGTCTCGGACACTTCGGGTGAGGTGGCGGCGACCTACCAAATCCCCGCGCTCCCGTTCACCGCGATCATCGGCCCGCGGGGCGGTCTCGAGACCCTGCACCCGGGCGCCCTCAGCACCGAGCAACTCGAGTACGTGATCGAGAACCTCGACCCGGCCCTGCGACACCCATGACCCTCGCCGTGCTCTCCCCGCCCATCAAGATCCACACACTGCTCACCGCGTGGCAGACCGACCCGGTCAGCCTCCTCGCGCTGGCCATCGAGGTGGGCCTTGCCCTCTTGTACCTGGTGGGGGTGCGCCGGCTGGCCCGTCGTGGCCGGCAGTGGTCCCCCCTCCGGACGCTCTCGTTCCTCGCCGGGACCGCAACCGTGGTCGTCGCCGTGCAGTCGGGGCTCGCCTCCTACGACAGCTCCAACTTCACCGTGCACGTGATCCAGCACCTCTTGCTCATGAACATGGCGCCGATCTTCTATGCGCTCGCGGCACCGGTGACGCTCGCCCTCCAGGCGTCGGGTCGGGCGAACCAGGAGCGGCTCTTGAAGGTGCTGCACCACCCGATCGTGGCCTTCGTCACACACCCGCTCGTCGCCACGACCATCGCGTACGTGACGATGATCGGGTACTTCCTCACGCCCTTCTACAACTTCTCGCTCGAGCATCCGATCGTCCATGATTTCACCCACCTGCACTTCCTCATCGCGGGATCGATCTTCTGGTGGACGGTGATCGGCAAGGACCCTTCGCGCTGGCGCCTCTCGTTCCCCACGAAGCTCGGGATCCTCGCGAGCGGGATCCCGGTGACGGCGATCCTTGGCATCGCGCTCAGCCAGGCACGAACCTCCATCGCGCCCCGCTTCCACACGGTGATCGACACCAGGGCTGGGGGTTCCATCCTGTGGGTCGTGGGCGAGATGTTCATGCTCGTCGCGATCGTGCTGTTGGTCGTGCAGTGGATGCGCTACGACGAGCGGGAGGCGGCGCGCGCCGACCGGCGCCTCGACCAAGAGGCCGAGGTCCTCTCCCCGGCGGGCGAGACTTCGCCCGGGCGTTGACTCAGGCCGGGCGGGGCTGGCGGCGAGCGATCAGCTCTTCGACCGGCGTCGTGCGGCACGCGTCGCAGAGGAACGTCCCCGAGCTGATCCGGGTCGGTGCGTGCTCCCCGCACGAGCCACAACGGTGTCCGAAGTAGATGAGCTTGTCGGCCGGCGGCGCAGGCGAGACGAGCGACTGGAGCCTCCGCTGCACGGCGGGGACGAGACGCCATTGGGCCGTGCCGTCGTCCCCGTCGGCTTCGACGAGCCCGAAGGCGAGGAGCGAGCGGAGCATCGGGTCAAAGCGCGAGATGACCGGGTCCTCCGCCTCGACGGTCCTCGGGGCAACGGGTTCGCTCCCGTCCAGATCGGCTCGCTCACTCACTTCCGACTCCAGTCCGTGTCGCGGCCTTCGAACCTCGTTCTAGCACCACGCGTCCCGCGGATCTCGGCGGGCCGGTGCGACGCGACAAGCCAGCCATGCCCCGAAGACGC
>DAHUZM010000102.1 GCA_027306525.1 Acidimicrobiaceae bacterium
AAGCCGCCCAGATCCCCGCCAGTCCGCTCCAGCTCCAAGAACAGATCTTCGACGACCCTCAGGTCCAGGCCAACGGGTTCTTCACCTCGGCAGAACATCAGCGGGTCGGTCGTCTCCAGACGGTCGGGCCCCCGCTTCGGATGTCGGACTCGGCATTGCAGGCAAGGGGCGTACCACCAGACCTCGGTGCGCACACGGTCGAGGTCCTGACCGAGTTGGGTGTGGGTGAGGACGAGGTGGAACGGCTCCAGCGCGCCGGGGCGATCGGGGTCGCCGGAGCCAGCTGACCGGGCTGGGCTGACATCTTCCCTGTTGGCAGGGGTATTCAGGACCACCGTTTGGCCTTGACCGGAAATAACGAATGCCCTACAGTTCTAACGAAATGTTGAGACTCCTACCTGTTCGTAAGTTCAGGTAGCACACCGACGGTTCGGGGGCCCGCCTCCGCACGGTCTGCCGAGGACGGCGGCATCGGGCGGAATCGGTTGGCGCCGCAGTCGATTCAAACGACAGGAGGGGGAAATGCGGCGCTTTGGTCTCGCGAAGCTCTCGATGGCGGGCGCGGTTGTCGCGCTCGTCGCAGGCATGGTCGTCGCGAGCGGCGGACCGGCGGTGGCTGCCAAGCGCGCCGCCAACAAGCCCAAGTCGGGCGGCAACCTCTCGATCGGGGTCGAGGCCGCATGGACGACCTTTGACCCCCTGCAGCAGAACAACTTCGTGTCCTACGACGTCGACGAGTCCCTCTACGGCTCACTTCTGCAGCTCGGCGCAGGCGGAAAGATCCTTCCGGACCTCGCGACGAGTCTGAAGGGCTCGAACGGCGACAAGACATGGGTGATCACGCTCCGCAAGGGCCTCAAGTTCCAAGACGGGACCCCGCTCAACCCGGCTGCGGTCGTCTTCAACCTCGAGCGAGTCTCCAACCCAGCCAATGACTGCCTGTGCTACTCCTCGGTCGAAGACATCAAGTCGGTCGCGGCCACCGGCAAGAACAGCGTCACCGTGCAGCTGAGCACCCCGGACTCCACTTTCCCGAGCGTCTTGGCGGGCCCTCCCGGCATGATGGTGTCGCCGAGCGCAGTCCAGTCCGAGGGTGCGAGCTACGCGCAGCACCCGGTCGGTGCCGGCCCCTTCAAGCTCGGGACCGTCGTGCCCGGGAACTCGGCCACCTTGGTGAGGTGGAATGGGTACTGGAACAAGCCTCAGCCGTACCTGAGCAGTGTCACCTTCAAGGTCATGACGGACGCCACCACTCGATTGAGCAGCCTGCAATCGGGCGTCATTCAAGACGACGAGGACGTCAGCCCCACCCAGCTTCCGAGCCTCCAGTCGAACCCGCAGTTCAAGGTGACCTCGCTCGGGGGGGTGGGAACCCTGTTTGTCCAGTTCCAGACGCAGGCGGCGCCGCTCAACAACGTGCTCGCCCGTGAGGCCATCACCTACGCGACAAATCCGGGCCAGATCAACCAGGCGCTGTTCAACGGGAAGTACACGACGGGGATCGAGTCGCCGTGGACGCCCCAGTCGTGGGGCTACCCGGGCAAGGTGCCCGGGTACCAGACGTACAACCTGGCCAAGGCCAAGGCACTCGTGCGCCAGCTCGGGGGCTTGTCGTTCACCCTCACGATCCGGGCCAACGACCCGATCGCGTTGTCCCAGGCCGAGGCGCTGCAAAGCCAATGGGCCCAGGCCGGCATCCATGCGCAGATCGCCGTGCTGCAGAACGTGGCGCTGATCCAAGCCTCCAACAAGGGCAACTACCAGGCCATGCTCTATCGCTGGGCCGGCGGATACGACCCGGATGCGAACGTCTTCGTCTTCTTCCTCTCGGGAAGCCCGACCAACGCATCGCAGCTCAACGACCAGACGGTTGACGCCTACCTCTTCCAGGAGCGAGCCGCCACCACCCAAAAGGCACGCAAGAAGATCTTCTTCGAGCTTGCAAAGCAGCTCGCTAAGGACGCACCTCGGGACTACCTGTCGGCCGCCGACTGGTGGCGGGTGTCTGTCAGTACGCTGCACGGCGTGCCCAACCTTGCCAACAACTACATGCAACTGGCAGGGGCGTGGATGAGCTGATCGGCCACGCGCGCAGCGTGCCGGTGCCTCTGCGATGATCCTCCGGACGGTCACTCGCCGTTTGCTGCACGCGATTCCGGTGCTGTTGGGGGTGAGCGTGCTCACGTTCATGCTGCTCAACCTGCTCCCGGGTAACGCGGCGTTGGCGATCCTCGGCCCAGGGGCCTCGCCAAAGCAGATCCAGATCGTCGATCGCCAGGATGGGCTGACCCAGCCCCTATGGGACCGTTATTGGCACTGGCTGACCCAGGCGCTCCAGGGCAATCTGGGCAGCTCGCTGCTCAGCCACGAGAGCGTGGCCAGTCTGATCGGGCATGCCGTACCGGTGACGCTCGAAGTCATCCTGGTCGCGCAGGTCGTTGCCCTCATTTTCGCCGTGATCTTCGCGTTGTTCGCGGTCGTGATCCGGAACCCGTGGGTGGACCGGTTGCTCAGCCTGGTCTCCTTCGGCGGGATCTCGGCACCGCCGTTCCTCTTTGGGATCCTCCTCATCCTCATCGTTTCGGTCGACCTCAATTGGCTGCCGGCGACCGGTTGGATCCCGCTGACCCAGAGCTTCACCGGGAACCTTCGCACGGTCATTCTTCCGGCGGCGACACTCGGGGTTGGGGAGTTCGCGCTACACACGCGCATCCTGCGCGGCGACATGTTGGAGCAGATGAGGGAGGACTACGTCATCACGGCGCGCGCAAAGGGGTTGCCGCGCCGGAGGATCGTCTTTGTCCATGTCTTGCGCAACTCGCTCTTCGTGCTCATCACGGTCGTGGGCGTCAACATCGGAAAGCTCATCAGCGGCGCTGTCATCGTCGAGGTGCTCTTCGCCCTGCCCGGGGTGGGCAACCTCTTGATCAACTCGATCACCCAACGCGACGTCACGGTCGTCCAGGGGATCGTCGTGTTCGTGGCAGTTGCCTTCGTCGTGATCAACCTGGGGGTCGATCTCTTGTACTCCGCGCTTGACCCGCGCATCCGTCGAGCGACCAGCGATGGCTGATGCCGTCGCGCTCGAAGGGCGGAGCGCGGGATTGCTCCGTATCCGCCGCCCGCGGCATCTGACTTGGGCGCTCTGGATCCCCGGCGGCGTACTGATTCTCCTCGTCGGAGCTTGTTTCATCGGGCCGCAGATCGTGCACATCCCTGGCCCGAACGTGGTCAATCTGAGCCTGCCGCACGTCGGCCTCGGCACTCCTGGACATCTGTTGGGGACCGACGAGCTCGGGCGGGACCTGCTCAGCCGATCGCTCTATGGGGGGCAGACCTCCTTCGAGGTCGGGCTAGCCTCCGTCGCGATCGGTCTTGCGATCGGCGGACTGCTCGGGCTGGTCTCTGGGTTCATGGGAGGGTGGGTCGACTCGGTGATCATGCGGGTGCTCGACATCCTGCTCGCCTTCCCCTCGCTCATCCTCGCCCTTACCGTCGCCACCTATCTCGGCCCGAGCGAGCGCAACGTGATCTTCGCGATCGCGTTCTTCACTGTTCCTTCCTACGCTCGAGTCGCAAGGTCTGGAACACTCCAGTTCAAGGAGCGGGAGTTCCTCCTTGCCGGGGAGCTCAGCGGGGCCGGTCGGACCCACCAGATCTTCCGACACGTCTTGCCGAACATTTGGGGTCGTCTCATGACCTATGGCCTCCTTACCATTGGGGTGGCAATGATCGTGGAGGCATCGCTCAGCTTCCTCGGATTGGGAATCCGGCCCCCGCAAGCCAGCTGGGGGGCCATGATCGCCGAGGGGAAGGGCTATCTCACGATTGCGCCCCAAATCTCGCTCGTTCCCGGGGCATTCCTCTTCGTCGCCATCACTTCCCTCAACATGCTCGGCGACGGGATCCGTGCTCGCTACAGCGGAGGGGAGGCATGGTGACGTCGACCGAAGGTGGCATCGTTTCGACGATCAACTCCGTGGCTATGGAGCATTCGCTCATCGTTGAGCGCCTCAGCGTCTCGTTCAAGTCCGGAGCGGGGGATGTGCACGCTGTGAACGACGTCTCGCTGCGGGTCACGCCGGGCAAGACCCTCGGCATCGTCGGGGAGTCCGGTTCGGGCAAGTCTGTCACGGTCCGCGCCGTCATGGGCTTGCTTGGTCATTCAGCCACGGTCACGGGATCTGCCTGCCTGGACGGCGAGGAGCTCGTCGGGATGCCCGAGGACCAACTCCGGCGTCGACGCGGGATCAAGATGGCCATGGTGTTCCAGGATCCGATGAGCTCGCTCAACCCGACGATGCGAATCGGAAGCCAAGTCGCCGAAGCGGTGCGCCAACACCGAAAAGTGGGCCGAAGAGAAGCGTGGTCTGAAGCGGTGGCACTGCTGCGGTCCGTTCGTGTGCCCGATCCTGAGCGGCGCGCGCGCGACTATCCCCATCAGCTCTCGGGGGGCATGCGCCAGCGCGTCATGATTGCGATGGCACTCTCGGCGCGCCCCTCGGTGCTGTTCGCCGACGAGCCGACCACGGCACTCGACGTAACGACGCAAGCCCAGATCCTCACGCTGCTCGATGACCTGAAGCAGCGCTACGGAATGGGCGTCGTGCTTATCACCCACGATCTCGGCATCGCCGCCAGGCACACTGACGACCTCGCGGTGATGTATGCCGGGCGCGTCGTCGAATCCGCTCCGACCAAGACGCTGATCGGTGCCATCCGGATGCCCTACACCCAGGCGCTCATGGACGCGATCCCGAGGATCGACGCCCCGTCCCATTCACCGCTCGCGAGTATCGAGGGGTCGCCACCCGATCCCTCGAAGCCGATTCTTGGATGCGCGTTCGCGCCGAGATGCCCTCGAGTCGGTGATCGCTGCACGACCACGCCGCTCCTCGCCGAGGGTGAGCCGGGCCACCGGTGGGCGTGTTGGTACCCGCTCGGAGTGGACGCGTGAGCGCCGTTGCGCAACGGCCCGAGGTGGCGGCGCCACTCCTCGAGCTGCGGGGTGTCTCGAAGGAATTCCATGTCCCGGGGCATCGGACACCCCTGTCAGCGGTCTCCGATGTCTCCTTCAGCGTGCACGACGGTGAGACCCTCGGGCTGGTCGGCGAGAGCGGGTGTGGGAAGTCGACGACGGCCCGTGTGATCATCCAGGCCCCGAAGCCGACGAGAGGGCAGATCCTCTTGCGGGGGGTGGACCTCGCTTCGCTGCGCGGTTCGGCATTGCGTCGAGCGCGGCGCCAGGTTCAGATGGTGTTCCAGGATCCCTACTCCTCCCTCGACCCCCGCTGGAAGGTACGTGACCTGGTCGCCGAGCCGCTGCGCGTGAACCGCATTGGCACCCGGGCCGAGCAAGTGAAGCGCGTCGACGAGTTGCTGCACTTGGTTGGGCTCAACCCCAAGCAGTATGGCGACCGCCGTCCTCGGAACCTCTCGGGTGGCCAGGCACAACGAGTCGGGATCGCCCGCGCCCTCGCGCTGTCGCCGTCGCTCGTCATCTGCGACGAGGCCGTCTCTTCGCTCGACGTCTCAATCAGAGCCCAGATTCTCAACCTCCTGGAGGACCTTCGCACGGAGCTCGGGTTGACGTACCTGTTCATTGCTCACGACCTGACCGTCGTGAAGCATGTGAGCGACTGGGTGGGCGTGATGTACCTGGGGCGCCTGAGCGAGTACGGGCGGAGCGAAGCGATCTACCGAAGCCCCGCGCATCCCTATACGGCCTCGCTTCTTGCTGCGGTGAGCGAGATGCCCGAGGCGGACCGGCCGGAGGTTGATGAGATCCCCTCGCCGTTCAACCCGCCGAGCGGCTGTCGCTATCGGACCCGCTGCCCATATGCCCAGGCAAAATGCGCCGAAGAAGTGCCCGAGTTACGGGAGGTCGCAGAGAACCACCGAGTGGCCTGCCACTTTCCGCTGATTGCCCATTGAGGGCTCCCAATCGGCGGGCCTGGGCAAGCGCTGTTTAGCGCTCGCGAACCGGCGCTGGGCCGTCACCGCCCAGAGGTACGTGAGGGAACCTCTTCACGCTCTCGCGGTATGCGTGAACGATGCCGTGCGTGACCTCGGAGATCCACAGATTGGTGCCGAAGATGTCCCACTCTTCCTTGGGGTCGGCGGCAACGTTGTACAGCTGGGGGAATTCGAGGTCGATCTTGTAGCGCTTTCCGGGTGTTGTCCCGTACTCGACGTAGTGGACCTTGTATTGGTGCCACTTGATTGCGGCGAGTGTGTTTCCCACAAACGCGATCACCCACTCGCGTGGCGACGCCCCGCCGTCGAGGAGTGGCGTGATGTCCACGGAGTCCATCGCACGATCCGTTGGCACCTTGCCTCCGACGATCGCTGCAAAGGTCCCGTAGAAGTCGAGGATGGAGACGATGTCATTGCTCACCCGACCGGGGGCAATTCGCTTGGGCCACCGGATGATGCAAGGCACGCGCATCTGCCCCTCGTATGCGGTCCCGAGGCAGCCTCGGAAGGGTCCGGGGTCGCCTTGGGGGCCCAAGGTTCCGTGGGACGGCGGACCATTGTCGCTCGCCCATACGACGATTGTGTCGTCGCCTATGCCGGCGGCGTCGATCGCGTCGATTACCCGTCCGGTGTAGTGATCGACCTCGTACATGCAGTCAGCGAAGGGGCCGTTCCCCGATACCCCGGCAAAGTCCGGATGGGGGAGCGCCGGGTGGTGAATCATGGTGAACGGTAGATACAAAAAAAAGGGAGAACCAGTCCGCGCCTGTTCCTCGATATATCGACACGCACGGTCGGTGATTTCACCATCCATGAGTGCCCTATTTTCTGGGTTGTAGTCGGCGGTCTCATTGGCAGGGCTTCCTGCGCGGCCCTCCCAGACCTTCGTCTCGCGGACAAAGATGCCGCGATCGGCGTTGAAGAAGTCAAAGACCGGATCCGTGCTGTCTTGGATCCCGTACCACTCGTCGAAGCCAAGCGCGGTGGGATGACGGTCCGGAACGTTCCCGAGGTGCCACTTCCCGTAGATGGCGGTCGAATACCCCACGTCAGAGAGCATGTTCGCCATCGTGTACTCCCACGGTGCGAGCCCATTCTTCACGCCGATACGGACACGGTCACAGCCGCTCCGAATCGGGAGACGCCCCGTCATGAGCGCGGCTCGCGTCGGGGTGCAGGCGTGCTCGACGTTGAAGTTGGTCAGCCTGAGGCCCTGAGAGGCGAGGGCGTCGATGCGGGGCGTCGGAGCCATCCGGAGGACACCACCCCCATAACATCCGGGATCTCCAAAGCCGAGATTGTCGAGGAGCATGAAGACGATATTTGGCCTTGAAGACGTCATCTATTCCGGTGACCTCCACCCATCCTCATCCGGTAGCGATGGTCTATACCAGAGATCCAATAGTGTCAAGCAGCGTGCAATTCGGAGGGTAACTCGACGCCCATCTCGCGT
>DAHUZM010000105.1 GCA_027306525.1 Acidimicrobiaceae bacterium
GCGCGAACCGAAGACCTGTCACCTTGGGCCTGGATGCTACGACGCCGTTCTCCGCGAGGATCTTCTTTCCGGTCTTCCCGAGCAGGAATTTGACGAAGGCGATCGCAGCGGCCTCGTGCGGGGCCCGGTTGAGAAGGGTGATCGTGAAGTCGGCCGCCGACGAGGTGCCCGTCAACGGGACGGTCTTCAGCTTCGCCGCGGCCGCCTCGACCTTGTAGAAGAAGCCGGCGTCGAGTTGCCCGGCCTGCAACTCACCCACCAAGGCCTCCTCGGGGAACACGTTGGTCTGTTCGCGCGTCAGCGTCTTGAGCCGCGGCAGGTGGTGGCGCGCGGCCACCTGTTCGAGCGCCTTGTCCGCGAGGACGCCCTTCGGGTCGAGCGTGGGGTCGGTCCGACCGAGCCTGAAGCCGGGTTGGTCGACGACCTCGTACCAGGGCTTGGTCCGCAGGTCCGTCGCGAAGCTGCTGTTCGGGTTGTAGCCGAGGACGAGGGGCGAGCTCGCGAACTGCGCGTACCACGAGACCCAGTTGCCGTGCGCGCTGCCCTCCAGGGTCGCGTTCACGGCGGGCGCTGCGCTGATGAACACGTCCGCCTGGATCGTGCCCCCCGAGATGCTGCTCGCGAGCGCGGTCGACCCCATCGAGATGTTGTTGAGCGTGTACCCCGTCGCCCGGTGGAATGCGCCGGCCACCCGGTTCTGCATGAGGTCCTGAAGGGACCCGGCCGAGAGCACCGTCACCGATCCGGTGGCGACGGCGGAGGCCGAGCCCGGAGCGCCGGCGCACACCAACGAGCCGGCGACGAGGAGGGTCACCCCCAGGGTGCCGAGGCGCACGGTCCTCCGAGCGGGGGCGGGCTGAGGCGGATGTGACCCACGTGGCATCGGAAAAGTGTACAAGACGGCATTTGCAAGCAGTTCTCCTGAGAGAGCTGGCATAACGGAGTCAGATCGGCTATCTCGCTTGTACTTGCGGGGAGTCGTGTCGGAGCCAGCCGGGAATCGATGTCCGTCATATGGTCTCCACCATGCCGAACTACGGGATTGGCCAGGCCGCCGAGGTGCTCGGGGTGAGCAGCGACACGATGCGCCGGATGGCCGACGCCGGCCAGGTGAAGGTGGTGCGCACGGCTGGAGGCAGACGGTCGGTGGACGGCGAGGACCTGGCCCGCCTGGCGGTCGAGGTGGCGACGAAGGACCAGGCGGGGCGCGAGCGTGCGCAGTCGGCGCGGAACCGCTTCGCCGGCATCGTGACCCGGGTCGTCCGCGACACCGTCGCGGCACAGGTCGAGGTGCAGTCCGGTCCGCACCGCTTCGTCTCGTTGATCACCCGCGAGGCCGCCGACGAGCTCGAGCTGGCTCCCGGCGTGCTGGCCGACGTGGTTATCAAGGCGACCAACGTCGGCATCGAGCTGCCACGACGAAGGGCGTAGTCCCTGGACGAGGCGTCATTGCCCCGTGGGCGACCGATGGCCCACCGCTAGGGTGGTCTGGTGGGTCACGACGACTGGATCGAACTCACCTCCGGTGAGATCCCACTGGCCGAGATCGCCGCCTGGGTCGTGCGCCCGGGCTGCGGGGCCGTCGACATCTTCTGCGGCACCGCGCGCGAGCAGTCCGACGACCGCAAGGGGGTCGAGAGGCTCGAGTACGAGGCCTACGAGCCCTTCGTCGTCCCGAAGATGAGCGAGATCGCGACCCAGGCCCGCCGTCGCTGGCCGCAGGTGGGCCGGCTCGCGCTGGTGCACCGCGTGGGCCCGGTCGTCATCGGCGAGGCCTCGGTGCTCATCGCGGCCTCGACCCCCCATCGCCCCGAGTCCTTCGACGTCGTCCGCTGGTGCATCGACACATTGAAGGCCACGGTCCCGATCTGGAAGCGCGAGATCTGGGAGGGCGGCGCCGACTGGGGGCTCCATGCCCAGGTGCTCCCCGAGGTGGCCGAGGTGCCGGGGCCCGACCGATGACCGAGCGCGCACCGGTCCCCGTCACGCTCGGACCCCGGCCGAAGCCGACCGGGTCGGACACCGACGATCCCCGCCTGGTCGACCGCTTCGGGCGGGTGCACCGGGACCTGCGGATCTCGATCACCGACCGCTGCAACCTCCGTTGCGTCTACTGCATGCCCGAGGAAGGGGTCGTGTTCGCGCCGCGGAGCAAGAACCTCACCTATGAAGAGCTGACCCGGATTGCGCGGGTGGCGCGGGACCTCGGGGTGAGCCGGGTGCGCATCACCGGTGGTGAGCCGCTCGTGCGCCGTGGCGTGGAGTCGTTCGTGGAGAGCCTGGCCGCGCTCGGCTTCGACGACGTGTCGATGACGACCAACGGCATCGGCTTGGAGCGCAGGGCGAAAGGCCTCGCCGACGCGGGCCTCCAGCGCGTGAACATCAGCTGTGACTCGCTCCGGCCGGAGCGGTTCCCAACCATCCGGCGTCGCGGTCAGCTCGCACCGGTGCTGGCGGCGATGGATGCGGCGGAGCGGGCCGGCCTCGCCCCGCTCAAGGTGAACGTCGTCGTGGTGGCGGGCATCAACGACGACGAGATCGCCGACTTCGCAGGCTTCGCCCGGTCCACCGGTCGGATCGTCCGCTTCATCGAGTACATGCCCCTCGACGGCGCCGGTCGCTGGGACCGCGCGAGCGTCGTCTCGGCCGATCACATCGTCGAGACCATCGCCGAGCGCTGGCCGCTCGAGTCGGTCGTCCCGACGGACGCCGATCCGTCCGCCCCCGCGACCCGCTATCGGTTCACCGACGGGGTGGGTGAGATCGGCGTGATCCCGACGGTCACGAAGCCCTTCTGCGGCACCTGCGACCGGCTGCGGGTGACGGCGGACGGCGCCATCCGGAACTGCCTGTTCGCCAACGAGGAGACGCCGCTGCGCGAGCTCATCCGCGGCGGGGCGGGCGACGAGCAGATCGCGCTCGCGCTTCGCAGGGCGGTGAACGCCAAGCTGCCCGGACACGGGATCAACGATCCGGGCTTCCTCCGGCCCGCCCGCTCCATGTCCATGATCGGCGGGTAGTTGCCGAGCGTTCTGTTCTTCGGTCCCGCCCGCGACGCCACCGGCACGCGGGCGACGCTCATCGAAGGCCGCACCCTCGGCGAGGTGGTCGCATCGACCGTCGAGCGCTACGGCGAGGAGCTCGCCCGGCTCATGCCCACCTGTCGGGTGTGGCTCAACGGCGAGCCGGCGACGCCCGAGACCCCGGTCAAAGAGAACGATGAGATCGCGCTGCTCCCGCCCGTGTCGGGGGGCTAGCCCGCCGAGGGGTGCGGATCCTGGTCCCCGCCCAAGAGTGCGCGCGCAGGGGGGAGCACGTCGAGCACGGCGCCGAGGCACTCGGTCGCCCCGCCCGGCGAACCCGGGACGTTGAGGACGAGCGAGCGTCCGAGGGTCCCGGCGACCGCCCGGCTCAACCGGCCGAGCGGACTCACGGTCCGCATGGCCTCGGCGAGCCCGGGCGCGCCGCGCTCGATTACGAGGAGCGTCGCTTCGGGCGTGACGTCGCGTGGCCCGAATCCGGTCCCGCCGGTCGTGACGACGAGCCCGTCGAACCCCGAGCAGAGGGAGCGCAGCGTCGCCGCGATCGGCTCGAGCTCGTCGGGGCACACGACGCGATCGACGACCTCGTAGCCCTCGGCGGTCAAGAGCTCGGCCAGGGCCGCGCCCGAGCGATCTTCCCGGGTCCCGGCCACCACCCCGTCGGACACCGTCAGGACCTTTGCCCGGCGCTGGGTCAATCCGGGGCCCCGGTCGCTTCCTCGCGTCGCCACGTCCCCGAGCGGCCGCCGCGCTTCTCCCAGACCGTCAGGCCCTCGATCGAGACGCAGGGGTCGACCTCGTGGCAGCTGTCGCAGATGGCGAGCGCCGTCGCGGCGCAGGCGGTGAGCGCCTCCATCTCGACGCCGGTCTGACCGAAGGTGTTGACCCTGCACTCGATCTCGACGTGATCCCCGTCGACGACCGCCACGTCGACCGCCACGTCGCCGATGAGAAGCGGGTGGCAGAGCGGGATGAAGTCGGCCGTCTGCTTGGCGGCCTGGATCCCGATGACCCTGGCCGAGGCGAGGGGATCGGGCTCCTGGGTCTTCGTGAGGGCGGCGACCGCCTCCTCCGAGAGCGTGACCTTGCAGCGGGCGGTCGCGAAGCGCTGGGTGGGGGTCTTGCGCGTGACGTCCACCATCCGGGCGTGCCCACGCGCGTCGAGGTGGGTGAGGCCGTCGAACGCCATGGGCCGATGCTAGGGAAACGCGGCGCTCGGCGGCGCCCCGAATCCGAGACGGTCGGGGTCGAGGAGGAGGACGTCGACCGGTTCGCCGGCCCTGACGCCGGTCCCCTCGGGCAGCACCGCCAGGCCGTTCGCCTGGGCCATGGCCAGCAGCTGGTGCGAGTCCTGGCCGCCCGACGGGCGGACGTGCAGGTGGCCGGCCGAATCGACCTCGGCGACGACCCTCGTGAAGTGGGTCTTGCCGTCGGGCTCACGGGTGAGGTCGACGTCGGCGATCGCCGACAGCGCAGGCTGGACCAGCTGGCTGTGCCCGGCCATCTTGCGGAGCGCCGGCCGTGCGAACAGCTGGAACGACACCATCGAGGACACCGGGTTTCCCGGAAGACCGAAGACCGGGACCCGTCCGTCGACCAGCGCGAAGGCGAGCGGCTTGGCCGGGCGGATGGCGACCTGCATCCAGTGCATCTGCGGCCCGCACATGTCCTGCAGGACGATCCGGACGATGTCGAGGTCGCCGACGCTCACCCCGCCGCTCGTGACCAGCGCATCGCATCGGTTGGCGGCTCGCTCGATCGTCTTGCGCAACGTCGCGGCATCGTCGGGGATGATGCCGTAGTCGACGATCGGGTAGCCGGCGCCCTCGAGCAGGGCTGCCAGCACCGGGCGGTTGCCGTCGCGTATCGCCCCCCGGGGCAGCGACCCCGAGCCCTCCCGCAGCTCGTCGCCCGTCGAGAGGAGCCCGACGGTCGGCGGTCGATGCACCTCGACGCTCTCGACGCCGATGCGGGCGAGGACGCCGAGGTACGCCTCGCTGAGGACGGTCCCAGCGGGAACGACCTCGCTGCCGGCGGCGATGTCGCTGCCCGGCAGCCGGACCGCGGTGCCCAGTCCCACGGCCACCTCGACGAGCACCGCCCGGCCGTCGTCCTCGACGCGCGTGCGCTCGACCATGCAGACGGCGTCGGCCCCGTCGGGCAGGGGCGCACCGGTCATGATCCGCACCGCCTGGCCCGGGCCCACCTCGACCGCGCGGCCGTCGCCCGCCATGACCGAGTCGACCACCGGGAGGAGGACCGGCGCCCGGGCGACGTCGGCCGAACGCAGTGCGAAGCCGTCCATCGACGAGGTGGAGAAGGGCGGGACGTCTTCGCCGGACACGATCGCCGCAGCGCTCACCCGTCCGAGGGCGGCCCGCAGCGGCCGGCGCTCACCCTCGAGGATGGGGCACGCCGAGACGATCAGCTCGCGTGCCTCTTCGAGCGAGATCAACGGTGAAGAACGCCTTCAGCGGCGACGGCGCCGCAAGAAGCGGAAGGCGCCGAGCAGGGCGAACCCGATGACGAGGGGAAGGATCCTCTTCAGCACCGATCCACCGGCGACGTCGAGGAGGTCGACGGGCTTCGCCGGCGCCGAGTCGATGGCCCGGGGCCCAGGATCGGTGCTCACCGTGGTCACCCCCGCGCCACCCCCCGCCCCTGTGTTGGAGCCACTCGAGGCGTCCTCGAGGGCGCTCGGGGGCCCAGCGGGCTCCGAGAGCACGCTCTCTTCGAGCTCGCGGACGAACTGATCGAGGATCTTCGCGCTCACCTCGGCCATCGCGCCGCGCCCGAATTGGGCAACCTTGCCGCTGATCTCGAGGTCGGTTGCGATCCGCACCTGGGTCCCGGCCGCGTCCTGGACGAGGGTCGCGGTGACCGTTGCGCTGGCTGCGCCCTGGCCCTTGGTGTCGCGGCCCTCGGCCCGCAGCACGGCGCGGTGGCCCTCCTCGTCGAGCTCGACGATCTTGGCCGCGCCCTTGTACTGGGCGGTGATCGGCCCGACCTTCACCTTCACGACGCCGCGATACTCCTCGCCCTCGACCTCGAGGAGCTGCGCACCGGGCATGCACGGGGCGATCCGCTCGAGATCGGTCAGCACCGCCCACGCGTGCTCGATCGGCACCGAAACTTGAAAGTCATGGTTCAGCTCCAACGCGCCAGGTCCTCCACGGTGTCGATGTCAATTGGCCGCCCGGGACACGGTACTTCTTCGACCAGATCGGGATGCTGCCGCTGGAGGATGCGGGCCCCCTCGTCGCCGTCGAGGGGTAGCAACGGCCACACCGAGGCGGCGAGGCGCGTCGGCGGTCTGCGCTCGCCCTCGAACGAGGCCACGGCGATCGGGCTCGCCGAGTCGGCCACGGCCCGCCAGGCCTCCGAGGGGACGAGAGGCTGATCGCCGAGGCCGATGACCACCGCGTCGAATCGCCCGCTGGCCCAGGCCACGGCGGCCTGGAGCGAGGTCGCCTGGCCGTTTTCGAAACGGGGGTTCTCGATCACCACCACGCCATCGGGCAGGGCCGGCCTGAGGTCGACCGCGCCCATCACGAGCGCGGTCGCATCGAGACCGGCCCCAAGGGCGCGCTCGACCGCCCACCAGACGAGTGGGCGGCCCCGGAACGGCGCCAGGAGCTTGTGCCCCGCTCCGGTGAACCGGGTCGCCGAGCCGGCGGCGAGGATCACGGCGGCCGCGCTCACAAGGCGCGGTTATGCCGGTGGATGGGTCCCGAGCTTGCGCTGAGCGTCACCGCAGCGTCGGTGCCACTCTGCGCCGCAATGATCTCGGCGCAGATCGACACCGCGGTCTCCTCGGGCGTCCGTGCGCCGATGTCGAGGCCGATCGGTGCACGGACCCGCGCCAGCTGCTCCTCGGTCACGCCCGCCTCGCCCAAGCGCAGGTTCCTCTGCTCGGTGGTCCGGCGTGATCCCATCGCACCGATGTAGCCAACGTCGGTCTCGAGGGCGGCGATGATGCCCGGGACGTCGAACTTGGCGTCGTGGGTGAGCACGCACACCGCGTCGCTCGGACCGAGCTCGGGCGCGACCCGTCGCAGGTAACGGTCGGGCCATTCGGCCACCACCTCGTCCGCGTCTGGGAACCGCCGTGCCGTCGCGAACACCGGCCGGGCATCGCACACGACGACCCGGTACCCGAGGACCCTTGCCATCGACGCCAGGGCCGCGCTGAAGTCGACCGCTCCCAGGATGATCATGCGCGGTTGAGGGCTGAAGGCCTGGATGAACACACCCACGGCCTCCTGTCCGATCTCCCCGTGGACCCCGTAGTGGACGAGTGCGTTCCGACCCATCGCAAGAGCCCCGCGCGCGTCCCGTGCGGCCGACGAGTCGAGGCCCGGCTCGCCCAACGACCCCACCGGCTCGCCGCCCCGCCCGACGAGCAGCTTGCCCCCGAGCCCGGTCATGCCGGGCGCGGTCACGACCGTCGCCAGGGCGACCGGTTCGTCGCGGCGTAGTGCGTCGCGGAGGACCTCGTACACCCCGAGCGCCCGAGCACCCCCCGCCGGCGCGTCGTGCCCCTCTACCAATCCAGGGGCTCCACGAAGATCGTGAGCGTCCCACCACAGGTCAGCCCGACGGCGAAGGCCTCGTCGTCGGAGTAGCCGAAGGTGCGGAGTCGTGGCTCACCGCTCGAGAGCACCTCGAGCGCCTCGGTCACGACGGCGCCCTCAACGCAGCCTCCCGACACCGAGCCCGCGACCTCTCCGTCCTCGCTGACCGCCATGGTGGCACCCGGCCCCCGCGGGCCGGATCCGAGCACATCGACGACCGTGGCCACGGCGACCCGTCGGCCACCGGCCCGCCAGCGCTCGATGTCGTCCAAGACGTCCTTCATCCTTGGCTCCTTCGAATCAGTCCGCGAGCGCGCCCAGCAGTTGGTCGAGCGAGGCGACGTTGTGACCCGGCAGGAAGCGGTCCACATAGGGAAGGGCTGCCGCCATGCCCCGGGTCAAGGGCTCATAGCCGGGGCTCGCCTTGAGCGGGTTCACCCAGATCACCTGATGGGCCACCCGGTGCAGCCGTGCCATCTGCGATCCCAGCTCGTCGGGGTCGCCCCGGTCCCAGCCGTCGGAGAGGATGACCACCTGGGACCCGCGGGCCATGCCGCCGATCCCGAAACGGTCGTTGAACTCGCGAAGGCCGTCGCCGAGCTTCGTCCCGCCGGACCAGTCCGGCACCACCGCCGACGCGGCCACCATGGCGGCGTCGGGGTCACGCGAGGACAGCTGACGGGTGATGCGCGTCAGGCGCGTCCCGAGCGCAAAGGCCTCCACGCGTGTTCGCCCGGCGACGACGACGTGGGCGAACCGCAAGATCGCGCGGGCGTAGGGCTCCATCGACCCGCTGACGTCGGCGACGAGGACCACCTTGCGAGCGCGCGGGAGCCGGCGCATCGCTTCGAGGTGGGCGATCTCCCCGCCGCTGCGCATCGATCGTCGGATCGTCGAAGCGATGTCGGGGCGGGTGCCCGAGCGAGCGGCGCGCCAGCGGTGCGATCTGCGGATGGCCTCGGTGGCCGGCATGTCGCGCATGATCGCCATCGCCTCGGCCAGCTCCTCGGGGGTGCACTCGGCGAAGTTCTTCTCGCGCAACACCTCGACCCTGCTGTAGCTGAGCGACCCCGCTCGCGCTGAGCCAGACGCGTCCCTGTCGGCGTCGACGCGGAGCCCTTCGGAGGAGAAGTGCGTTGCTGCGTCCTGCTCGTTGTGCGTGTCGCGCTCGGCGAGGCCCCAGTACGAAGCGAACGCGCGGTCATAGACCTCGATGTCCTCGGGCCTTCGGACCAGCGTCGCCCGGCCCGCCCAGTACAGCGAGCCGGTGCGATCGGCTCCGAGGAGGTCGAGCGCACGGACGAAGGTGAAGACGTCGGCGACCGGGGTGCGCAACCCCTGGGCGCGCAGCACCCGGCAGAACCCGACGACCACGCGGATCGGGGCGTCCGAATCGAGTAGGTCGAGCTCACCCACCGGTCACCGCCGAGGCGATCAGCGCCCCGAGCTCGGGTCGGACCCGCTCGGCGTCCTCGCGGTACTTGAGCACCGCGCCGAGCGTGCGAGACGCACTCTTGGGGTCGAGGGCGTCTCGGCCAAGCGCGTGCAGCGCTCGCGCCCAGTCGATGGCCTCGGCGACCCCCGGGGACTTGTAGAGGCCCATCGTGCGAAGTCCCTGGACGGCGGTCGTCACCTGACGAGCCAGTTGCTCGCCGGCCTCGGGGACCCGGGTCAAGACGATGGCGACCTCTCGGTCCAAGTCGGGGTGTTCCACCCAGTGGTAGATCGCCCGTCGCTTCAGGGCGTCGTGCACGTCCCGGGTGCGGTTCGAGGTGAGGACCACGACCGGCGGGACCGCCGCATGGAAGGTCCCGATCTCGGGAACCGTCACGGTGAAGTTGGCCAGGACCTCCAAGAGAAAGGCCTCGAACTCGTCGTCGGCCCGGTCGATCTCGTCGATGAGGAGCACCGACGGCGCCTGCCTGGCGTCCGTGCTGCCGGCGATCGCCTGCAGGATCGGCCGGCGGATCAAGAAGCGCTCGGAGAACAGCTCGTCCTCGCCGACCGGGGTGGCCTCGCCGGGGCGGTCATGGGCCCGGATGTAGAGCAACTGGCGCTGGTAGTCCCACTCGTAGATGGCCTGATGAGCGGCGATTCCCTCGTAGCACTGCAATCGAATGAGCTCGGCACCGAGCCATTGGGCGAGCGCGTGCGCGACCTCGGTCTTTCCGACCCCGGGCTCGCCCTCGAGGAAGAGGGGCCGCCGGAGCTGGATGGCGAGGAAGATCGCCGTCGCCAAGCCCTCGCCGGGCAGATAGCCCCGCCCGCGGAGGGCGGTCTCGATCTCGTCTGGCGTTGCCGGTGGCGTCCACGCCCCCCGAGGAGTCACGCTCAGAGCGTAGTGGTGCTCGCGCCGAGCCCATCTGAGCAGGCACGGAGGGCCCCATCGGGGGTCGGCGTCCCAGCGGTGCCCCCTCGACGCCGCTGGCCTCACCGCTCGAGGCGTTGAGCGATCGCCCAAATCGCCGAGTCGGCGGCGCGCGGAGGGCACCACTACGATGCCCGCGGAAGCACCGGCTCGACCCGGGGGGAACCCAACTGAAGCCTTCTCCGTTCGCATATTTCGCGCCGGCATCGCTCGACGAGGCGTTGGCGCTCCTCGCAGAGCACGGCGACGACGCCAAGTTGCTCGCCGGTGGGCAAAGCCTGGTGCCCCTCCTCGCGCTGCGGCTCGCGTCACCCTCGGTGCTGATCGATCTCGGAAGCGTGCCCGGACTCGACTACATCCGGGGCGACGATGGTCACCTGGCGATCGGGGCGATGACGCGCGAGCGGACCGTCGAGCGCTCCGACCTCGTCAAGTCCTCGGTCCCGCTGCTCTCCGAGGCGATGCCACTGATCGGACATCTCGCCATTCGCAACCGGGGCACGCTTGGCGGCAGCACGGCGCACGCCGACCCCTCCGCCGAGATCCCGGCGGTCGCGGTCGCGCTCGACGCGCAGGTCACGGCGACGAGCAGCAAGCGCGGCGAGCGGACCATCCCCGCCTCCCAGTTCTTCCAGGGGTTCTTCACTACGGCGCTCGAGCCAGATGAGGCGCTCACGCAGGTGCGCTTCCCGGTGGCGGGCCCTGGGACCGGTGTGGCCTTCGAAGAGGCCACACGCCGCCACGGCGACTTCGCCATGGTGGCGGCGGCGGCGGCGGTGCGGATCGACGACGGACGCATCGGGGATGCACGGATCGTCACCATCGGCGTTTCCGATGTGCCCGTCCGGTGCCGGGAGGCCGAGCAGGCGCTGATCGGCGTCGAACCCCTCGCCTCGGCATTCGAGGAGCCGAGCTCCCTCGCCGCCAGCGCGTGTGATCCACCGTCGGATCTCCATGGAACGAGCGCCTATCGCAAGCACCTGATCCGGGTGCTCGTGCGGCGAGCGTTGGAGAAATCAACAAGACGTCCCAAGGAGCAGACTTGAACACGATCGATGTCGAGCTGACCGTCAACGGAGAGCGCCGTTCGGCGACCGTCGATCCGCGCAAGACCCTCGCCGATGTCCTCCGCGACGACCTCGAGCTCACCGGGACCCATGTCGGCTGCGAACACGGTGTCTGTGGGGCCTGCACCGTGCTCATCGACGGCCAGGCGGCCCGTTCGTGTCTGACGTTCGCAGTACAGGTACGCGGTTCGCAGATCACGACGATCGAAGGTCTCGCCAACGACGGGGAGCTGAACCCGCTGCAACAAGCGATGGTCGACAGTCACGGGTTCCAGTGTGGCTTTTGCACGCCGGGGTTCTTGATGCAGATCACCGCCCTGCTCGCCGACAACCCGACGCCGAGTGAGCCAGAGGTGCGCGAAGCGCTGTCAGGGAACGTCTGTCGCTGCACCGGGTATCAAAGCATTGTCGTCGGCGTGTTGCGCGCCGCCGGCGGGTCCTCGATCGCGACGAGCGCACACTAAGGGAGCAACGATGTCCACTGAGGTTGCCCAGCGCTACGTGGGGGCGTCGGTCGCCCGATCCGAGGATCCTCGGATCCTCACCGGCGGGGGGAAGTACGTCGACGACGTGAAGCTCCCCGGCATGCTGCACGCGGCCTTCCTGCGGAGCCCGTTCCCGCACGCCAAGATCGTGAGCATCGACGCCAGCGCGGCCCGCGAGGCCGAGGGCGTCGTCCTCGTCTATACGGGCGAGGACCTCGAAGCGATGATCAGGCCTGGTCCCTACGGGATCTCCCTCATGATGAACCAGGACAAGCCGGCGTTCTCGTGCCTCGCGACCGACAAGGTGCGCCTGGTCGGCGACCCGGTGGCGTTGGTGGTGGCCGAGAGCCGTTACCTCGCCGAGGATGCTATCGAGCTGATCGACGTCGACTACGAGGACCTGGCCCCCATTGCGACCTACGAGCAGGCGCTCGACCCGACCAACCCGCCCATCTTCGAGGACCTCGGATCCAACGTGCTGGCCGAGTCGGATCTCCACACCCACGGTGATGTCGAGGGCGCGTTCGCGCGTGCCGATCACGTCCTGTCGGTGAGGATCAACCAGCACCGTCATCAGAACGTGCCGATGGAGACGCGCGGGTTCCTTGCGAGCTACGACCGCGAGGCGGATCACCTCCTCGTCTGGTCGGCGAATCAAGGTGTCCACCTCGCGTTGCACATCCTCGCCGGCCGGCTCGGCCTTTCGCCCGAGAAGATCCGAGTCCGAACGGCCGACGTGGGCGGATCGTTCGGCCTGAAGATCGGCGCGACACGCGAGGAGGTCGCCGTTGCCGCTGCGTCGATGGCGCTCGGACGGCCGGTCAAGTACATCGAAGACCGCTACGAGAACCTCATGGCGTCAGGGCAGGCACGTGAGGAGTACCTCGACGTCGAGGCCGCCTACAGCGACGACGGGGACATCCTCGGCATGAAGGTGCACATGGTGGTCGATGCGGGGGCCTACCCCGGCATGGCCGCCGCCCTGCCCACGATGGTCGAGGGGATGCTCCCAAGCGCCTATCGCATCGGCGCGCTCGAGTTCCGCTCGACCGTGCTCGTCACGAACAAGGCCACCTACGTCGCCTATCGGGGGCCGTGGGCCGTCGAGACCTTCGTGCGGGAGCGAGTCGTCGACCTGGTCGCCCGGGAGCTCGGGATGGAACCCTTCGAGATCCGCATGCGCAACGTCGTGACCAGGGGCGAGGAACCGACGAGCATGATCACCGGCCGCAGCCTGGACGGCGTCACGGTGAGAGAGTCGCTCGAGCGGATGGCCGAGACGGTCGACATCCCCGCCTTCCGCCGGCGCCAGGAGGCCGCCAGGGCCGAGGGCCGTTACCTCGGACTCGGGATCGCGTCCTACATCGAGGCCGCTCCCGGTCCGCGGGCGGGGCAGTCGCCGCTCGGCCTGGAGCAGATGCGCATGGAGCTCGACGGGGACGGCAAGCTCCTCGTCTACACCGGGCAGATGCCCCACGGGCAGAGCCACGAGACCACCCTCGCCCAGATCGCAGCCGACGAGTTCGGGGTGCGCTTCGAGGACGTCCGAGTGGTCGTCGGGGACTCCGACCTCGTCCCGCCCGGCTTCACCGGCGGCAGTCGCTCGGCGACCATGGCCGGCGGGGCGGCCCTCACCACGGCCCGGGCCTTGCGGGCCAAGGTGCTCGAGCTCGGTGCGCACCTGCTCGAGGCGAACGTCTCGGACCTACGAATCGAAGACGGAGCGATCTCCGTTGCCGGGGTCCCGTCGAGTGCCATGGGACTCGCCGAACTGGTGGCGGCGGTGCAAGAGCCGGGGCGGCTCCCAGAGGAGGTCGACACCGAGTTGAAGGTGGCGAATTCCTATGACGGCGGAGCCGGCGGCTGGTCCGGGGGCACCCATTGCGCCATCGTGGAGGTCGACGTCGAGACCGGGCTCGTCACCTTCGAGCGCTACGTCGTGACCGAGGACTGCGGGAAGCTGATCAACCCGGCTGTCGTGGACGGCCAGGTCCGCGGGGGCGTGGCCCAGGGTGTCGGCGCCGTGCTGCTCGAGCGCGCCGCGTACGACGAGCGCGGGAACTTCCTTGCCGCCACGTTCATGGACTACCTCATGCCGACGACGATGGACGTCCCCAACATCGAGATCTCGCATCTCGAGACCATCCCGCTCGATCCCGACGTCAACTTCCGAGGGATCGGTGAGGGCGGGATGATCGTGGCTCCGGCAACGATCGTCAACGCGATCGAGGACGCCCTGGCCCCCCTCGGCGTCCGGATCCACGAGCAGCACCTCCCCCCGGCCCGCATCTTGGAGCTGGCGGGAGTCGTTGAGCCCGAGTGAGCGTCAGATCTCCGGCGCCGGTGCGTCACCGGTCGCGAGGAGATCGGGTGCGAGCAGCGGCCAGCGCCCTCGCTGACGGCATGCCGACCTGAAGAGGGAGGCGGCCGCGAACGGTGCGAGCGCGCCCATCGCGAGCAGCCATGCGGAGGTCGCATCACGGGGTTGGCATGCGCCTCCTGCGCGATCCGGCCGCAGCCGTGCCGCGGCGCGCAGAAGCGATGATCCTCGTGGCGAGCCCCTTCGGTTCGAGGAGGGCGCTGCTCGCTCGTCGCGCCGCATGGACGGGGCGGGCGCTCGCCTGGGCCGCCCGCCCCCTCTGGCATAGGGTGCGACCCTTGAGGTGAAGGAGGGGTCCGATGGAGCGCTTTGAGGGTCGCATCGCCGTCGTCACCGGCGGGGGGACGGGCATGGGGCGGGCACTGGTCCGCCAGCTGGCCAAGGAGGGATGCCACGTCGCGACCTGCGACGTGTTCGACGAACCGATGGCCGAGACCAAGGATCTCGCCCTCGAAGCGGCGCCCGAGGGCACCCGGGTCACCACCTTTCGCGCGGACGTCTCGGACGAGGGCCAGGTGCGAGCGTTCCGCGATGCCGTCGAGCGGGAGCACGCCACGGAGCACATCCACCTGTTGTTCAACAACGCGGGCATCGGCGGTGGGGGATCGATGATCGCCGACGACCGCAGCACCTGGGAGCGAACCTTCGGGGTCGACTGGGGCGGGGTCTACCACTGCACCCGCACCTTCCTCCCCATGCTGATCGCGGCCGAAGAGGGGCATCTCGTCAACACGAGCAGCCTGAACGGCCTGTTTGCCTCGATCGGACCGATGACCCCCCACACCGCCTACAGCGCCGCGAAGTTCGCCGTGCGGGGATTCTCCGAGGCCCTCATCGCCGACTTCCGGGTGAACGCGCCGCACCTGCGCGTCTCGGTGGTCATGCCCGGGCACATCGGGACCTCCATCGTGCTCAACTCGGCGAAGGCGCACGGGAACTCGGCCGACGACATGACCGAGGAGGACCTCGAGCGCTTCCGCAGGCAGCTCAACCGCCAGGGACTGCCGGCCGACGGGATCTCCGACGAGGACCTGCGCAAGGGCGTCCAGATGTTGGGGGAGCAATTCCGGGACAACGCGCCGACCTCGGCGGAGGAGGCGGCCAAGATCATCTTGGACGGGGTGCGGGCGAACCGGTGGCGCATCATCGTCGGCCACGACGCCGAGGTCATCGACGCCGAGGTCCGCAAGGACCCCGAACACGCCTATGACGTCGACTTCTGGGAGAACATGCGCTCGCGGGGCCTCTTCGGCCTCTTCGGCGCGCCCGCCGAGTAGCTACCAGCGGGAGCGGTGCACGGCCCCGGCCCCGGGGCCTGGCCGGCGCCGGAGCGAGCGCGAGGGCCGGTCCGCTCCATCTGGGTGGCCGAGCAGCACCGCGCCGAACATCCGCCAGCCTTCTGGGACACCGAGCGCCGCGAGGAGCTCGGTCTCGCCGCGGAAGACCCCGAGGAAGGCGGCGCTGAGACCCTCGGCGGTCGCGCCGAGAAGGAGCAGCATCGTCGACATCCCGGCGTCGCCCCACCAATAGGGGACGGGCCACGCAGACTCGGGATCGTCGCTCTCGCCTCGCCCGAGGCCCGACCCGGCCTTGTCGGGCTCCCCGTAGCGCTCGATGTACTCGGCGGGTGAGCACAGCGAGAGGGCCACCACCGGGGCCCGCGCGAGGTGCTGGTACCGGCCCCGCCCGCTCCGCCAGGACTCGTCGGTGCTGAGCGCCCAGTACGTCTCGGTCTCCTCCCCCTCGAGGACGAGCCATGCCACCCCGCGGGTATTGCCAGCCGACGGCGCCCGAAGGGCGGCCTCGAGCAGCCGGTCCACGACCGCCCGATCGATCGGCTGGGCGGCGAAGCTGCGGATCATGCGCCGGCGCCGGATTGCCTCGGCGAGCTCCATTGTGGTGGTCCTCCTCGCCCCGCCGGGTGGCCCGAGCCGGGAATGTTGAGCGCGCTGGTAGGGTTTTACTCCGAGCAATGTCGGCGAGCTGCCCGAGGTGCCTGATCCATGCCTAGCCCGAGAGACCTGCTGAACGCAGCAAAGGCCGCGATCGTCGAGGTCGAGCCAGACGAGGCGGTCACCCGGCTCAACTCCTCCATCTTCTTGGACGTCCGGGAGCCAGAGGAGTACGACCAGGGTGCGATTCCTGGCGCCGTCCACCTGCCGCGGGGGAACCTCGAGTTCCAGATCGAGGGCCGCGTCCCGACGAAGGACGCGCCGATCGTCGTCTACTGCGCCGGCGGGGTGCGCTCGGCCTTCGCCGCCCAGACGATGCAGGCCCTCGGCTATTCCGACGTCTCGTCGCTGATCGGCGGGTTCAACCGCTGGAAGGACGAGGGCCGCCCTTGGTCGACCCCGGCCACGCTCAGCCCCGAGCAGCGCAACCGCTACCAGCGCCACCTCCTCCTGCCCGAGGTGGGCGAGGTCGGCCAGCAGAAGCTGCTGGACTCCAAGGTGCTCCTCCTCGGCGCGGGCGGGCTCGGCTCGCCCGCCGCCCTGTACCTGGCAGCGGCAGGTGTGGGGACCATCGGCATCATCGACATGGACGTCGTCGACGCCTCCAACCTGCAGCGCCAGGTGCTCCACAACATGGATCGGATTGGCGAGCGGAAGGTGGACTCGGCGAAGAAGACGCTCACCGCCATGAACCCCGACGTGAACGTGTCGACCTACGACGTCCGCCTCGGGGCCGACAACATCTTGGACATCATCGACGGCTACGACGTCATCGTGGACGGCACGGACAACTTCCCGACGCGCTACCTCGTGAACGACGCCTCGCTCTTGAAGCGGATCCCCGTCGTCCACGGCTCGATCTTCCGCTTCGAGGGCCAGGTGACCGTCTTCGACCCCTACAACGGGCCCTGCTACCGCTGCCTCATCCCCGAGCCGCCGCCCGCCGAGCTCGCGCCGTCGTGCTCCGAGGCCGGCGTCCTCGGCGTGCTTCCCGGGATCGTCGGCTCGATCCAGGCCCTCGAGGCGCTCAAGATGCTGCTTGGCCTGGGCGACCCGCTCGTCGGCCGGTTGCTCGCCTTCGACGCGCTGGAGGAGACCTTCCGGACCTTCAAGGTGCGCCGCGACCCCGAGTGCCCGGCGTGCGGACCCAACGCGGGCGAGATCGTGATCGCAGAGTACGACGAGCTCTGCATGCCCCACCCCCGCTGAGGCGCAGGAGCACCGAGCGGTCGCCTGAGGCGCTCGAACGCCCACCGGCGCCCATGCGATGGCCTCACCTCCCCTCGAGGCCGATCGTCCGCCGACGTAACCGGCTCTTCGGATTTGAGCGGGGTCAGGTGATTCCGACCTCCCGGTGTGCTGGCGAAAATTCCTGCGCCTCGACCGGCACCTTGGGGGCAGGGGTCACGGAACATTCGGCCCGCGGATATGGGATACGCAGGCATCGGCGTCACACCGGTCTGCGATCCTTCGTAGACGCATCGATCGAAAGCAGGTCGTGTGGAGGAGGAACCAGCATCCGGACCGCCTGGCGGCATAGCCCTGGGACTCGAGGAAGCGCTCGACCTGTTGGCTGCCCTCGAAGACGCCAGGGACGTCCTCGTCGATACGGACCACCTGTCGGTCCTGGCGCAGGTGGAGGACCAGATCCAGCGTCTCAGTCGTAAACTTGGCTTCGACCAGGGAGGGCACGATGCCATCTGAACTGCTCAGGGCTTCAGAAGCCGCTCGTCGTCTAGATGTGCCGACCAAGGAGCTGCTGCGACTCATCCAGCAGCGGAAACTGCGCTATGAGATGGTCGACGGGATCGCCCATGTGCCCGTGGACGCGCTCGAGGAGTATCGAGCAAAAGCCTCCTGAGCGATCGGGGCGGCTGCGCACCGGACGCCGGTCGGGAGGCACGGCATGGGGGTGACCTCCGTCACGATTCAGTCCTCGCCCTCCAGGGCCTGCAGGACGCAGAACTCGTTTCCGTCCGGGTCGACCATCACAACCCAGCTGACGTCGGCCCCTTGACCGACGTCAGCGCGACGGGCTCCGAGCGACTCGAGCCGGGCGACCTCCGCGGCCTGTTCCTTGGGCCGCAAGTCGAGATGGAGACGGTTCTTGCCAGCCTTCTCCTCAGGGACGCGGAGGAACAGGAGATCAGGTGCCACACCGTCTTGGGGACTGCCCATGGGTGGCTCGAGCACGACCTCGTCGTGCTCTTCATGCGTTCTGCGCCATCCGAGTGCTGCTTGCCAGAAGGTGGCGAGGCGCGAAGGGTCGGTCGTGTCGATGCACATGCACTGGATGCCAAGCGGCAAGTTCTGGCTGTCCCACTATCACGGCCGTGGCTATGCGCCGCGTGCCCTCTACCGCCGGATCCGGGCGACCGCGAAGTGGGTGCTCAGCGGCCGCAGTCAACGGCGACTTCGAGCGCCTCGCAAAGCTGCCGCATCCTGACGTCGGCGAGGCGCCCGATCCGTTCGGTGAGCACGCCGATGGCGACGCTCTCGATGGAGTCCAAGTTGGCCACGCAGTGCCGTGGCACAGGGTCGTCGCCTGGTTCGAGGACGACCTCACTGGGCAGGCCACGGATCGTCGTGGTGCACGGAGCGATGACCGCCCGCCGTAGGCGAGGAATGGCGGCGTCACGCGACAACACAACCACCGGCCTGCGGCCAATGTCCGGAAGCTCACACCACCAGACGTCGCCCCGCGCGGGCAACGAGCTCATGACGCGGCTGCCGCGGCTCGGAACGATGCGAGATCACCCCACTCGTCGTCTTCGTCAAGCGGATGGTCGTCGTACGAGCCGTACGCTGCGTCGACTTCGGCGGCACGGTGTCGAGCGAGGAAGGCCGCCAAGGCGTCGTCGACAAGTGCTGAATCCGGCACGCCCGCTTTCACCCCCCGCGCCTGCTCGAGAAGTTGCTGGTCCACGGTGGTGCTGATCCTCACGCGGGGCATGCCATAACTATAGCATGCGTGTGCCACGACTAGCGCGATCCTCCGCGGTTCCCTGACCCCTACCAACGCCGGCGTTGTCGGCCTGGACTCGCCCGAAACGCCGGCCTTGGGACGCGCTCGGCGCTGCCGGTGTGGGAGCGATCTGTCGCGACCTGGGTGGGACGGTCCGCACTCCGAGCCGTCGATATGGCCGGCCGAGCGGCCTCAGGGCCGACACTTCTGTGCGGTCAATCTGGGCAGGGATCGGCATTTGAGCAACGCAACGGGTTCGGCCCTACCGGTCCCTGGCCGTTGGCGAGATCGAGCTCAGTCGGAACCTCGGTGCGCGAGGATCGCGGCGCGGCCCGTGCTGCTCGAAACGCGGGCCTCCCCGCCGATCAGACGTGGCGTCTCAGCGCCGCCGCGCGTTTCCGCAACAGAGCTGGCTGCCTCGCCGCGGGAAACATCCGCTCGAGCGGATCGCGCCTTGCGGGACGGGCGCTGGTCCCGGAGGACGAGCCACCAAATGCAGGCGCCCACGAGGACGAGGGCGAGGGCAACGAAGATTGCCGTCTCATACCACTGGAAGGGCCAGTAGCGGCTGGCGGGTTGATAGGTGAGGATGTCGCGCAGGTGCAGGTGTCGAGCACACGCGTTGAAGGCCTGGGCGAAGGTTCCCGCCGTGCCCTCCCTGCCACCGGGAAGGTGGACGCCAGGGCAGCTGCCAACGGCAGGGATCGAGACGGCACCGCCGTTTGAGATATGGAGACCGAGCGCCCCGTTCTGGCCGATCCCGCCGTTCTCGCCGACGATCCGCCCGTTGCCGGCAATCGTCTGGCTCGAAAGAACCCAGCTGCCCGGAGGTCCGGTCCCCGATCCGCCGCTGTTCGGATTTGCGCCCGCCATGGTGAGCGGCGTCACGATCCGACGCGGGCTCGAGAGAACGGGCCGAACCCAGTAGGTCGCGGCGAGCCGGGCACCGAGGAAGCCGACGAGGGTGAGCGCCATCGCGGGGATCGTTCGGCGGATGAGCACTCCGAGCCCCACGCCGAGAGCGAAGCCGAAGGCGGCGTAGCCGACGGGGGTGATCCCGCGGACACCGAACATCGCCGGGGAAAGGCGGTTGAGGTTGAGCCGGTCGATCGGAGCGAACCACCAGGTGACCAACAAGCTGAGGATCCCGGCGGCAGCCATGGCGACCAGGCCGACGAGCGCGAGCCTGGTACAAAGCCAGCGCAGGCGACTGACGCTCTGGGTCCACACGAGTCGGAAGGTTCCGGTCTCGATCTCGCGAGCGACGAGGGGCGCGCCGAAGAAGACGCCGATGAGTGCCGGTGCGACGAGCACCACCGGAGGAAGCGACGCCTGCAGAAAGTGATCGCTTTTGAGGAAGGCGGTCGTCGCCGTCGAGCAGTCGTGGAGACTCCCACAGGACGCGACCGTCGTCCGGTAGAGGTCGTGCAGTTGCCTTCCGGTGACGAGGACCGTCACGGCCAAGGCTGCCAGGAGGCCGACGACGATTGCACCTTGCAGGCGGAACTGTCGCAACGCGAGGCGGATCACGGTCCCACCGCAGTCAGCTCTGGCCGGCTGGCGCGTGCTTGGGCGCGCGTCATGTAGGCGAGCACGAGGTCCTCGAGATTCAGTTGTTCCACCGCCCAGGACGGATCGAGGATTGCCTCTTCGGTCCTCACCACAAGCGTGCTCTGTCGGTCGGTGTGGCTCATGGTGACGACCTCCTCGTCTGCCGGAAGCGAACGCGGATCACGTCGTGGCCCGATCAGGCGTCGATGGGTGGCGAGCAAGGTGTCGATCGGACCTGCAACCTGTATGCGTGAGCCGGCGAGGACCACGACGTAGTCGCACACCCGCTCGAGGTCGGCGACGAGGTGTGACGAGAGCAGGACGGTGACGCCGGCCTCGGCGACGATCTCCATCAGCCCCTCGAGGAACTCGCGCCGGGCAAGCGGGTCCAGGCTCGCGACGGGCTCGTCGAGGATCAGCAGTTCCGGCCGCTTGGCGATCGCGAGCGTCAGGGCCAGCTGTGCGCGCTGACCCCCAGAGAGACTCCCCGCGTGCTGGTGAGGTTCGAGACCGAGGCGTTGGACGCGTTGGTCGGCGAAGGGCCCGTCCCACGTCGGGTTGAGCCATGCACCGAGGCGCAGGTGATCCGCGATCGAGAACGATGCGTAGGTTGGAGCTTCCTGCGCCACGAATCCGACGCGACGCAGTTGAGCGGGGCTCTCGGCGGGACGGCGGCCGAGCACCTCGATCGTGCCTGCGCTCGGCGCGAGCAGCCCGGCTGCCAGCTGCAACAGCGTGGACTTGCCAGCACCGTTCGGCCCCACAAGTCCGACGACGTGGCCGGTCGGGATGGCGAGCGTGCACTCCGACAGGGCCCAGCGCCGGCCAAAGCGCCGGCCGAGCGCGTGGGCCTCAATGGCAGTCGTCACGCGACGCCCTCCGTGGTCGAGCGGAAGGTGTCCCGGTAGAGGGCCTCGATGCTTTCGTCGTCGAGCCCGGCCCGCCGCGCCTTCGCGAACCAACGACGCAGGTCCTGGCGCAGGCCGGCATGTGCTGCGAGCGAAGCGTCGCTCAACGTGGCGGTGATGAAGGTGCCGATGCCTGGGCGCGCCGCCGCAAGGCCACGTAGCTCGAGCTCCTTGTATGCCTTGAGCACCGTGTTGGGATTGATCGCCAATGAGCCGACTGCCTCCTTCACCGTCGGGAGCTGGTCTCCCTCGCGCAGCAGGCCCAGTCGGAGCGCATGTCGCACCTGCTGGACGATCTGCAGGTACGGCGAAACCCCAGAGGTGGAGTCCAGGTGGAACTCGATCATGAGGACTCGCTTTCTCTATCTACCTAGGTAACTTTACGGCTAAGTAGCCGCCGGAGCAAGCCTGGCCATGCGCCGAGCGAAGCGTTGCCAACCTGGCGCGACGGTGACTGGGAGTGCGCTCTCCGGGACCGGTCACACCGAGCGGACGGGCGCTCTATACGGGGAAGCAGAACTCGCGAGCCGGTGCGCCCGGCAGGTGGACATAGCGCGTCGTCTGGCCCGCCAGGAGGCGCTCGCCGAATCGGCGTTCGGGTCGGGGGTGTCTGCATGCCGAACAGCGCCCAGAATGCGCGCCCCCTATCCGCGTGCGTCTGACGCCGCGCGGGTGTGGCCTACCGCCGGCTTGGCGCGCGTCGACGGGGGCTCGACGAAACGGGCGAGGCGGCGGTGCGAGACTGCCCGTCGATGACCGCATCTTGGGAGCTCCTCGGTCAACGCCCGGGCCCGATCGGCTACCTGAGCGTTGTCACCAACACGTACCGGCTGCCTGACGGCTCGGTCGCCGACTGGGACATCCTGGCGGCACCCGACTCGGTGGCGGTTCTCGCGCTCACCGGAGACGACCAGGTGGTGCTCGCACGCCAGTACCGGCCTGGTCCCGATGCCGTGCTGGACGAGCTCCCGGGCGGCATGATCGACGCCGGAGAGTCGCCGCGAGATGCAGCCGTGCGTGAGCTGCGTGAAGAGACCGGTTACCGGGGCGACGTCTCGATTGTCGGGTACACCTTTGTGGCCGCCAACTCGACGAGACGGAGTTGGGTCTCGATCGCTACCGGATGCGTGTGGGTGGCCCACCCGGAGACCGAGCCGTCCGAGTTCTGTGAGCCCGTTCTCGTGTCGCTGGCCGAGTTCCGCACGCTCTTGCGATCAGGACAGATGACCGACGTCGGTCTCGCGTACATGGCCCTCGAGTCGATGGGTCTCTTCGGCCAGGGGCACGAGGCCGAGGATCTCGGTCCGAGCAGCATCCCCTATCAGCGGTAGCCAACTCGAGGGAGGCCCGCGCCTGTCGTCGGCACGTCGGCACGTCGGCTGCAATCAACCTGCCCCCGACGCCGGGGATCGCACAGCTCCGGTTATGCCGGTGGATGCGCGACGTAGGCCGTCTTTTCGTCCCCAGAGAAGCCGCAAGCGCGATAGAAGACGTGAGTCGCCGGCTTGCGGGAACCAGCGAGGAGCATGGCCTTGTAACAACCAGCGTCCCATGCCGCCTGGAGGGTTCCGGCCATGATCTGCTTGCCGAGGCCCTTGCCGCGACGGCTCTCTTCAACGACGACGTTCTCGATGACGGCGTAGGGCGACGCTGACCTGGTCATGTTGGGGATGATGTTCAGGTAGGTCGTGGCGACGACGGCGCCATCTTCCTCGAGCACGAACAGATGGAGGCCTCTTGCCGCGAGGATCTGTTCGAAAACTTCCGCAACCGAGCCGTTCTGCACCACCGGGTCTGCTGGCTGCAGCTGACGGTAGAGCGATAGGACGGCGTCGAGATCGCCGCGTCGTGCTTCACGGAACATGGCAAACGCTACCAACAGCGGGACGAATGGAGACGATTGTGGACGATCACGAATCGGCACAGCCCCCCTCTCGCGGACAGCCGCGTCTCACGGAATGCAGCTCCAGATCGACGTCGCGCGTATCACTGTCCCGTATCCGCACTCGACGAATGGGGCGGCACCTGCCCCCGATCGCCGGATCCCGGTCGTCGTCAGTGCTGGCCCTTCTTTCAGGGGATCGGTCCAGCGGGCGTAGCCATGTCGAACCGCGCGATCGTCCCGAAGAAACCCGTCACAGCGACGACTGGGCTTCAGCCGGTGAGCTGGCGGCGGCGGTAGCGCAGCTCGGAGACCGTGTCGGCCAGCACCTTCCCCTTGAAAGGCAGGCGGCCTTGTTCGAGCTCGGCGCAGAGATTCGCTGTGCCCGACAGCACCTGATCGAGAACCCGTAGCGCCGTCTTCTCGGGCAGATCGATGGCAACGGCGAAGTCGAGAAGACATTTCCGGGAGATGCCCTGGCGCTTCCCTGCGAGCGGCAACGCCAGAGTCCGGTCGTTGTAGAAGGCGGTGGACGGTAAGTCGTAGGCGGGCGACACTTTCCATTCTCCGTCGCGACTCCGTAGTACCGAGACGTTCTTGGCGTGAACATCCCCGTTCCCGGTCACCCAGGCGAACACCAGCTGCCGGTAAACGTCTCGGCGGGCCACAGCGCGCGCTGGGCACAGCTCTGCCACGCGAGTCACGACCTGCTCGGAGCTGATGTTGTACTTGTCGGCGGGCCACAGGCCAAGCAGCTGGCAGGCGTCCTCGCACGCCAAAGCCACTGTCGTACCGTCCTCGCCTGAGATCCGGTCGAAACGACGGACCAGCAACCCGGGCCGGCCGTCACGGTCGCGGACCAGCTGAGCGTCGGCCACTGGCATCTTCAGTTGCTTCGCCAGGTCCAGGAAGTACGCCTCGTTCTCCACCACGTGGGGGTATTCGGGTGGGTCGATCTTCAAGATCCACCGATCCGTCGCCCGGCCAACCGGCACCGAGATCATCCGGGCCGACACCTTGTCCTGCACTCCCGGGATAGCCACCGGATCCACCATTCCCGCCTCGGCCAAGAGATCTGAGAACAACACCTCCTCGAAAGAATGCTCTACCGACACCAGCGGCTCTGCGGGGGATGGCACAAGCCCCTCCGGCACAATCTGTACGTCGCCTACCGGGTCACGCCCGACCGCCAGTAGTAACGAAAGCTCATCGTCGGCCGAAGTCTTGACCGCCCGGCGCAGGCTGGACAGGCGGCGGCCTTCGGGCAAAAGCCCGGCGAAAAATGGTGGCACGGCACCGGCCGGGGTGACCAGTCCGTCCACATCGAACCCGAGGCTGGTGGCCACCGGCGGCCTGCCCGATGCCACGTATTCCGGCAGATAAGCGAACTCGACGCCGGCATTGGTGCGGCGCAGCCTGGCGGCCAGGTATCCGGCCTTGTACACGTCCGCGACTACGACCGAGCGGATCGCGGACAGCTCCGGGCCAGTCACGGCTGGCGGACCTTCACCACCACCTCGAGACCGAGGGTGTCCAGCACATCGAAGACCTTGTCGAGCCGGGCCGAGACCTTGCCGTGTTCGAGAGCGCGCAGGAAGCGCACCGACACCCCGGCCAGTTCGGCTAGCTCCTCCTGGCCGAGGCGCAGCGCCTTGCGGCGGTTCTCGATTGTCGTTCCCAACTCCGTGGCGTTCATTGGTGAACTCCCGAAGCGGCACGATCGTGCCGCTTCATTCAGGATAGCGCAGACCGGCGCCCACACACGGAGTAAATCGGCACGACCGTGCCGCTCTAGCCTTTCCAGTGGTGCTGCAAGGCGTCTTCTCGCCAAAAAGGGCAAGATCGTGCCGATTTTCGCCGCTCAGCAGTTCGGGGAAGCCCCAGCAACGCGAACCGGCAAGATCGTGCCGAAACTTGAGCAATGCGGAGAGTTCCACTCCTCAGCGCGTCCCGAAACGAGCGCCCCATATCTCCGCCGTCAGCGCCAACTCATACTGCCCCACTCCGCCGGATCGGCAGGAGGGACCTGGCCTTCAGAAAGGTCTGCAAACCCCAGAAGGAACAGCCCGTAATCGCGGGCAGTCGTGATGAGCGGCCGGTAGCCGTGCAGACCCTCTTCCGGCTCGTCCAGCCGGGTGTCAGTCATCCCGATCGGGGAGAACACGAGCTCTCGAGCGAGGTCGGTGATGGGCCGGCCAGCCTGGGCCTCGATGGCTTCCTGGAGCAGGACGAAGCCCTCTCCCGAATATCCCCACTGCTGGCCCGGAGGTCGGATCGGCCTGAGGTCTTCACCTTCCGGGCGCCAGTTGGGCAACCCGGTCGTGTGCGAGAGGGCGTGGCGGGCGGTGATCCCGCTCCAGAGGGGCTCATCGAGATCGGCCAGCACGGTCAGGGCCAGATGTCCCACGGCACCGCCTTGCCCTGTTCGCAGGCTGCCATGCCGAGGCCGATGAGCAGGTGGCTCTTGCCGATCCCACTGTCGCCCAAGAACACGATCGGATCGCCGCTGGCCAGGTAGCTGCCCGAAGCCAGCATGGCGATGGTGGCCGGGTTCACACTCGGGGCGGCGGCCAGATCGAAGTCAGCCAGTCGTTTGACGCGAGGGAAACGGGCCTCATGGACCCGACGCTGGCGACGGCGCTCGGCCCGTTCGTCGACTTCGGCCGAGAGCGTCTCGGCCAAGAACCCCAGATACGTGGTCTGCGAGCGCTGGGCCACCTCGGCCAAGCGCACGCACTCGGCGCGCACCGTCGGTAGGTGCAGCTCCCTGGTGGAGGCCCCGATGGACGCCTGGGCGGCGGTGTCGGTCATCTTGGCCATCAGCCGACGTCCAGAAGTCCGTCATAACCGCTCAATGTCGGCGCCGGACGGTCGAAGGCAGCCAACGACTCGCTGATGACGGCCACCGGTTCGGTTCGCCCGAGGGAACGCCGGGCTTCGACTGCCACCACGTCGGGGTCGAGCGATCCGACCTCGATGGCTCGTTCGAGACCCGAGACGACAGCGTCGTTGGGCATCGCGCGGTGCAACAACAGCACGGCGATCATGGCCCTGGTTCCCGCTCCATCGCCGTGGGCCCGACGAGCCAAGTCCCAGAAGCGTTGATGGGCGGAGCTGAAGGCACCGCTGCGTCGGGCCGCCACCAGCGCGCTGACTCCGGCCAGAGCGCCGGGCTCGAGGGAGAGGACCTCGAGATAGTGGTCGAGGTCGAGGACCTCTGCTCCTTTGCCCTGGGCCCGTTGGTGGCGGGCCACAACCGTGCTGCTGTCGAGCGCACTGACGTGGTCGGCACCGAGGAGGACGTCGATGCGGCGTCCGGCATAGCGCACCGGCACCGAATAGACACACTGCCGCACGCAGATCCTGCTCTTGGTGTCGACCCGACAGTTGAGAGCGAGTGCCACGTCGAAGGGCTCGTCGGGCAACGAGGACAACAGGGCCTGTTCGGCTGAGAAGTGCTTGGCCACACTCAAACGGCGTCCTTCGATGTGGCGACGGTCGTCACGCTCGTCACCGGCGGCCACGAGCTCGTTGAGCTCGGCCATCGAAGACACATCGGGCACCGGGACCATATGACGTCGGCGGAACCGTCCCACCTCTCCTTCGACATCGCCCTTCTCGTGGGCACCTTTGACGCCAGGCAGGCAGAAGAAGGACTCGAAGCCGTAGTGGCTGCGCATGGCGATGAAGCGCTCGGTCTCGATGCGGCCCCGTCCCTTCATGACCCGCACCACCGCCGGCTTGAGGTTGTCATAGCGGATGCGTCGAGGCACCCCACCGAAGTGGGAGAAGGCAAGACGTGACCGTCGCGGAAGACCTCTTGGGCCTGGTTGAAGTAGACCCGGTGGAACCCCTTGCCCGAGGCCGAGAGCCGCATGACGAACATCCAGGCAGGGACCAAGGCACCGTCGAGGGAGAAGTGGACCTGGCCGAAGTCGACCTCGGCCTCGTCGCCCAACGGGTGGGCCTGGGGCACGCAGACGTCGGGCAATGAGAGCGAACGCTGCTTCTTGCGCGAGCCGATGTAGCGGCGCACCGTCGACTCGCTGATGTCGGCGTCGTGCTCATCGACCAGGCGTTCGAAAATCCGCCGTGCCGTGTGACGTTGCTTCTTCGGCACCGCCTCGTCGGCCGCCAGCCAGGTATCGATGGTCGCTTTCCACGGCCCGAGCGACGGAGAGGATCGCTCTTTCAATTCCTCGGCGGAGGCACGGCCGATTCGAGCGCCTGGCGCACCGTCCTTCGGTGCACTTTGAAGCGGCGGGATCACTCCCGCACGGAGGGATCGTCCCTACCTGCTTGCGCCTTGCGGATCTCCTCGAACAGCTCCACTTTCGACCTCGTCGCCATAGACCCCAGGTTCCAGCCCACCGCTCTTCAGCTGGTGGATCTCGCCAGTGCTGGACTCCAGGTGGGGCCAGTTTCCATGATCACGGCGGGGCCTATTCAGGTGATCACAGCCAGCCCATCGGGCAGTCTGTCCCGTACTGGCCCATTCCCGGGCATCACGACATCACGAACGACCCCCCTGCGGGGATGTTCGCCGAGGAGGAGGTCTCCATGTCAGGCCCCGCCGGGACCCTGTTCGCCTTCCGGAGCGACGTGCTGCACCGTGGGTCGGCCATGACCGGTGAACGGTCAAGCCGGTTCGCGCTCCTCGCCGACTACGACGTGTGGGGACCGCGCTGGACCGGTCGAGTCGCCTGGGCCGACCTGACGCCCTACAGCTGAGGGGAACCAGCTTGATCGGTGACCCTGCCTCAATAAGTCCGTCGACGAAACAGCGTGAATCCCGCCCCTACCGCGCCGGCGAAGGGAGGGTTGCCACTTCAGGCTTGTAGACCGTCAGGCATCAAACCCCACCAACCTGGCACTGTGGTTCCACAAGCGTTCACAACGCTGGACGTCCGTGGTGTGGGGTGCAGTCTCGACCGCCGCCCGGTCGACGAAGAAGCGGCCGGACACCCCCTCGACCTCTTGAGCGGTGGCGAGCCATGCCGGGGTGTCGGCTCCAACGTCGGCGGCCGGTCGATCGTCGGGCTCGGTCCAGCCCAGGGGGGTACGCCGGCCGGGCTGCGGCCCGGGCGGGGCCAGTGAGCCGCTGCGGAAGGCCTCCCTCACGAGGGCACCGAGCCCCGGCAGCTCCCGGCTCAGACCGGTGCCGCTGATGATGCCGGGGTGCACGCCGTTGACGGTGACGCTGGTACCGGCCAACCGGCGGGCCAGTTCGAAGACGAACATGGCGTTCATGTTCTTGGTCTGGCCATAGGCGAAGAAGGGCCGCAGCTCGACCGGCTCCCCCAGTCGTTCGGGATCGCTGAATAACAGGTCGTCGAGATCGACGGGCCGGCGCCCCAGGGAGACCGGGTCGGCGCCCACCACGATCAATCGAGCCCGCTCCAGGTGGGGAGCCAGGCTGCGCAGCAACAGATAGGGGGCCAGATGGTTGACCGCCAGCACCCGGGGCAGACCGTCCGAGGTCATGCGGTCCAGACCCGTCACGAGAGCGGCATTGCTGATGACGACGTCGGGCTTGGGCCCGGCCAGTATCCGCCCGGCCAGAGCCCGGACCTCGGCCAGTTCGGCCAGGTCAGCCCGCTCCAGGATGAGCTCCGCTCCCGGCACGGCAGCGTTGATCCGCTCCTGGGTCGCCTTCAGCCGCTCGTCGCTGCGGCCCACCACGGTCACGGTCAGCCCTTCGCCTGCCAGCCGGCGGGCGATGGCCTCGCCGATCCCGTTGGTCGCTCCGGTTATGACGGCGTGAGTCATCGGTCCTCCTGTGCAAGAAGTGGTCGCTGTCAGCAGTTGACAGCGTCAACCTCACCTTCGCACCATGGCGTTGACACTGTCAACCAGTCAGTAGCCTTTGAGGGGTGACCTCCACCCGGGACCGGCTCATCGACGTCGCCACCCGCCTCCTGGACGAAGGGGGACCGGCGGCGGTCACGCTGCGGGAGGTGGGGAGGCTGGCCGGGGTCTCCCACAACGCCCCCTACAAGCACTTCGCCGACAAGGAGGATCTCCTGGCCGCCGTGGCCGCCCGCCAGTTCGGCCGGCAGGGCCGAACCCGGACCAGCCAGCCGGCCGCCGCTGAGGGGTTGGAGAGACTGCGGGCCATGATGGGCGGCTACGTGCGGTGGGCCTTGCGCTACCCGGCCCGCTTCAAGCTCACGTACGGGTCATGGTCGACGGACTCCGCCGAGTTGGGCGCGGCGGCCAGTGTTGCCCGCCAAGCGCTGGTTGACACAGTGCGAGCGGCACAGGCAGCTGGTGACCTGCCCGCCGGGGACTCCGAACGGGTGGCCGCCCTGGTGCACGCCACCGCCCACGGAGCAGTGGACTTGGCCCTGAGCGGCCATCTGTCCAAGACCGGCAAGGGCCACGCCAGCCCCGAAGATCTAATCGACGACCTGCTGGAGTACCTGGGTTCGCGATCGGGCGCCTAACGATCGGGCGGAGCGACTTCAGTACTGGGATCAGATCGAGAGCGTTGGCGCTACCGCCCCCATAACCCGTGCGACCGCTCTCGGCCAACTCGCCCATACCGCCGGCCTGGGGTCACACCACGCGTCCCTGCTCATCAGCGGCGCAGCACAGTGATGACCCTGAGTGGGGCGTATGACATTCTGCGTTACAGTGGCGCTCATGGCAAGGGCGATCTCGGTCAGGCTCGACGACGAGGCGGAGCAAGCATTGCGCACGCTGGAAGCGACGGGGCTCAGCCAGTCTGACGCCATCAGGTCGGCGTTACTTGCGTCGGCTCGTCGGTTGCGCCGTCGACGCGAACTTGCCGCGGAGGTTGCCGCGTTGGAAGCGGACGAGGCGGACCGCGCCGAGATGTTGGCAGTGGCCGAGCTGATGGAGGCCATACGTGCTGCGCGGTGACGTCCACCGGTTCCGGTTACCCCGTGGTGCGGGTCACGAACAGCAAGGCGAACGCTACGGCGTCATTCTTCAGGCAAACGAGCTTCTTCCTCGATCGGTCGTCATCGTTGCCCCGACGTCGAAAAGTGCGCGTCCGGCATCCTTTCGGCCTGAGGCGCACGTCGGGGGGAGCGTCACGCGAGTGCTGGTGGAGCAGCTGGGTGCGGTCGATGCGCAGCGGCTTGGTGACCTCGTCGGACACCTCACCCACGAGGAGATGTGGGGCATCGATGAAGCGCTCGTGACCGTCTTTGGTCTGGCATAGGAGCGGGCTGCGAACCTGGCCCAATAACCCAGTTGGCGGTCGGGGTGCTACTGCCCTCTACCGCCGGGTCGGGGGGGCGGTCGATCTGGGTCACTCGGAAGCGGCTGTCGAGGCTGGTGGTCACCTGTCGTCGAGTTGGCTGAGTTTGCGCTCCACGTGCCGCCAGCGACGTCAAGCATCACCCGTTCCGCCTCGTCGACCGACGGGTAGGGCGACCACTCGCGGTCGTTCAGCTCGATGAAGATCCGCAGGGCCACCCACGCTGCCCGCTTGTTGCCGTCGGGAAGAGGATGATTCTTCGTGAGGCGGGTCACGAGAACCGCCGCCTTGTCGACGAAGTCGGGGTAGAGGTCGGTCTCACCCCATCCTGGCTGTGGGGCGTGGAGCGGCAAGGTCGAGGTTCGCGACCCGGATGGCCGTCTCGACGTCGAGGCCGGTCACCTCCGTCACGATGGCCAGATAGTCGGCGAGATCCAGGTAGTAGACGATCACCGAGCGAGGCGCTCGAGCAGCTCCCGGTCCTCTTTGATGATCCGACGGACTCTGGCCTTGAAGGCGGGGTCGCGACGACGGCGTTCGACCGCTTCGGCGAGCGCTCTGCGAACCGTCTCGTTGAGGCTCGTGCCCTCAGCCCGGGCCAGAGCTTCTGCGTCGGCTGCGTCCTCATCGGAAAGCCGCACCGTGAAGTTCTTAGGCATGGTGTCATGATACCAGCACACCACGGTACCTCTGGGGCCGGCGCCCCTATCGGCAGACGAGCTCGCTCGTCGACGCGTCCCAGTCCGCCGGGTTGGCGGGGCATGTTCTGATCTCGGCTCCGTCGATTGCTTGCTCTCGCGAGCGGTACACCCCGCTCAGATCCGAAGAGCCACGTAACCTGGCGCGGTGAGCCCAGCGGACGAAGAGCGCGACAAGAGGAGCACCGACTCTGGCATCGAGGTGCGGTCCGTGTACCGGGCCGCCGACCTTGAGGACTGGGACCCCGATGCCAAGCTCGGAGAGCCCGGCCAGGAGCCCTACACGCGCGGGGTGCACGCCGAGATGTACCGCAGGCGTCTGTGGACGATGCGCCAGTACGCGGGGTTCGGGACGGCCGAGGCGACCAACGCCCGTTTCCAGTTCCTCCTGGCGGCGGGCCAGACCGGCCTGTCGTGCGCCTTCGATCTGCCCACCCAGATGGGCTACGACTCGGACCACCCCCGCGCCGAGGGGGAGGTCGGCAAGGTCGGCGTGGCCATCGACTCGCTGGCCGACATGCGGCTCCTCCTGGCCGGGTTGCCGCTCGACAAGGTCACCACGTCGATGACGATCAACTCGACGGCCGCCATCCTCCTGCTCCTCTACCAGTTGGTCGCCGAAGAGCAGGGGGTGCCCGGGGACAAGCTCGGCGGGACGATCCAAAACGACATCTTGAAGGAGTACGTCGCCCGGGGCACCTACATCTACCCGCCCCGACCTTCCATGCGGCTCATCACCGACACCTTCAACTACTGCGCCGAGCACCTGCCGAACTGGAATACGATCTCGATCTCGGGATACCACATCCGCGAGGCAGGCTCGACAGCGGTCCAAGAGCTCGCGTTCACGCTGGCCAACGGCATCGCGTATGTCGAGGCGGCCATCGCCGCCGGCCTCGCCGTGGACGCGTTCGCGCCCCGGCTGTCGTTCTTCTGGAACGCGCACAACAACCTCTTCGAAGAGGTGGCGAAGTTCCGGGCCGCACGGCGCATGTGGGCCCGGATCATGACCGAGCGCTTCGGAGCGAAGGACCCGCGCGCAAAGATGCTCCGCTTCCACACCCAGACCGGCGGCTCGACCCTCACGGCCCAGCAGCCCGAGGTGAACATCGTGCGCGTGTCCATCCAGGCGCTCGCCGCCGCCTTGGGCGGGACCCAGAGCCTGCACACCAACGGCTTCGACGAGGCCCTTGGGCTCCCGACGGAGCGGGCCGCCAAGCTGGCCCTCCGGACCCAGCAGGTGATCGGGTTCGAGTCGGGCGTGTCCGACACCGTCGACCCCCTTGCCGGCTCGTACTACGTGGAATCGCTCACCGACGAGGTCGAGCGGGCGGCCCTCGAGTACCTGGAGCGCATCGACAAGATGGGCGGCGCGGTGGCGGCGATCGAGGCCCGATTCATGCAGGGCGAGATCGAGCAGGCCGCCTACAGCTACGCCAAGGCGGTGGAGGACGGGGAGAAGGTGGTGGTCGGGGTCAACCGCTTCGCCGATGACGCTCACGAGCCGGCGGAGGTCTTCCCGATCGACGTCGAGCTCCAACGGGCCCAGATCGACCGCACCGGCCGGGTGCGCGCCGAGCGCGACCAGCGTGCCGTCGACGCGGCGCTCGAGCGTGTGGCCAAGGCCGCCGCCGGGACCGAGAACCTGCTCGTGCCGATGAAAGAAGCCCTGGCAGCCATGGCCACGCTCGGCGAGGTGTCCGACGTGCTGCGGGCCGAGTTCGGCGTCTACCAGCCGGTCTAGCTCGAGGACACGCTCCCTCGGTCGCCCGATCTCCTCAACGAACGGCGGTCGGCCGGCCGAGCGCCGCCGGGGTCGGGCTCGACGAGGGCAAGAGCGACGACGAATCGAACATTGGCCTCGCACGCCCGACGGCGCGCGGTGCCCGACGGCGGCCGGGGTTCACGAGTCCACTCAGCGTGCGTGTCGAAGTCGCACGTGGACGGCGGGGGTCCCGGCCGGGTGGTCGCTCAGCGGGCGAGAGCCCGATGTCCTCTTCGCCCGAGGAGCCTGTCTCGAACGTCGGCGTTCGCGGCGGCGTCGATCGCGGTCCAGGCCAGCGCGAGCGCACCGTCGAAGAGTGCGTTGTCCGCCGAGGGAGTGACGCACGCTGCGGCAAACTCGTGTTGGTGGTTGACGGCGCCCTTGGCGTCGATCCCGATCATCGGGTGGATGGTCGGCACCCGGAGCGACACGTTCGCCATGTCGGTCGAGGCGGTGGGGAGCGGCTCGCCGGCGTCGTCGGCGGCGAAGCTCCGCCCGAGCGCCTCGGCGTTCGCCCGGTACGCCGCGAGCAGGTCGGGGTCGGACTCCATGTGGGTGTAGGGCGGTGAGAGCTCCTCGAAGCGCACCTTGGCCCCGGCCGCGAACGCGCCGGCCTCGAAGCAGTGGCGCACACGGGGCTCGAGTGCCTCCAGGCCCTCGATCGTGCGCGCCCGGCACATGAACCGCCCCGTCACCTGGGCGGGGATGATATTGGCAGCCTTCCCGCCGTCGAGGATCACCCCGTGCGCCTGGTCGCCCGGCCGGAATTGTTGGCGCAGGAGACCGAGCGCCACCTCGGCGACGATCATCGCGTCGGCCGCGTTGATCCCTTCGTAGGGTGCGGCCGACGCGTGCGCCTCCTTGCCCTCGAAGTGCACGTCGAAATGCGAGACCGCGAGGCACTGCGCCGCGAGGCGGTCGTTCGGCCAGGGGTGCACCATCATCGCGAGGTGCGCGTCGTCGAAGGCGCCGCGCTCGAGCATCAGGACCTTGCCGCCGCCGCCCTCCTCGGCCGGGGTCCCGAGCAGCTCCACGCTGATCCCGACCTCGTCGGCGACCTCGGCCAGGGCCAGGGTGGCCCCGAGTGCGGACGCAGCGATGATGTTGTGCCCGCAAGCGTGCCCCACCCCGGGCAATGCGTCGTACTCGGCGCAGATCGCAACCCGGAGCGGCCCGCTCCCGGCGCGCGCCGAGAACGCGGTGGGCAATTCGCAGATCCCCTCTCGGACCTCGATCCCGTGGGCCCCGAGGGACTCGGCGAGGCGTTCGACGGCGTGATGCTCTTCGAAGGCGGTCTCGGGGTGGTCGTGGATGTCGTGGCTGAGCTCGACGAGCTGGGAACGCTCGCGCTCGAGGACCGCCCGGGCCCGTTCCTTTGCCTCGCTGACGTGGGTGCTCACGTGCTCCGGTCTACTCGATGACGACCACGACGTCGCCGCCGCCGACCGAAGCACCCTCGGCGACCCGCACCTCTTGCACGGTGCCGCTCTTGTCGGCGGCGATCGCGTTCTCCATCTTCATCGCCTCGAGGACGCAGACCGTCTGGCCGACCTCGACGGCGTCCCCCACCGAGACGAGGACCCGGACGATGGTGCCCTGCATCGGCACGGCCACGTTGCCCGATCCCGTCGTCGCGGCAGGAGCGTGCGAGCGCGCCCGGCGCGCCGGCTGCCTCCCCGCGCCGCCCGCGCTCGCGCCTCCCTGTTCGGCCGCCGGGACCCACAGCTTCACCCGGTAGAGGCGGCCGTCGACCTCGGCCGTCACCTCGCGCAGCACCTTCTCGGGGCCGTCGGGCTCGGGATCGCCCGAGGTGGACGAGCTCGAAACCCCAGAGAGGTCGAGCCGGTCCTCCACCCAGCGGGTCGAGTGCTTGGCCTCGGCGAAGTCGGGGTGGCTCAGGATCGCGACATCGGCCGGGATCGTGCTCGCCACCCCCTCGATGCGGGTCTCCTCGAGCGCCCGGAGCATGCGTCGACGGGCCCCCTCTCGGTCCTCGGCCCACACCGAGAGCTTCGCCATCAGGTTGTCGTAGTGCTGGCTCACGGCGTCGCCGGCCTCATAGCCGGTGTCGAAGCGCACGCCGGGCCCGGCCGGCGCGTCGAAGCGCAGGATCGTCCCGGGCGAGGGGAGGAACCGCCCACCGCTCGGGTCCTCGGCGTTCAGGCGCACCTCGATGGCGTGCCCGAACCGTCGGACCTCCTCTTGCTTGAAGTCGATCGCCTCTCCGCTCGCGATCTTGAGTTGCCAGGCGACGAGGTCGAGGCCCGTCACGAGCTCCGTGATGGGGTGCTCGACCTGGAGCCGGGTGTTCATCTCCAAGAAGTAGAAGGAACCGTCTTGGTAGAGGAACTCGACGGTGCCGGCGTTCGTGTAGTCGCACGCCCGAGCGACCTTCACCGCCGCCTCGCCCATGGCCACTCTGATCTCGTCGGGGAAGTCGGGGGCGGGGCACTCCTCGATCAGCTTCTGGTGGCGCCGTTGGGGCGAGCAGTCGCGCTCGCCGAGCCACAGGGTGTTGCCGTGGCCGTCGGCGAGCACCTGCATCTCGATGTGGCGGGGCCACTCGAGGTAGCGCTCGAGGTAGATCTCGCCCCGGCCGAAGGACGCCTGCGCCTCGCGCTGGGCCGATGCCATCGCGTCGGCGGCGTCGGCGGCGCTCGCGACGACCTTCATCCCCCGCCCGCCGCCCCCATACGCGGCCTTGATCGCGACGGGCCAGCCGAACTCCTCGCCGAAGGCGACGATCTCGGCCGGGTCGGTGACCGACTCCGAGCGGCCGGGAACCCCGGCGACCTCCGCCCGCTCGGCGGCGAGCCGGGCGCTGATCTTGTCGCCCATCGTCTCGATCGCGGCCGGTGGGGGGCCGATGAAGGTGACCCCCTTGTCGATGATGGCTCGGGCGAAGTCGGCGTTCTCCGAGAAGAACCCATAGCCGGGGTGGACCCCGTCGGCGTCGCTCTGCTCGATGGCGCGCAGGATCGCCTCCACGTTGAGGTAGCTCTCGGTCGCCGTCTGGCCGCCGAGCGCGTAAGCCTCGTCGGCCATCCGGACATGGAGCGCGTTGCGATCGAGCTCCGAGTAGACGGCGACCGTGCCGACGCCCAGCTCCCGGCACGTGCGCATGATGCGCACGGCGATCTCGCCCCGGTTCGCGATGAGTACCTTGTTGAACACCAGTCCCTCTCAGCCGCCCGTCGTCGGACCGCGCGGTGCCGCCACGACCAGGGGCGTCTTCGGGCAAATACACTGGCACGGCTCCGAGGGTGGTCGCCATGTGGGGAGCCAGCCACGAGGAGGACGTCGATCGTGCCTGGGGAAGGCCCGCGGAGGCCCGAGGGGCGCCGCTCGATGTTCACCGACGTCCGTTGGTTCGCCGAGCTGGGCTCCACCAACACCTGGCTCCTCGAGGCCGCTGCGGCGGGGTGCGCCGAGGGGACCGTCGTGGTCGCCGACCGTCAGTTGGCGGGCCGCGGGAGGCTGGGCCGGGTCTGGACCTCGGAACCCGGCTCCGGGCTGCTCACCTCGATCCTGTTCCGGCCGGCGCTCGGGGCCTCCGAGCTCTTCTCGGTCGCCGCGGCCGTCACCCTCTCGGCACTCGACGCCGTCGAGGCCGTGGCGGGGGTGCGGGCCGGAGCCAAATGGCCCAACGACCTGGTGGTTGACGACGCGAAGCTCGCCGGCGTGCTCTCCGAGACGAGCGGCGTCGGCTCGGGGCGGCCCGCCGTGGTGGTCGGCATCGGCATCAACGTCGGCTGGCCGATGCCCGGTCCCGACGCCGAGGCGCTCGGGGCGACCTGCTTGGAGGGCCTGAGCGGCCGCCATATCGATCGAAGGGAGCTCCTCGAGCAGATGCTCGATGCGCTCGCGCCCCGCCGGCCGCTCCTCGAGGAGGCCGAGGGTCGGGCGTCGCTCGTCCGCGACCTCGCCGGGCGGACGGTGACGATCGGCCGCGCCGTGCGTGTGGAGCTCGCCGATGCGTCCTTCAGCGGGATCGCGACGGAGCTCGACGACACCGGCCGGCTCATCGTGGAGGGGGCGGCGGGCCGAAGGGTCGTCTCGGTGGGGGACGTCGTCCACCTGCGTTGAGCGCAGGCGGCCCCGGGCGGTGCCGTAGGCTGGCCTCCCATGCGGCTCCTCGTGACCGGTGGGGCTGGTTTCATCGGCTCCAACTTCGTCCGGCACTGGGTGCACGAGCATCCCGACGACGGCGTGGTGGTACTCGACGCCCTGACCTACGCGGGCAACAGGGCGAACCTCTCGGGGCTCGGGGTCGAGCTCGTGCACGCGGACATCGCCGACGGCGCTGCGGTGGGGCGGGCGCTCGAGGACCACGGGATCGACACGGTGGTGCACTTCGCCGCCGAGTCCCACAACAGCCGGGGCGCACTCGACCCCGGCATCTTCTTCCGTACCAACGTGGTGGGCACCCAGGTCCTCCTCGAGGCGGCACGCCGCAACGGCGTGGCGCGCTTCCACCACATCTCGACCTGCGAGGTGTACGGGGAGCTCGCGCTCGATGCGCGGCACGCCTTCAGCGAGGAGAGCCCGTATCGCCCGCGCACGCCCTACAGCGCGTCGAAGGCCGGAGCCGACCACGCGGTGCGCGCGTACGCCGCGACCTTCGGGCTCCCCGTCACCATCACCAACTGCGCCAACAACTACGGCCCGTACCAGTTCCCCGAGAAGCTCGTCGCGCTGTGTGCGACAAGGGCGCTCGACGACCGGTCGCTGCCGCTCTACGCATCGCTCGCCAACAAGCGTGAGTGGCTGCACGTGGCCGACCACTGCCGGGCGATCGAGGCGGTCCTCGAGCGCGGTCGGGTAGGCGAGACCTATCTCGTCGGCAGCGGGGTGGAGGCAAGCATCGAGGAGATCGCAGACCTCGTCCTCGAGGCGGCGGGCAAGCCGCAATCGCTGAAGAAGATCGTCCCGGACCGACCCGGCCACGACACGAGGTACCTGCTCGACTCGTCCAAGCTGTGTGGCGAGCTCGGCTGGTCGCCGACGATCGAGCTCGGGGAGGGCATCGCGGCGACCGTCGACTGGTACGCCCGGCACCGCTCCTGGTGGGAGCCGCTGCTCGCGGGCGCATCGGTGGACGAGCACGCGTGGGCGAGTGCGGGTCGCTGAGCGTCTCGTCCCGCCGTCTCCATGCGTGTCCTCGTCACGGGAGCCGCCGGCCAGCTCGGTCGGGCGGTCGCCGATCGGTTCGAAGCGGCCGGTGACGACGTCGTGCGCGCGACGCACTCCTCGATGCCAGTTGAGGACCGCCGGGTGGTCGACGCCACGCTCGACGCGGTGCACCCCGACGTGGTCGTCCACTGCGCCGCGATGACCAATGTCGACCGTTGCGAGGAGGAGCCCGACGCCGCCGAGGCGACGAACGCGCTCGGCACCGAGCACGTCGCGGACGCCGCGGCGCGTGTCGGCGCCCACCTCCTCTATGTGTCGACCGACTACGTCTTCGATGGGACGGCCGCGTCGCCCTACCGGGTGTCGGACGAATGCAATCCCATCTCGGTCTACGGGGCGACGAAGCTCGCGGGGGAGCGAGCCTGCCCGACCGGGGCGACGATCGTGCGCACGGCATGGGTCGCCGGTGCCCATGCGCCGAACTTCGTGACGACGGTGCTCGAACTGGCCGAGCGTGACGGGGAGCTGCGCTTCGTCGACGACCAGCGCTCGACCCCGACCTTCTGCGCCGATCTCGCTCCGGCGTTGGTGCGCTTGGCCACCGACCGCCGCGTCGGCTGTTTCCATGTCACCAACGGCGGGCAGGCGAGCCGCTACGAGCTCGCCCGCGAGACCGTCGCGCTCGCAGGCGGCGACCCCCGACGAGTCGTGCCGATCGCGACGGCCGATCTCTTTCCCCCGCGACTGGCTCGGCGGCCCGCCTATTCGGTGCTCGACAATTCGGCCTTCGTGGCGGCGGGATATGACCCGCTCCCCGCATGGCGCGACGGGTTGGCCCGCCTCGTCTCCCAGCTGAGAGTGGCATGACCACGACAAGGGCGCGCAGCGCCGCGGTCGTGGTCGACTACGACGCCGGTGCGTACCTCGCCGAGTGCGTGCGCTCGCTCGGCACCGAGGGCGTCGCCCAGCTCGTAGTCGTCGAGAACGGCGATGCGGCGGCCGCTCGTGTCGCCCTCGATCGCGGTGGGCTGCGCGAGACGCCGCTCCTCGTGACGGGCCGCAATCTCGGGTACGGGGCCGGGGTCAACCGGGGCCTCGCTGCGATCGAGCGGGGGGAGTACGTGCTCGTCTGCAACCCGGACCTCGTCGTGCACGCCGGTGCGCTGCGCCCGCTCGAGGCCGCCCTGGACGACCACCCGGCCTGGGCCATCGTGGGGCCGCGGATCATGACGCCCGAGGGCGAGGCATATCCCTCGGCCCGCCTGTTCCCGACCCCGTGGGTCGCGGCCGGCCACGCCTTGCTCGGGGTGCTGTTCCCGGGCAACGGTTTCACCCGCCGCTACCGCACCCCGGATCTTCAGGACAAGGCGACCGAGGTCGACTGGGTCTCGGGCGCATGCTTCCTCGCGCGCCGTCGTGCGCTCGAAGAGATCGGGGGGTTCGACGAGAGCTATTTCATGTTCGCGGAGGACATGGATCTGTGCTGGCGGGCTGGGGCCGCCGGTTGGAGGGTCGGATTCGAGCCCGCCGGCGCGGTGACGCACCACCACGGGATCTCCCGGCGACGCCACCCCTACCGCATGGCGCTCGAGCATCACCGCGGTGCGCTGCGCTTTGCCTCACGCTCGACGTCGGGGCTGAGGCGCCTCCTGCTGCCGCTTGCCGCGCTCGGTCTCGGCGCTCGCCTGGCCGCGGTGTGGGCGTCGATGGCGCTCGGCGAGCTGCGCTCGAGGTTCGGCCGCACGCGACCCATTCGCGAAGCGGATCGATCGCCTTTCTAGACTGACCCCTCGCAAAAGAGGAGGTCATGAGCGTGCGGGTTGGCAACCCCCCGGAGCTGGCGAAGGCGCGAGCACTGCCCTTGCACGCACCGCTGCGCGCGGACGTGCCGGTGCCGAGCGCCGAGCCGGCTCCCCCCTTGCTCGGCGCACCGGTGCCCCGTCCCGAGCAGGGGCACCCGGCCGTGGCCTTCGTGGACGACGGGGCGCTCACGCCGTTCGTCCAGCTCGCGGTCGCGCTGCGACGCGCCGGATATCGCACCGTGCGCGTGACCACGGCTCGCCGCTCCATCGGCTCCGCGTTCACGCGGCGCTTCGCCTTCGACCGCCTGTGCCACGTGGACGCGTCGGAGATCGAGGCGCTCGACCTGCTGCTCGCCGATGAGGCGCTCGTCGACGTCCACTGCGTGGAAGGGCTCGCCCCCAGCGCATACCGTGCCCTCGACCGGCTGCCCGGCGCGCCCCGGGCAGGTTGGCGGAACCGAGGGGACCTCGTCGACAAGGCGAACATGGTCCGTCTGTTGCGCTCGGCTGGGATCGCCCACCCCGACACGCTCCCGGGGACCGCCGACCCCGCCGAAGCGGCGCGCACGCTTGGCCTCCCGGTCGTCGTGAAACCGAGGGTCGGTGCCTTTGGACGGGGGGTCTTCATGGCGAGAAGCGTCGAGGAGCTCGAGCACCAGCTCGCCTCGGTCCCTCGGCAGGACACGCAGCTCGAGGCCTATGTCGAGGGGGTGCCGGTCAACTACTGCGCGGTGGTCGGCGCCGGCGCCGAACGGGATATGACCTATCGGACGCTTCGGCGGGGCGGCGGCCCGTGCTCTCCTTCGAGCGCGATCGAGTGCTACCGCGACGACGCCCTGTCCGAGATCGGCCGGCGCCTGGCCGCGGTGCTCCCGTGTGAGGGCTTCGTGAACGTCGATGCGATCAAAGACGCACGCGGCCGGTACTTCGTCCACGACGTCAACCTGCGCGTGTGGGGGGCGCTGTTCGCCGCCTGGAGCGCGGGCTACGACCTGACCGGCGCCTATCTGCGCTGGCTGTCCGATCAGGTCCGCCGCGGCGTCGGCGACCGCTCCCGCGTCGCTTTCGTCTTCCCAGACAGCGCCACCGCGGCGATCCTGGCGAACCGGCGCCGGCCCGACCTGCGCACGGTGTGCCGGCAGCTGCGTGCCTATCGCCAGCTGCTCGGTCTCGGCTACGCCGTTCGGGAGCTGGCCGGCCTGGTGCGGGGGTTCGTCCTCGGTCCCCGGGCGCCCCGCTCCCAGGCACGAGGGGCGTCGACTTCACCCCCGCCACCCGAGCGTTCGGGGGCCCTTGGCACGGGACCTGCCTAGGATTGGCCCCGGGCTGCGTGCGGGTCTGTGGTTGCAAGTCGATGCCAGTCGCAGGCGAAACGACCCACGTAAGGCAACTCGTGGTTGCTGAGCATGGTGCGATTTAGATGTAAGCCCTGCCCGCCCCTCCCGAGACTCGGGTCGTGGCGGAGACGGGGGGATGCGGACCAGTTCCGGGGTCGAAGGGTCGAGCACCGCCGACCCCGGGCCCGTCAACCCCGCAGCAGGCGAGTGTGGGGCCAAAGACCAGGTCAGCCGCACGCAGCCCGGCTCCCATGCCCTGGAGTGGGACCTTTCCTGCGAGAAGAGACCGGTAGGATCGCCGAGAAATGAGCGTACTGACGAAGGTCCTCCGGGCCGGCGAGGGCAAGAAGGTCCGCCGCCTCGCCGAGCTGGTCCCCATGATCAACGCGCTCGAAGCGGAGATGGAGGGGCTCGACGACGCCACGCTCCGCCACAAGACGGTCGAGTTCAAGGAGCGCCTGGACCAAGGTGAGGACCTCGACGACCTCCTGATCGAGGCATTCGCGGTGGTCCGGGAGGCCGCCTGGCGCGTGCTCGGCCAACGCCCCTTCGACGTCCAGCTGATGGGCGGGATGTCGCTCCACTTCGGGTGGATCGCCGAGATGAAGACGGGCGAAGGAAAGACGCTCGTCTCGACGATGCCCGTGTACCTGAACGCCCTGCAGGGCCGGGGGGTGCACATGATCACGGTGAACGACTACCTGGCCGCCCGGGACGCCGCCTGGATGGGACAGGTGCACCGCTGGCTCGGCCTCACCGTCGGCCGGGTGGGGCCCGACATCACCGATCCCGAGGACAAGCGCGCCGCCTACAACTGTGACGTCACCTACGGGACGAACACCGAGTTCGGCTTCGACTACCTGCGCGACAACATGGCCCGCTCCAAGGAGATGATGGTCCAGCGCGGCCACGTCTTTGGGATCGTCGACGAGGTCGACTCGATCCTGATCGACGAGGCACGCACCCCACTCATCATCTCGGGTCCCGCCGACGAGGCGGCGCGGCTCTACTACCAGTTCGCCGCCCTGGTGAGGAACCTCCAACGCGACGGCGACTACGAGGTCGACGAGGAGAAGCGCCAGGTCGTCCCCCTCGAGTCGGGCATCGAGAAGGTCGAGCAGGCGCTCGGCATCGCGAACCTCTACGACGCGGTGGCGGTGAACTACGTCCACCAGCTCATCAAGGCCCTCGAGGCCAAGGAGCTGTACCACCGCGACAAGGAGTACCTGGTCGATCAGGGCGAGGTGAAGATCGTCGACGAGTTCACCGGCCGCACGCTCGAGGGCCGGCGCTGGTCCGACGGGCTGCACCAGGCGGTCGAGGCCAAAGAGCGCGTCCGGATCAAAGAGGAGAACCACACCTGGGCCACCGTGACCCTGCAGAACTACTTCCGCATGTACGAGAAGCTCGCCGGGATGACCGGCACGGCCGAGACGGAGGCTGCCGAGTTCGCGAGCACCTATGACCTTCCGGTCGTCCCGATCCCGACGAACCTACCGCTCGTCCGCCGCGACGAGGCCGACCTCGTGTTCAAGACCGAGAAGGCGAAGTTCGCGGCCGTCGTCGAGGACATCGTGGAGCGCAACGCCAAGGGTCAGCCCATCCTCGTCGGCACCGCATCGGTCGCGAAGTCCGAGGTCCTCTCGAAGATGCTGTCCCAGCGCGGGATCCGACACGAGGTCCTGAACGCGAAGCAGCACTTCAGGGAGGCCGAGATCGTTGCCCAGGCGGGCCGGCTGGGCGCGGTCACCGTCGCCACGAACATGGCCGGGCGCGGCGTCGACATCATCCTCGGTGGCAACCCCGAGCTGCTCGCACGTCACGAGGCCGTCGCTCGCGGCGTCGACGTCGAGACCGAGGAGGGACAGGCCGAGCTGGCCAAGCTCACGGCCGAGTCCGCCGAGCTCTGCAAGGCCGAGGGCGAGAAGGTGCGCGAGCTCGGTGGCCTCTACGTCCTCGGAAGCGAGCGCCACGAGAGCCGCCGCATCGACAACCAGCTCCGGGGTCGCTCCGGCCGCCAGGGCGACCCGGGTGAGAGCCGCTTCTTTCTCAGCCTCGAGGACGACCTGATGCGGCTCTTCGCCACCGGGGCCATGAGCTGGGTCATGGACCGGGCCCTCCCCGAGGACGTGCCGATCGAGGCGAGGATGGTCACCCGCGCCATCGAGCGGGCCCAGAACACCGTCGAGGGCAAGAACTCCGAGGCCCGCAAGGACCTCTTGAAGTACGACGAGGTCATGAACGAGCAGCGCAAGGTGATCTACGCGAACCGCCTTGGGATCCTGGAGGGCGAGGACCTCCACGACCGCACGATCGAGATGCTCGAAGCGACCCTCGAGGAGCTCGTCCACCAGTCCTGTCCGACCGACTACGCCGAGGAGTGGGATCTCGAGCGTCTGCTCGCCGAGGTCACCCAGTACTACCCGAGCAAGTTCACGACGGCCGACCTGGCCGAGGCGGCGAATATCGCCCAGATCGTCGAGGGCCTCGTCAACGAGGCGCTCGAGTACTACGAGGAGCGCTCGGTGGCCATGCCCGGGGGGGAGGAGACCGCCCGGCAGATCGAGCGCGACGTCATGCTGCAGATCATCGACCAGCGCTGGAGGGACCACCTGGCCGAGATGGACTACCTGCGCGAGGGCATCAACCTCCGGGCGATGGGGCAGCAGGACCCGCTCGTCGCGTGGCAGCAAGAGGGCTATTCGATGTTCGAGAAGCTCGTCGAGGCGATCGATGACGACTACCTGCGCTACGTGCTCCACGTCGAGGCGATCGTCAACCCGGCCACCGAGCCCGACTTCTCGCGCGCCGTCTACGAGGCGGCCGATGATCCGGTTGCCGGCACGCTCGGCCTGGCGTCGCAGCTCTCGCTGCCCGGGCCGGTCATGGACCCCGGAGTCCCCCAGGCCCAGCCCCAGGGGGCGAACGGCGCCGGTCGGGCCGGGGGCCCACAAGGCGGACAACCCGTCGACGACCAGACCCTGGTCCCGACGGTGAAGGCGCCCCACGAGAAGATCGGCCGCAACGCCCCCTGCTGGTGTGGGAGCGGCAAGAAGTACAAGCTGTGCCATGGCGCCGCCTGAGGCCACCGGGCCCGAGCACCGAGACTTCGCGACCGAGCTCGAGAACCTGAGCGAACGGATCGACGAGGCACGCGGGTACTTGGACATCGAGTCGCTCGCGACGCGGCGCCAGGAGCTCGAGGCCGAGTCGGCACGCCCGGACCTGTGGGAGGACCCCGATCGGGGCCGGGCCGTCGCGACCGAGCTCGGCCGGGTCGCCGACGACCTCGACCGATTCGCCGAGCTCACGAGCGGGCTCGAGGACGCCCGGGTCCTCCATGAGCTCGTGGCCGAGGCCGAGGCCACGGATGCGGCGGACGAGGGCCTGGCCAAGGAGCTCGGTGACACCCTCGACATGCTCGGGCATCGGCTCGCGCAGCTCGAGCTGCGGTCGTTGCTCTCGGGGGACTACGACGAGCGCGACGCGGTGGCCGAGGTTCACGCGGGAGCCGGGGGCACCGACGCGCAGGACTGGACCGAGATGCTGCTGCGCATGTACACGCGCTGGGCAGAACGGCGAGGATTCTCCATCGAGATCGACGAGGTCACCGAGGGCAAGGAGGCGGGCCTCTTGTCGGCGACGTTCATCGTCCGGGGCCGGTTCGCGTTCGGCCTGCTCTCGGCCGAACGCGGGGTGCATCGCCTCGTGCGCATCTCGCCCTTCGACTCCCAGAGCCGGCGACAGACCAGCTTCGCGTCGCTCGACGTCATCCCGTTCTTGGAAGACCTCTCCGACGAGGTCGACATCGACGAGAAGGATCTGCGGATCGACACCTACCGCTCCTCGGGGGCGGGTGGCCAGCACGTCAACAAGACCGACTCGGCGGTCCGGATCACCCATCTCCCGACCGGGATCGTGGTGGCCTGCCAGAACGAGCGCAGCCAGCACCAGAACAAGGCGCGCGCCATGCAGATCCTGGCGGCCAAGCTCGCACAGCGGAACCGGGAGGAACGTCGGGCCGAGATCGACGCGATCGGTGGCGAGCGCACCGAGACCGCGTGGGGGAACCAGATCCGCTCCTACACGCTGGCGCCGTTCCAGCTGGTGAAGGACGTCAGGACCAGGTTCGAGACCGGAAACGTCGACGCCGTGCTCGACGGCGACCTCGACGCCTTCATCGAGGCCGAGCTTCGCCGACGTCGGGCACTCGGCTGAGCCCTCGGGGCGACTGCCCGAGGCAGACGTCGCCACCTGCGACTGATCGCGCCATCGTGCGCTGGCAGTGTGACGGTTCCCCGTATTTGATGACGAATCGTCACCCCGTGCTGCCGCGGAACCCCAGGCCAGCCCGGGTGGAGGCCGAACGCGTTGGTGTCGCGAAGCGTCCCGTGGCGCGGTTTGCATCACGGAGGCGGATCGCACTCGATAGGCTTGCGCCGGTCCGATGCTTCTTCGAACGTCCACCGTGCGCGGTGATCACCACCGGCGAGAGACGTTCAGCGGTGTGACGGACGAGGCAGCATGATCCGTTTCGACAACGTCACCAAGGTCTACAAGAACGGCACCGTCGCGGTGCGCAGCGTCTCGCTCGACATCCAGAAGGGCGAGTTCGTCTTCCTCGTGGGCCCGTCGGGATCCGGCAAGACGACCTGCATCCGCATGCTCTTGCGCGAGGAGCTCCCCGACCGTGGCCGCATCTGGGTCGCTGGACGCGAGATCATCCACATGCCCAAGTGGCGGGTCCCCTATCTCCGGCGCAATGTGGGCTGCGTGTTCCAGGACTTCCGCCTGCTGCCGAACAAGACGGTGTTCCAGAACGTGGCGTTCGCCCTCGAGGTCATCGGCCGCCCGAAGAGCGTGGTCGAGACCCAGGTGCCGCAGGTCCTCGAGCTCGTCGGCCTGTCCAAGAAGCGCGACAACCTCCCCCACGAGCTCTCCGGTGGCGAGCAACAGCGGGTCGCTGTGGCGCGCGCGTTCGTCAACCGCCCGCTCATCTTGTTGGCCGATGAGCCGACCGGGAACCTCGACCCGGGGACGAGCCAGGGCATCATGCGTCTCTTGGACCGCATCAACCGCACCGGCACCACGGTGGTCGTGGCCACCCACGACGCAGCGCTCGTCGACTGGATGCGACGCCGAGTGGTCGAGCTCGACCAGGGGACGATCGTGCGCGACCAGGCGCGCGGCGTCTACGGCATCGACGCGACGACCGGATCGGTTCCGAGGACCGAGGTCGGGGCCCGCCGCAGCTGACATGCCGCTGTCCGCCGACTACATCGCGCGCGAGACCGCCACCAACCTTTGGCGGAACCGCCTCATGACGATCGCCGCCGTGCTCACCGTCGCGGTCTCGCTCGCCCTCGTCGGAGCGGCGCTCTTGTTGAAGCAGGGCGCCTCCAACGCCGAGAACTACTGGCAGCGAGGGACCCAGGTCACGGTGTGGATGAAGGCCTCCGCGAACGGCTCGGAGAGCCATGCCGTCGGGAGCGAGCTCAAGCAGCTGCCCTATGTCCACGCCTGCAGCTATCACAGCCAGCTCGCCGACTACCACGAGGCCAAGACGCTGCTCTCGCCGGGTGAGTTCCAGGCCCTGACGGTCCAGACCACGCCGGCCTCGTACCGCTGCACGCCGAACCAGCCGCAGTACGCGCAGGCGGTGTACAACCGCTTCAACGGTCAGCCGGGTGTCCTCAAGGTGTCTGCGCCCTTCTCGCAGATCCACACGATGGAGGAGACGATCACCGTCCTCCAGTGGGTCTTCTTGTCGGTGGCGCTCGTGCTCCTGCTCTCAGCGGGCGTGCTCATCTTGAACACCATCAGGATGGCGATCTTCGCCCGCCGCCGGGAGGTGTCGGTGATGAAGCTGGTCGGGGCGACCAACTGGTTCATCCGGCTGCCCTTCATGTCCGAGGGGCTGGTCCAGGGCCTGATCGGCTCGGTCGTTGCCGCGGCGGTCGTCTTCGGCCTCCACGCGCTGTTGAACAGCTTCGCCAACCCGAACAATCCGGGCACCGTCTTGTACCAGATGCGCCTGTCGGGATGGGAGCTGTTCGGCACCGACTTCGTGGTGGTTCTCATCGGCGCCTTGATCGGCTCGGTGGGCTCAGCGATCGCCATCCGCCGCTTTCTCGACGTCTAGATCGCCACTCTTCGCGGTCACCGGCGAGCTGGCCTGCGGCGTTCGACCATCCACGAACGAACCACGCTCAGGCCGTAGCGTTTCACCGACGCTGAATACGGGGTACGCGAGGCACCGCGGTCAGACCCGTGTGTGTCGTGTGCTTCGGTCACGTCGAGCCCGCTCGTCGGTGCGGGCGTAGAAAGCGAGGAACCTGGTGAAAACACTGTTGTCGAGCGCTCGCCGGTGGTTGGCGGTTTGGGCCGCCTTGCTACTCGGAGTCGGGGGCGCTGCAGCCTTGGGGGTTGGCCCGGCAAGCGCTCTCACTAATGGCGCGGGCAATTTTGCAATTGCCTCGCCGTCGACTGCGCCGACGATCCTGACCGGGACGAACAACCAGTCGGCCTCGAACATCACCTTCGACGTCGTGAACGACTGGGGGACCAGCACCAACACGGTGACCCTTACGGTGTCCCCGAACGGCCAAGCCTCGAACAACTGCACGACCGGCAACGACGTGGTGTTTGCCGGAACCCCCACGGCCAAGGCCGGGACGGGGTCCGGGAACGAGGCCGCCCCGACGGTGTCGGTCGGCGTGAGCCAGAACTCGGCCGACACGGCTTGCGGCTCCAACAATGACGTCTTGACCCTCACCTTCACCCCGGCGCCCGCCTCCGGGACGGCTACCGACACCTTCCCGGTCACCGTCTCTGGCATCGCCTACAACGTGGGCTCTGCGGCGAGCGTCGGCGCGGTCACGCTCAACTACGAGACGACCATCCCGACCGCAGTCTCCTCGCCGACCCCGACGGGGACCTCCAACGCGACGGTGGCGACCAAGGCCAACGCCGGGGCGACGGGGAACAACCCCCAGACCTACGTCACCGTCGGCGGCACCGGAGTCGTGAGCGACATCGTCGTCACCGAGGCCGCCAAGGCGCAGGTGGGGGCCGAGCTGTGCATCACACCGATCTCGGGCGTGACCACGTTCAGCTTCAGCGGCACCGCTCCGACCGTGACCGTGACCCCGTCGGGGACCGGCATCACGAGCGCGACGGCGTCGATCGTCGGCGGCGTCATCGAGATCGCGGTGGCAGGTGGTCCGTCCACCGCACCGGCCACGTTCACGGTCCACGGCGCGTCGGTGACCAACGGGACCACCAGCGGGCTCGCACAGGCATCGGTGAGCACCGGGGCCTCGTGTCCGGGATCGAGCGTGATCCAGTCCTCGGTTCCGATCTTCAACTCCGCTCCGACGCTCAACAGCGCGATCGCCGGCATCGACATCGACGCCACCGCGATCAACGAGCTCGAGACGACCTATCCGGTGAGCGGCGGCTGCCTGCCGTCGGCTGCGAAGAACTCGGTGATCCTCGCCACCGACCAGAACTTCCCCGACGCGCTGGCCGCGAGCTACCTCGCCGGCTACCTGCACACGGGCATCTTGTTGACGCCGACGGCGAACCTCTCCTCTGAGACCCAGGCGGCGCTGCAGGCCGAGGGCATCACCAACGTCTACGTGGTCGGTGGACCGTTGGCGGTCAGCCAGAACACCATCAGCCAGATCCAGGCGACGCCTGCCTACACCTGCGGCGGGCCGGGTGTCGGCACCAAGACGGGCGGCAACATCCAGGTGACCGGACCGATCTACGGCCAGACCCAGTACGACACGGCCGAGCAGATCGCGGCGACCCCGCCGGTGTCCTACGTGGCCTCGCTCGACCTGGCCGGTGCCTACGCGGGTCAGTACAACGACACCACGGGGAACCAGTCCTCGACGCCCACCGCCGCCGGCGCACTCTCGACGGCGATCATCGCCTCGGGCGCGAACTTCCCCGACGCCTCGGCGGCGAGCGTGATGGCGTACCACGACCACATCCCGCTGCTCTTGACCGACCCGAGCTCGCTGTCGACGCAGGCTTCGGCTGGCCTGTCGGCACTCGGGATCAAGCAGGTGATCGTGCTCGGCGGCCCGCTCGCGGTCTCGAATGCCGACGTGACGGCGATCCAGGGAATGGGGATCTCCGTGATCCGGATCGCGGGCCAGGACCCGACCGACACCGCCCAGATGCTGGCGTCCTTCGAGCTCAACCAGCAGGGCACGACCTACTCGGGCCTCGGCTGGGGAACGTCGTGGGGAGGCACCGTCATGGTGGCTCGGGGTGACTTCTACTCCGATGCCCTCGCCGGGAGCGTGCTCGATGCAGTCAACACCCAGCCCCTGGTGCTGACCGCCAATCCCTCGACGGTCGGCACCTACCTGGCGGCGTTCCTCGGTTCGGGTGGGAGCACCGCCGGGATCGACAACCTCAACAACGTCGTGGGATCCAGCGGCAACATCAAGGCGATCCAGCCTCTCGGGGGCCCGCTGGCGCTCAACGCGACGACGCTGTCGGCGATGGTGACCGACGTCGCCAACGGCTAGCGCGAAGCACACCGAAGACATGAAGAAGGGCCCCTTCGGGGGCCCTTCTTCATGTCCATGGGTCGATTCGTTCAGGGCCCCGCCCCGATGGCGCCGGCCTCAGGTGAGTCCCCTTGCCAACATGGTCAGCGCCTCGCCGTAGGCGCGTGCCGCCGCCTCTTCGTGATAGGCGGCGCCCGGAACGGCAAACCCGTGGTTGGCGCCCGGGAGCACCTCGGCCAAACCGTGCGGGCCAAGCGCCTGCACGGCGTCGATGAGCGGGCGGTTCAGCGTCGCGGATTGCATCTGGTCCAGCTCGCCGATGCCGACGTAGAGGAAGCCGGGGAACCCTTCGACCGCCCGGTGCGGTGAGTCCTCGCCCTCGGTCACACAGAACGAGGGATGGAAGAGGATGCCGACATTGAACGCGTCCCGATGGCGAGCAAGGGTGCTCAGCACCGAACGGGCGCCGATGCAGTACCCCACGCAACCCATGGGACCGCGACGTGCGACGGGGTCGCTCGCCAGGGAGCCGAGGACCGCCTCCACGTCGCGCTGCACGAGGTCCTCCGTCGTGTCGAAGAAGACCTCCTGGAGCCGTCGGCGGTCCTCGGGACTCGCGTCGGGGCCCATCATCGTCCGAAGGTCGAGGACGAGGAGCGTGCCGTGCCTGTGGTAGCGGTCGTGGGCAACGACGTAGTACCCAGCCTCACTGATCCGCGACATTGCCTGGCGCGACGCGTCGTCAAGGCCTGGACCGTGGTGGAACGAGAGCACCACCGGAAACGGCCCATCACCTTCTGGGTGCGCGACGGCGATGCGCATGTCGCCATCGTCGGTCGGGATGGTTCGGATCTCGTGCACCGGCGACACTCTCCCTGGTCGACAACGGCGGCAGGGTAACACGGTCCTCGCTGGGCAAGGTTGGCGAGGAGGAAGGCAGCCTTGGCCCGCAATGAGGAGCAACGAACCAGCGAAGCCGTTGCTCCTCGGGCCACGTGGGCCAGGTTCAGACCGCCGCTTCCAGGGGGTGGTTCACGCCCGAACCGGTCCACGAGAGCGGCACCCCGGCCGCGTGGGCCATGTCTTGGATGCATGTCAACGCCGTCGCGCCGTCGTCATCGATCACGCGCAAGCCATCGATGTCGACAGTGAGCCTGGTGGGCGCGTCCTTCAAGAGCTCCTCGACCGCCTCGACGACATGGACGCGGGTCCGAGCATCGAGGCTCCCCGCACAGCGAAGCGACCTTGGCTCGTTTTCGAGCGTCAGCTCGAGGACGGGTTGGACTGCTGCGATGTCGGGTGGGTATGCCACGGGCCTGTGTCCTTCTCGGAGGTGGCGAACGGGGCACCGACAACGTCTCGCCCGCCACATGGCTGACCGGATCGGTCCTCGATCCGAAGACAATCTGCTCCCCAAAGAGGTTCGACAACAGGGGCTTTGGTCCTGACCACGGCCCGGGTCCCCGTCCGCTCCACCGGGGCCACGAGTGCCGGGTCGGCCGCAGCGATCTCTGAGTCCTCCAGGAGGGTGCGAGCGAGCGCTCGGGGCGGGGGCATGTCGACAGGCTGGGACGGGGTGTGCCAGGTGTCGGTCAGGTCGCGAGCAAGGCGGATGGGCCACCGTGGTGCCCGGCCGACGCGCCTATCCGAATCGAGGAGCCCCCATGACCACGACGATCACCTTGATGGGCAACCTGACCCGAGATCCCGAGATCCGCTACACCGGGGACGGTCAGGCGACGAGCACGCTCGCCGTCGCCGTCAACCGCCGCTGGCAGGACCGCACGACCAAGGAGTGGGAGGAGTCGACGTCGTTCTTCGACGTCGTCTGTTGGCGTGAGCTTGCCGAGAACGCCGCGGTCAGCCTCGTGAAGGGGGCGCGCGTCGTGGTCACGGGGCGTCTCGAGCACCGGACGTGGGAGTCGAGCGACGGCGAGCAGCGAGCCAAGGTGGAGGTCGTGGCGGACGACATCGGCCCGAGCCTGCGCTTCGCCACGGCCGAGGTCCAGCGTAGCGAGCGCCGGACCGCCGAGCCCGAGCCGCAAGGGGAGGCCGAGCCGGCCCCCGAGCCGCCCGCTGCGGCGCGACGAACGAGGAAGTGAGGGGCCGGGCCCGGGATCAGCCCTCGGGCTCGAACTCCAGGGACAGGGAGTTCACGCAGAAGCGCTGCCCGGTCTCGGTCGGACCGTCGTCGAAGACGTGGCCGAGGTGCCCCCCGCAGCGGGCGCAGACGATCTCGGTCCTCACCATCCCAAAGGAGCGGTCCGTGTGCTGCTCGATGGTGCCGTCGTCCATCGCCCGGTCGAAGCTCGGCCATCCCGAACCCGACTCGAACTTGTGCTCAGTCGAGAAGAGCGCCGCCCCACACCCGGCGCAGTGAAAGACGCCGTCCGAGTCGACGTGCAGCAGCTTGCCTGACCATGCCGGTTCCGTGGCGCTCTTTCGGAGCACCTCGAACTGGTCGGGGCTCAGCCCGTCTCGCCACTCCTTGTCGGTGAGCTCCACCTCACGGGTCATCGCCGGTCCTCTCAGTTGATCTCCAGGTGACGGTAGCGACTCCCACGCCTCCGTCGACCGCACCACATCATGACGCGATTCATGCATCTTGACCAGGTGATTCGCCGCTTCGATAGCATCGAGGAGGTGAGGGGGGTCGTGCTGGCCGGTGGCACCGCCACGAGGCTGTATCCCCTGACCCGCATCACGAACAAGCACCTCCTGCCCATCTACGACCGACCCATGATCCAGTGGGCGATCGAGGCCGTCGTCATGACCGGGATCACCGAGGTCATGCTCGTCACCGGGGGCACGCACGCCGGCGAGTTCCTCCGGCTCTTGGGAGACGGTCACGACTTCGGGCTCGAGCGCCTGACCTACGCCTACCAGGACGGGCCGGGCGGCGTGGCCCAGGCCCTCGGCCTCGCCGAGCGATTCGCCCGCGACGAGCCGGTGCTGGTGATGCTGGCCGACAACATCATCGAACGCACCGTGACCCCGACGGTCCGAGCCTTTGCCGAGGACCCCCGGGGCGCCCGGATCGTGCTGAGCGAAGTCGCCGAGCCCGAGCACCTTCGGCACCTCGGGGTCGCACAGTTCGATCAGGAGGGCCGGGTGGCCAGGATCGTGGAGAAGCCCGAGGATCCTCCGAGCCGGTTCGCCGTCACCGGGGTCTATTGCTACGACGCCTCGGTCTTCTCGGTCGTTGCTGGGCTCAAGCCATCGAACCGCAACGAGCTCGAGATCGCCGACGTCAACAACCACTACGCCGAGCGCTGCGAGCTCGCCTTCGACGTGCTCGAGGGATTCTGGGGCGACGCCGGCGAGTCGATCGACGCGTACTACGCGGTGAACGACTTCGTCCGCGCGCATGGCGCGAACAAGGGTTAGGCCTGCTCTCCGGCGTCGTCGGCGACGGTCCGCCGGGCCGCCGTGCGATCGACGAGCTGGCGCACCAACGCCGCGACACCCGCCCCGTCGAGACCCAGCTCGGCCAGGAGATCATCTGGCCGGCCCTGGGGGATGTAAGCGCGCGGAATGCCGAGGTTGGAGAACCTGGGCGTCGCCACGCCCTCGCCCTCGGCCCAGGCGCTCACGCCGTCGGTGAGGAACATGCCGGCGCCTCCGAAGCGCATGCCGTCCTCGACGCTCACCACGAGGTCGTGGGCGGCGGCGTCGGCCAAGAGGTCAGGGTCGGTCGGGCTGACCACCCGGACGTCCCACACGGTCGCCCGGATCCCCTCGCGTGCGAGCTCGGCCGCCGCCTCCTCGCAAGCCTCGAGCATCTTGCCCACGCCCAAGAGGCAGACCGAACCGTCGCCGTCCAGCACCTTCCTGGCGTGGAGCCCCACGCCGATCTGGTTGGCGGAGCGTCGAGCGGGCGGCGGCGTGGTCGGGAAGCGGATGGTGGCCGGGCCGTCGAGGCTGAGCGCCTCGTTGAGCATGACCGGTATCTCCTCGGCCGACGAGGGTGCGAACACCGTCATGTTCGGCACCGAGAGGGCCAGCACCATGTCCCAGCTGCCGTGGTGGCTCGGGCCGTTCTCACCGGTGATCCCCGCGCGGTCGAGCACGAAGACGACCGGGAGCTGGTGCAGGCCGACATCGAGGTTGGCCTGGTCGAACGCCCGCGAGAAGAAGGTCGAATAGACCGCGACCACCGGCTTTCGGCCACCCATGGCCAGCCCGGCGGCAGCGGTCACCTCGTGCTGTTCGGCGATCCCGACGTCGAAGAAGCGATCGGGGAACCGGGCCTGGAAGGCGAGTAGGCCGGTCGGCCCGGGCATGGCCGCGGTCATGGCCACGATGTCGGGATCCTCCTCGGCGGCGGCGATAACCGCCCGGGTGAAGGCGTCGGTGTAGCTCGCCGGCGGGATGTCAGCGGCAACCGGGTCCAGCGTGGCGTCGGGAGGCGCCGAGCCCTCCGACGCCGCGTCGGGGACGGCCACGCGGGTCGCCTTCACGTCATGGAGGCGCTGGACCTCGTCCTCCTCGGCCGGCGCATACCCGCGTCCCTTCTGGGTGAGCACGTGCACCACGATCGGGCCGTCCCACTCCGCCGCGTTCGCAAACGCCTGTTCCATCTGGGCGATGTCGTGCCCGTCGATCGGGCCGGCGTAACGCACGCCCAGTGCCTCGAAGAAGACGTGGGGGGCGACGATCTCGCGCAGTGCGCTCGTGAGGCCGAGCACACCCGAAGCGGCCATCTCGCCCACCGCCGGGATGTTGCGGATCCGGCGGCCGACCCTTTGGCGGGCCTGCACGTAGGTCCGGTTGAGCCGGAGGCTGGTCAGGCTCTGGGAGAGGTGCGAGACGGTGGGCGCGTAGGAGCGGCCGTTGTCGTTCAAGACGACGACGACCCGCCGGTTTGCGTGCCCGAGGTTGTTGAGGGCCTCGTAGGCCATGCCCCCGGTCAGCGCACCGTCGCCCACGACCGCGACCACCCGCCGGGAGCCGCCCGAGCCCACCAGCTCGCCGTTGAGCTCGAATGCGGTCGCGAGGCCGTGTGCGTACGAGAGGGCGGTGGACGCGTGGCTGTTCTCGATCCAGTCGTGGTCGGACTCGCCGCGATTGGGATACCCCGAGAGGCCACCCTCCTGGCGGAGGTCGGCGAAGCGGTGCCGACGCCCGGTGAGGAGCTTGTGCACGTAGGCCTGGTGGCCGGTGTCCCAGAGGATGGCGTCGCGCGGCGAGTCGAAGACCCGGTGCACGGCG
>DAHUZM010000108.1 GCA_027306525.1 Acidimicrobiaceae bacterium
GCGCCGATGGTCCGCGAGGCGATGGTGCGTTTTCGCGACGCCCTGCGCTCGCACCAGGACGTGATCAACCGCCTGAACGTCTTCCCCGTTCCCGACGGGGACACCGGCACCAACATGATGCTCACGGCCGAGTCGGTCGTGGGGGAGCTCGGGGCGTTGGACCCCGGCGCGGCGATGGCCGAGGTGTGCGCGGCGGTCGCCCACGGCTCGCTCATGGGGGCGCGGGGCAACTCCGGCGTGATCCTCTCCCAGCTCCTTCGGGGCGCGACGGCCCGCTTCGCGTCGGCGGCCCGCGTGGGGCCGCCCGAGGCGGCCGACGCCCTGGTCGAGGCGGCGGCGCTCGCCCGCAAGGCCGTCGTGCGGCCGGTGGAGGGGACCATCCTCACCGTCGCGCACGCGGCGGGGGAGGGGGCCGAGTCGGGGAGCGCGACCAACCGCGGCCTGTGCCACACCTTCGAGGCCGCCCGGGCCGCCGCCAAGGACGCCCTCGACGCGACGCCCTCGATGCTCCCCGCCCTCGCGCAGGCTGGGGTGGTCGACGCAGGCGGCGCGGGGTACCTCCTGCTGCTCGACGCGTTCCTCTCGGTGCTCGACGGGCGCGCCCTGCCCGAGCCGCCACCCCTCGCCTCGGTCCCCGTCGGGCTCGTGGCCGAGCCCGGGCCGGCCAGCGGGGACGAGAGCGAGCTGCGCTACGAGGTCATGTACTTCCTGCACGCGCCCGACGACACGATCGCCGACTTCAAAGAGGTGTGGGCCGGGATCGGCGACTCGATCGTCGTCGTGGGCGGGGAGGGCACCTGGAACTGCCACATCCACACCGACGACATCGGTGCCGCCATCGAGGCGGCCCTCGACTGTGGTCGGCCGAGCCAGATCCGGGTCACCGATCTGAGCGAGCAGATCGAAGAGGAGCGCTGGGTGCGCGAGCACGCGCTCGAGACCCTCGTGGCGCCGACGGGCGAGGCGCCGACGACCGACGTGGTGGCCGTGGTCACCGGCGAGGGCATCACGCGAATCTTCCGCTCGCTCGGCGTGCACCACCACGTCGCCGGCGGCCAGTCGATGAACCCCTCGACGGCCGAGATCCTGGCGGTCGTGGACGCGCTCGACGCCGCGCAGGTCGTCATCCTTCCCAACAACAAGAACATCCGGCCGGTCGCCGAGCGCGTCGACGAGCTGACCGACAAGACCGTGCGCGTCGTGCCGACCGACTCGATCGTCGAGGGGTTCGCCGCGCTCTTGGCCTACGACCCCGCATCGGACGCCGAGCCCAACGTGCGCGCCATGTCGGCGTCCGCCCTTCGGGTGCGCCCGGGTGAGGTCACGAGGGCCGTGCGCGACTCGACGACCGACGCCGGCCCGGTGCGCGAGGGCGCCTGGATCGGCCTCACCCGCGACGGCGTGGTGTCGATCGCCGACTCGCCCTCGGGCGCCGCCTGCGGGCTGCTGGCCCACCTCGTGGCCGAGGGGGAGCTCGTCACCATCATCGAGGGCGAGGACGCGTCGCCCGCCGAGACCCGCCGCATCACCGAGTGGCTACACGACACGTGCCCCGACATCGCGGTCGAGGTCCACCACGGCGGCCAGCCGCTCTATCCGTACCTCTTCGGCGTCGAGTGAGCGAGGCCGCGAGCACCGGGCGGCGGCTCGCGCAGCTGGCCGAGATCCCCGTCAGCCAGCTCGAGCGGGTGAAGCCCCGCAAGGCCCAGGCGCTCGCCGAGTGGGGGGTGACGAGCGTGCTCGACCTCCTCACCACCTACCCCCGTCGCTACATCGACCGCACCCGCGCCGCCGACGTCGCCGACCTCGCCGTGGGCGACGAGGCCGTCGTCTTCGCCGAGGTGCGCCGGGTCCGGGGCAACCGCAACCCGCGGGGCCGCAGCCGGGTCGAGGCGCTCGTCGCCGACGCCACCGGGGATCTCTCCCTCGTCTTTTTCAACCAGCCCTGGCGCGAGGAGCAGCTCAGTGTCGGCTCCCAGCTGCTCGTGTGGGGGAAGCTGACCGAGTACCGGGGCCGACGCCAGATGGCCCACCCCGTCGTCGACCTCGTGGCCCGGGTGGAGAGCGGGGCCGTTGAGTCGAGGATGCTGGCCGTCATCCCGGTGTACCCGGCCTCGGCCAAGTACGGGCTCACCAGCTGGGAGATCGGGACCTACGTGAAGGAGGCCCTCGAGCGAGCCGGCGAGCTGGCCGACCCCTTGCCCCACGCGCTCCGCCGCCGCTTCAAGCTGCGGGGGCGCAGCGAGGCGATGCGGGCGATCCACCGGCCCGAGGTCCCGGCCGATCCCTGGCCGGCCCGGGACCGCCTCGTCTTCGACGAGCTGTTCCGCCTCCAGCTCATCTTGGTGCTCCGGCGCCGCGCCCTCGAGCGGGCCGCCCGTTCCATCCGGCACGCGGTGTCCCCGGCCGAGGCGTCACCCGCCGGCCCCCCCTCCTCCCTCGTCGAGCGGTTCGTCGCCGCGCTCCCCTTCGAGCTCACGGGCGCGCAGGGTCGGGCGCTCGAGCAGATCTTCGCCGACATGGCCGGCCCGCTCCCGATGCACCGGCTCCTCCAGGGCGACGTGGGCTCGGGCAAGACCGTGGTCGCCGTCGCCACGATGCTCGCCGCGGTCCAAGGTGGCCATCAGGGGGCCCTGATGGCGCCGACCGAGGTGCTCGCCGACCAGCACCACCTGGGGGTGCGCACCTTGACCGGGGGCCTCGAGGTCCCCGACACGGGCCGCCTCGGCGGGACGCGTCCGCTCTCGGTCGGGCTGCTCACCAACAAGGTCACGGCCAAGGCGCGCGCCCGGGTCCTCTCGGGGCTCGCATCGGGGGACATCGACGTCGTCATCGGGACCCATGCGCTCTTGACCGAGGACGTGCGGTTCGCCTCGCTCGGTGCGGTCGTGATCGACGAGCAGCACCGCTTCGGCGTCGAACAGCGCGCCGGGCTCCGGGCCAAGGGGAGGGTCGGCTCGGCCGACCCCGACCTCTTGGTCATGACGGCGACGCCGATCCCCCGGACCGCCGCGATGGTCGTGTTCGGGGACCTCGACATGACGGTCGTCGACGAGCTCCCGCCCGGGCGTGCCCCGATCCAGACGGCCTGGGCGCGCGGCGCCCTCGAGGAGGCGGCCGCCTGGGAGCGCGTGCGCAGCGAGGTCGCGGCCGGCCATCGCGCCTATGTCATCTGCCCGCTCGTGGAGGAGTCCGAGCGGGTCGTGGCCCGCTCGGCCGTCGAGGAGCACGCCCGGCTGTCGGCGTCGGTGCTCGGCGGGCTCGAGGTCGGCCTCCTGCACGGGCAGATGCCCACGGCCGAGAAGGCCGAGGTGATGGAGCGGTTCCGCAGCGGCGCCCTGCAGGTGCTCGTGGCCACCACGGTCATCGAGGTCGGCGTCGACGTCCCGGAGGCCACCGTGGTGGTGATCGAGGACGCCGAGCGCTTCGGCATCGCTCAGCTCCATCAGCTGCGCGGCCGCGTCGGTCGCAGCTCGTGGCCGAGCTGGTGCTTCCTGCTCGGCGAGGGGGGGTCCGAGGATGCGGCGCAGCGGCTGTCGGCGCTCGAGCGCAGCACCGACGGCTTCGAGCTCGCCGAGGTCGATCTCGAACTTCGGGGCGAGGGCACCATCTTGGGGGAGCGCCAGACCGGCTCGAGCGGGCTGCGGCTGGCCAAGCTGCGCCGCGACAAGGAGTGGATCCTGGCCGCCCGGGAGGCCGCCGAGCGCATCGTCGAGGAGGACCCGGGGCTCGCCGGGCACCCGGGGCTCTTGGAGGAGGTGCGCTTCACCCTCGACGAGGAGGACGCCGCCTTCTTGTTCAAGAGCTGAGGGGCTCGCTCACGGCGCTGGCCTCACCGGCGGGCGACGACCTTGCCGAGGCGCAGCGTGGAGAGGAGAAGGAGCCCGGCGGCGAAGGCGGCGAGGATGCCGAGCTTCGGCGCGATGGACCCGAGCGTCCCACCACGCGACATGAGGTCGGTCCACGCGTCGACCGCCCACGCCTGGGGGGTCGCATGGCCGAGCTCCCGCATGAAGCTGCTCACGATCGAGAGCGGCCACATGCACCCGCCGAGCATGGCGAGCACGATGCCGACCGGCGGCCCGATCGCACCGGCCTGCTCGGGGGTCCGAAAGAGCGTCCCCGACAGCACGCCCGCACCCGCGCCGACCAGCGCCCAGAGGATCACGAGCGCCGCCGCGGCCGGGGGGTTGCCCCACGAGACGCCGAAGGCGAGCGCCCCGATCCCGACGATGAGGGTCGCCTGGGTGAGGGCGACGAGGAAGTAGGCGAGGGTCTCGCCGAGCACGATCGCCGCTCTTCGGATCGGCGCCGCCGCCATGCGCTCGTAGAGGCCGAGGCGTCTGGTCTCGATGATGACGGCGCCGCTCGCCAGCGCGTTCACGAAGACGAACAAGACGAGCATCGTCGGGGCCGAGTAGCTGAACCCCTCGGGCAGGGTCTGGCTGCTCGCATCGACGACGCGCGAGAGCACGCGGGACTGGGGGGTGCTCCGCTGAAGGGAGGCTGCGGCGCGCAGATCCGCCTCGTAGGTGCCGAGCGCCCTCGACGAGGCGAAGTACGCCGCCTGGACCCTCGCGCCCTCCTTCGCCACCACCGAGCCCACGGCCGCCGCCGCCGCCTGTTGGGTCGTGTTGGACTGGTTCGCGAGGACGGCGACGTCAGCGCTGCGCCCGGCGCGCAGGGCGGCGTCCATGCCCCTCGGCAAGACGACCGCCGTCGCGGCCTCGCCGCGCGAGACCGCCGTCGTGGCGGCCGCGAGGGTGGGGTAGCGCTGCACCTCGAGGTTCGAGCTGCCCTCCATGGCGGAGACGAGGGAGCGCCCGGCCGCTCCCGAGCCGAGGTCCACCACCCCGACGCGGATCGTCGAGAACCCGCGCACCGTCGCGCCGATGATCAAGATGACGACGACCGGCAGCACGATGAGGAAGAGGAGGGCCCGGCGGTCCTTGGACACCCGGAGCAGCGAGGTGCCGGCGACCGCCAGCGCGCTCTTCACGACGTCACCGCCCGCCGGGCGAGCGCCGCCGCCACCAGGCCGATCCCTGCGCTGAAGGCCACGATGACCCCAACCGGGACGAGCACCGTGCCGAGCCCGCCGCCCCGGGTCGAGAGATCGGTGAAGGCGCGCATCGCCCAGCCGTTGGGCGTGAAGAGTGACAGTCGCCGCAGGAGCTCGGGCTCCGAGGAGACGAAGACGAAGTTCCCCCCGAGGAGCGCGAGGCCGAACACGACCGCCGAAGCGATGCCCTCCGCCTGGCGCTGGGTGCGGGCCAGGCCGATGACGAGCGCCGTCAGGCACACGACCGAGAGGACCACGGCGACGCAGAGCACGCCGACGGCGAGCGGGCTGCCCCAGTAGGCGCCGAAGGCGACCGTGGTGACCGACGCGACGACGCCCAGGCTGGCCAGGCCGAAGACGAACACCGACAGGGCCTTGCCGGCCAGGATCTGCAGCGGACGGATCGGCGCCGCCCGCATGCGCTCGATCATCCCCTGGTCGCGGTCGACGAAGAAGCTCCGCGAGGTGAAGGAGATCACGAAGAGCACGAAGAAGATGGCCATGGCCGGGCTGTAGTAGCTGATCGGCTTGAGCTCGCGAGCGCCCACGGGGCGCTGGACGAGGCGCTCTGGGATGCGCAGCCCGCTGGCCTCCGCCTCGAGCGCGGCGAGCCGGTCGAGCGGGGCCCCGGCGCCGAGCGCGGTCGCGAGGCTCAGGCGGTCCGCGTTCAGCTGCGCGCTGAAGGACGAGACGACCGACCCGGTGATGCTCCCGGCGAGGGTGTTGTTCACGCTCGTGAGCGTCGTGATCGACTGAGGGGACGTCCCGGTCATCGACGTCGAGAAGCCCTTCGGGATGACGATGGCCGCCTGGAGCCGGCGCGAGCGCACCTCGGCGGCGGCCTCGGCCGGCGATCCGACCGGCTCGGTCGTGATGATGCCGCGCAGCTCGGGCTGGCGGAGCCCGCCGAGCAGCTGGGCGGCGATCGGGCCCCGGTCCGCGTTCACGACGCCGAGCGTGAAGTGGAAGTTGGAGACGCCGCCGAACGCCAGGCTCATCACCGCCGCGATGACGAGCGGCGCCACGATGCCGATGACGATGGCCGAGCGGTCCCGCAGGCGCTGGCGAAGGTCCTTGGCGGCGATGAGCAGGACGACGCGCATGGCTACTCGCGCAGGGCGGTGCCGGTCAGGTGCAAGAAGACCGACTCGAGGTCCGCCTCTGCGACCTCGACGCTGTTCAGGGTGACGCCGCTCGACTCGACCGCCTCCACGAGCGCCGGCAGGACGCTGCGGCCGTCGCCCGCGACCACGTGCACGCGTCCGTCGGCCTCCGCCGCCCGCTCCACCCCCGGCACGGCGCGGCTGGCGGCCGCGAGCGCTCGGAGGTCGCCCGTGGCGACGAGGTCGATGCGGTCCTTCTCCCCCAGGGCCTCGACCAGCTCCCGTTTGGTGCCCTCGGCGATCAGCCGACCGTGGTCGATGATCCCGACGCGGTCGCAGACCCGGTCGGCCTCCTCCATGTAGTGCGTCGTGTAGACGACCGCCATGCCGCTCGCCCCGAAGGAGCGCACCCGCTCCAAGATGGCGTGGCGGCTCTGGGGGTCGACGCCCACCGTCGGCTCGTCGAGCACGAGGAGCACCGGGTGGTGCAGCAGCCCGGCCGCGATGTTGAGGCGGCGACGCATGCCCCCCGAGTACGCGTCGACCCGGTCCTTGCCCCGGTCGGAGAGCTCGGTCAGCTCGAGCGCCTCGGCGATGCGCTCGTCGAGGAGGCGCCCGCGCAGGCCGTAGAGCCGGCCCAAGAACGCGAGGTTCTCCCGGGCGCTCAGGTCGGGGTAGAGGGCGATGTCCTGGGGGACGTAGCCGACGAGCGAGCGCACCGAGAGCTCGGCGAGCGGCCGTCCGCAGATGCGCACCGATCCCGCGTCGGCGTCGAGCAGCCCGCAGATCATCTTGATGGTGGTGGTCTTGCCGGCCCCGTTCGGCCCGAGCAAGCCGTAGATCTCCCCGGGCGACACCTCGAAGCCGACCCCGTCTACCGCGCTCCTCTGGCCGAAGCGCTTGGCGAGACCGACGCACGAGAGGACCGGCGCCCCCTCGCCCTCTTGCGCTTGGAGGGGGGCGTTCCCCGGTTCGCTCATCGATCCCATCCTGAGGGCGCGCGCACGCCTCGACCAGGGCCGAAGGACTCCGAGCCCTGCCGGCATCCGACGGCCCGGCGACTCTTGCACGCCCGGGCGGCCCGCACAAAGGTGGCCCGGTGCCCGACGTCGACCCCTTCGGTTTCGACCCCGGCCGGGTCTTCGACGCGGTGGCGGGCGACTACCAGAGCTGGCGTCCGGGGTATCCCCCCGCCCTCTACGACGCGCTCGAGGGAGCCGTCGGGCCCCTCGCGGGCCGGCTCGTCCTCGACATCGGGGCGGGCACCGGGATCTCGACGGCCGCGATGGCGAGCCGGGGGGCGAACGTCGTGGCGCTCGACCCCAGCTTGGCGATGCTCGGGATCCTGCGGGCCGCGCATCGGGGGCTGCCAGGCGCGCGTGGCCGGGCCGAGGCGCTGCCCGTCTTCGACGGCGCGTTCGACCTCGTCACCTGCGCCCAGGCCTGGCACTGGGTGCGGCTCCCGGACGCCGCGATCGAGGTCCGCAGGGCGCTCGCCCCCGGCGGCGTCGCCGCGCTGTGGTGGAACGTGAGCGAGGACGACGGCGGGTTCTTCGACGCGCTCGAGCGCGAGTGGGGGATCGGGCGCTACGGCGGGCGGGCGCGCCAGGACGACGACCGGAGCCTCCTCGAGATCGGCGGGTTCGCAGACGTGGAGCGCTTCGCGCTGCGCTGGGCCTGGAGGGTGCCGGTCGAGCACTGGGTGCGCACCGCGTCGACGCGCTCGGCGCTCGCCCGCCTCGGCGCCGACGCCGCCCGTCTGGTGCGCGAGGTCGAGGCCCTCGCGCACCGATGGTTCCCGGGGGGCGAGGTGACCGAGTGGTTCACCACCCGCCTCGCGCTCGCACGGCCCTGATCGGCGGGTGTCACCGGGTGTCGACGACTCGCACGCTACGGTACGAGCGTGCGGGTCATCGGTGGCCGCAGCCGGGGGAGGCGTCTCTCGGGCCGCCTCCCCGCGGGGGTTCGCCCCACCTCCGACCGGGTGCGCGAGGCGATCTTCGACGTGCTCGGCTCCATGGGCGGGGTGCGCGATCTGGGCGTCGTCGATCTGTTCTGCGGCAGCGGCGCCATGGGTGTCGAGGCCCTGTCGAGGGGCGCCGCGTCGGCCACCTTCGTCGATCACGACCCGGCCGCCCTCGAGGCCGTCCGGGCCAACCTCGCCGCCGTCGGGCTCGGGGATGCGCCCGCCACGGTGCTGCGGGCCGAGCTCCCCGGATGGCTCGAGCGCTCCGCCCCCTATGACATCGCGTTCTGCGATCCTCCCTACGCCTTCGAGGACTGGGGCACGCTCCTCGGCTGGCTGCAGGCCGACGTGGCGGTCCTCGAATCGGCCGAGGAGATCGCGGTGCCGGCGGGCTGGGAGGTGACCAGATCCAGGCGCTACGGCGGTACGCTCGTGACCGTGGTCCGACAAGTGCCATCGCCGAGCGTGATCGGGTCGTGACCCTCGCCCTTTACCCTGGTTCCTTCGATCCCTTCCACAACGGTCACCTCGAGGTGGTCGAGCGGGCCGCCAGGATCTTCGACGCGGTGATCATCGCGGCACTCCGCAACCCCCAGAAGAGCCAGGCGCTCTTCGACCTCGAGGCGCGGCGCAAGATGGTCGAGGAGTCGGTGACCCACCTCGAGAACGTCTCGTTCATCATGATGAGCAAGCTCACCGTCGACGTCGCGCGCGACGTGGAGGCATCGGTCATCATCCGGGGGCTACGCGCCGTGTCGGACTTCGAGAACGAGCTGCAGATGGCCCAGATGAACCGGCAGCTCTCGGGGATCGAGACGGTCTTCATCCCGACCAGCTCGTCGCACTCCTTCATCGCCTCGCGCCTGTTGCGCGAGGTGGCCATCTACGGCGGCGACGTCACCCCCTTCGTGCCCAAGCCCGTCGCCGCGATCATGGAGCAAGAGCTGCCGGCCGACGGCGAAGGGGAGGACGCGTGATCGACGCCCCCGACGAGCACGCCTCGGGTGAGGCGCTGAGCGGCCTCGACGCAGAGTCGCTCGTGCGGCGATGCCTCGACCTCGTCAACTCGGCCAAGGCGATGCCCCTGTCGGCCTCGGTGCTCGTCTCGCGCGACGAGGTGGTCGAACTCCTGTCCCTCGCCTTGGAGCGCATGCCCGACGAGCTGCGCGAGGCGCGATGGCTGTTGCGCGAGCGCGAGGAGTTCATGGCCGACAAGGAGCGAGAGGCCCAGGCCCTCATGGACGAGGTGCGGGCCCAGGCCGAACGGATGGTCGCCCGCACCGACATCGTCAGGCAGGCCAACCGGGTCGCCCAGCGCATCTTGGACGACGCGAACGAAGAGGCGCGCCGCATGCGCCACGAGACCGAGGACTATTGCGACCAGCGCCTGGCCGGCATGGAGATCGTCCTCGACCGCACGATGAAGACCGTCCGCTCGGGACGCCAGAAGCTCCAGGCGATCTCGTCGCCCGCCGACCGCCAACGCCCGGCGCCCATGCCCGAACCAGAGGAGTCCGACGCAGAGAGCTTCTTCGACCAAGACCGAACCTAGGAGGCCCGCCATGGCTGTCGGCCCGTTGGTGGTCCATGTCGCACGGCTCCGTCGTTCGCTCGGGACGACGGAGCGCATCAAGACGAGCGTCGCGCTCGATGCCGAGCGGCTGGCGCCGGCGACGCCGGCCGACAGCCGGGTACCCGAGGGGGCCGAGGCCGACTGCGACTTCGTGCTCGAGTCCTATTCGGGCGGGATCATGGTGACCGGGGTCCTGCGCGTGCCCTGGTCGGGGCAGTGCCGACGTTGCACCGCTCCGGTCGAAGGGACGCTCGTCATCTCGATGAAGGAGCGCTACTGCGACCCCCCCGGCCGCGGCGAGCCCGAGGACGAGGAGGCGTTCCCGATCGTCGACGAGGCGATCGATCTCGGCCCCATGGTGCACGAGGCGATCCTGACCGAGCTGCCCCTCGCCCCCCTGTGCGCCGAGGACTGCCGGGGGCTCTGCCCCTACTGCGGCATCGACCGCAACGAGCAGACCTGCGCATGCGTGGCGCCCCGGGACCCCCGTTGGGCTAGCCTCGACGTGCTCCGGTCGACCTCCTAGGTCCGCCGCGAGCCTCCGTGGCCGCCCGGTGCGCGCGGCCAGCCGAATCGAGCCTGGAGACCGACGA
>DAHUZM010000109.1 GCA_027306525.1 Acidimicrobiaceae bacterium
CCAGCTCCAGCACCTGGCGCTCACCAAGACCCCCAGCCCGATTCGACGGGTCAACCGGGCCTTCAACGCCTCCCCGTTCCCGGAGGTTTTAGGTGAGGCAACGAATCAGCGTTCCCGGAGGATTTGACGTGAGGCAACAGGAGCCGCCCCCCGGTTCTCCGCGCCCGGCACTGTCGCCGGGTTGCCCTGCTCGCCTGCGACGTCGGAACCAAGGTGCTTCGCAAGGACCTTCGCGATGCGGCGCTTCTCGAGCTCGACGACCCGCAGCTCCCAACCGTCGACCGAGAGCCGTTCACCCTCGGTCGGGATGTGACCGAACCCGTCGAAGAGGAACCCCCCGATCGTCACGTACTCGCCCTCGGGCAGCCCGATCCCGAGGCGATCATGCACCTCGTCCACCGACGTCTGCCCGTTGATCAGCCACCGGTTCCGGTCGACACGTACGATCTCGGGCTCCTCGTTCTCGTCGAACTCGTCCTGCAGCTGGCCGACCAGCGGCTCGATCAGGTCCTTCACGGTGAGGACACCCGCGACCCCGCCGTACTCGTCGACCACGACCGCGAACCCGCGGTGCTGCTGGCGCATCTCAGCCAGGACGTCGAGCACCTGCCGGGTCTCGGGGATCACGTAGGGCTGGCGGATGCGCCGCGAGATGTCGAGCGTCGAGCGCTCGGTCAGATCGCCGGCCAGTCGGCGCGGCGCGGCGCGGAAGAGGTCGTTCACGAACAGCACGCCGACGAGGTCGTCGAGGTCGTCGAGGACGACGGGGAAGCTGCTGTGACCCGACTCGCGGGCCGCCGTGATGACGTCCTCCGCTCCGACGGGGATGGTGAGCGCGACGACATCGACGCGCGGCGTCATCACCTCGCGGACTTCCATGTCGCGCAGATCGGCCAGCCGCTCGATGATCTGGCGCTCCTGGTCGCTCGCGGCGTGGCTGTCGCGACGATGCCCCGAACGCGCCGGGCGCTGGCCCTCGTCGCGCCGCATGGACAACGGCCAGCGGCGCCTGTGTCGGTCTTCTGGTGGAGGTTGGGCGCCCGGCCCGTTCATGTCAGCCGCCAGCAGGGGCGGGTTCGAGCGCGTCCTGGTCGCCGTCGACCAGGACGGGCACTGGTCGATAGGAGTCGTCGAGGTACTCCCCCCCGTCCAACAGCACGCCGATGGCCCGTCGCAGGCGCAGCGGGTCGAGTGGCTTCACGAGCCAGCCCTCGGCACCCGAGCGGCGCGCCAGGTGCACATCGGGTCGGCGGTCGAGGAGCATGAGGACCGGGATGTGAGGGAGCGCGTCGTAGGACTCCTGGAGCCGGAGCTCCAGGCAGACCGCCATCGCCCCCATGTTCCCCATCTGCATGTCGACGACGACGAGATCGGGCGGGCTCTCGTTGGCGGCGCTGATCACGCCGGCGCCCGAGCTCACCTCTCGGATCTCGGTGTCCGGCGCGGCGGCCACGGCCACGATCTCCTTGCGGAGGAAGGACGCGTCGCTCGCCACGACGATGCTCGGCACGCGAGCAGGTTAGCCAACCCCACGGCGGCCGAAGAGATGGTCGGCGACCTCGCCCAGGCCCTCCAGGTCGTGGACGTCGGAGCCGAGGAGCGGCAGCCGGGCGACGGGTGAGGGCGCCACCTTCTCGACGAGCGACGCCACGGCGTCGGCCTCCTCGGAGGCCGCCAGGCGCAGCCGGGCGTGGTTTTCGAGCAGCGCGCCCAGGTCGCTCCCCGGCTCGGCCTCCTCGATGCCGAGGGGCGCGAACGCCGGGTGGACGCGGTTGACCACCAGGGCGGCCGGTGTGACGCCGGTGTCACCGAGGCGCGCTGCGAAGTAGCTCGCCTCCTCGATCGAGTCCGGCCGGGGCGAGGTGACGAGCACGTAGGCCGTGGCCGGGTCGCCGAGCAGGTCCCGGACGGCCGAGGCCCGGTTGGAGAACCCCTCCTCCATCCCCTCGAAGGCCTGAAAGAAGTCGACGGCATCCTGGACGATCTCGGCGCCGGCGACCCTCGAGATCGTTCGCAGCAGTGCCTGGGTGGCGATCGTGAGCAGCCGCAGCGACGCCCGGGTCGGCGCAAGCAGGGCCCGGAAGAGCCGGTTGTCGAGAAAGCGCGTGAGCCGGCGGGGCGCGTCGAGGAGATCCAACGCGTTGCGGGTCGGGGGCGTGTCCACCACGACGACGTCGAAGTCCCCGCTCTCGGTGAGCTCGTAGAGCTTCTCCATTGCCATGTACTCCTGGGTCCCCGACAGCATGCCGGTGAGGTTCTGATAGATCCGGTTTGCCCGGATGGCATCGGCCTGCGATTGGCTGCGGGCGTGGCGCTCGACGAGGTCGTCGAAGGTCCCCTTGGTGTCGAGCATGAGGGCGTGCAGGGACCCGGCAAAGCTGCCTTCGACCGCCGTCGGCTCGTTCGAGAGGGTCCCGACCCCGAGGGCATCGGCCAGCCGGCGGGCCGGATCGACGGTGATGACGCAGGCGCGTCGGCCGAGGCGGGCCGCCTCGAGCGCGATCGCCGCCGAGACGGTCGTCTTGCCGACCCCGCCCGGGCCCGCGCAGACGATCACGGCGCGCTCGGTCGCGAGCTCGCGCACCGTGGTGTCCGGTGTGCTCAGCGCCACGGTGCGTCCTCATGGAGCCGGCCGATGCTCTCGCCGAGCGCCGTCGCCAGCACGTCGAGCTCGGCCGGGCCGATGGCGGGGGTGGCGAGGGCCGGCATCTCGAGCTGGGGGAGCGGGAGCTCGGCCGCCAGGCGGGCCAGTTGGGCCTCTTGGACCTCGTGGCGCCCGAGCGCGAACTCCCGCGACGCGTCGAGCGCCCGCAGATCCGCCTCTTCGAGCACGACGCCCGCCGCGGCCGCCGCCTCGGCCGCCGCCGTGGACAGGCCCGGCACGACGCTCTCCACGCCGTTCACGACCACCGGCCCGAGCTGCACGCCGGCCTCGTCTTCGACCCGGTAGGCCGCTTCGATGGTCTCGCTCACCGGGAGCTCCTCGGGGAGCGTGACGAGCAGCACCCTGCAGCGGGCCGGATCGTTCAGCATCTCGAGCACGTCGGCCGCCTGGGCGCGCACCGGGCCGCCCCGGGCCGCATCGAGGAGCCCGCTCGCCGAGGTGAGGAAGGTGACCGCATGGCCGGTCGCCGGGGCGTCGACGATGAGCAGGTCGCTGTCGCCCGACCGCTCGAGCTGCTTGACCTTGCCGAGCACGAGGACGTCGCGGATGCCGGGGATCGCCGTCGCGACCACGTCGATGACGCCCGCCGAGACCAAGCGCCGCGAGACCCGCTGGAATCCGTGGTCCGCCAGGTACTCGAGGAGCGCGTCGTCGGGCGTGATCCAGCGCCCGCGGACACCACCGGGGTCGCCCTTCCACAGCTCGGCTTCGTCGTAGTCGAGCGGTCCGCTCGCCCCGAAGGCCCGGGCCAGTGCCGGCCGGCCCTCGAGCTCGACGAGCAGCACGCGCAGGCCACTCCTCGCGGCGAGCATCGCGAGGGCGGCCGAGGCGGTCGTCTTCCCGACGCCACCCTTGCCGGCGACCACCAGCACCTTGCTCTGGGCGCAGAACGAGGCGACGTCCATGCCCGTGCGAGCGTAGTTCTGCCGGGGCCGCGCGCAGGCCGGGTGTCCGTAGAAGTCCTGGTCAGACCCCTTGTCTGTCCGCGATTGGGGGCGGTAGCGTGCTCAGCAGGGGAAACAGGGTGGGGGTGGAGTATGCGTCAGGGTCCAGAATCCTGGCAGTCGGGCGCTGCATGTCGGGGCCCACAGTCCCGGGCCTTCTTCCCTCCTTCGCACGCTGAGCGCAAGGAGGAGAAGCTGGCCCGGGAGGCCCGAGCGAAGGCGATCTGCGCCGAGTGCCGGGTGCGTCCGGACTGCCTCGACTATGCGATCCGCATCCGGGAGCCACACGGCATCTGGGGCGGGCTGAACGAGGCGGAGCGCAAGCAGGTCTTGGAGCGCCGGGCGGGCTGAGCGCTCAGCGCTTTGCACCTCGATTGTTGGACGGTCGCCGGCGGGCGCCACGCGGCGCTGGTTCGGGCGGCCGACCCCAGCCGAGCATGGTCGGGACCGTCGCCATCACGAGGATCAGCTGGGCGAAGGTCACGATGTGCACGCCCGTGCAGTAGATGCAGATCGCCTTGATGACCAGGAGCTCGGCGGCCACGAGATAGAGCACGAACGCCATGCCGAGCACCGAGAGCACGACCCGGGCCAGATGCACGCGCCGGTCCGCCGAACGCCAGGCCCACGGCGAGTCGACCACGCAGACGACCGCGTAGTAGGCGAGGCCGAGGATCGCGACGGGGATCCCGAACACGTAGGCCTGGGGGCTCGTGGTCACGAGCTGGCAGTTGATGGCCCCGCTCTCCGCGCACACGAGGAAGTGCGGCTCGAAGTGGGTGATGGTCAGATAGATCGACAGCCCGAGGCCGACGAGCGCGAGCACCCCGGACAGTGCGACCCTCCAGGTCGCCGCACGCTCGACCTCGGGCCCCTCGGCGCGCCACGCCCGGGTCAGGACCTGCATCGGCTCAGCCGAGCTTGAGGGCCTTCGCTGCGGCGGTGACGCCCTTGCTGGTGCACACGGCACCGGGCTGCTGGCCGTCGATGGCGCAGATGGCGGCGGTCATGTAGTTCGCGCCGGCCACGATGACCTGGGTGATCGGGTTGTGCGGGTCCTTCAGCCCGCTCGCGATCTGATCCCGGCTCACGTTCTGGAGGATCGAAGGGTCATAGAGCGTCGACTGGAGGAGCTTGTTGCCAAAGTCGATGAAGGGAAAGCCGTTCTGGTTGGCGGGGAGGGAGGGGAAGTACTGGGTCGAGTCGTACTTGGTCACGAGCGCCTGCTCGGCCTTGGTCGGCTGCATCAGCACGGTGTAGTTCGTGCCCGCCGCGTTCACCTGGTTGCTCAGGAACTCGTCTCCCTTGAAGACGAGGTAGGGGCTCGTATAGGTCGCCTTGGAGAACGTGAAGGTGGGCGTGTTCGGGTCGACGTCGGTCGAGCTCGACTGCATGTTGCCGAGGTTGTGGAACGTGCCGAAGCGTGACAGCGCAGCGATCAACGACCATCGCGCGGCAGCGCAGAACGGGCAGTACTCGGCGCCGTAGAAGAACACGCCGGGGAGCGTCTTGCCATTGCTCGCCGTGTAGGTCAGCGGCTTTTGGCCCGAGATCACGAGCGGCGGGTTGATCGCCGAGACCTGGGCGTTGATGCCCACGGCATCGAAGACCGTCGCCGGGACGTGGCTCACGTCCGACACCACCACGGGTGAGGCCGGTGCCCACGTCTTGCCGCTCGCCAGGCCCGGGCCGCCGCCGGTGACCTTCACGATGACGAGGACGACGACGATGATCACCACGAGCCCAGCGGTGCCCCAGGTGAGCAGGGCGGTCGGCGAGCGTCGCGACGGACGGCTCGGCGAGGGGCGCCCGGCGTTCCGACGGCCGTTCTGGGGCCCCCGGCCCCCCGGGGGGCGACCGCCACCCCTCGTGTCGGATCGCCGGGGCCCGCCCTGGCGATCCGAGGACTGGGCACGCGCGTTGTTCTGCCGCCCACCCCCCTTGGCTCCCTGGGCGGCGACCGGCCGTGACATCTGCTTGCTGCGTTCCTTGTCGGCCTGCGTTCGGCCCGATCCGGTGTTGGCCATGATCCTGGTCGCTGTCCTCGCGGCTCGTCGATGGGTTGGCCGCTCCTCGGGTGGTGGGGTCGTGGCGAGCGGCCCACCCAGCGTAGACGAGCATGTCGGGGCGCCGACATCGCGACCCGGGGTGCGTTGCGCCAGGGCGGCGGGGACCTTCCACGGATAACCTCGGCCGGTGAGCGCGCTCGTCCCCCGCCCGGCCTCGACGATCATGGTGGTCCGCGACGGAGGGGGGTCGCTCGAGGTGCTGATGCTCCGACGCAGCCTTCACTCGGACTTCGTGGGCGGGGCCTACGTGTTCCCCGGCGGCGCGCTCGACGAGGACGATCGCGCCCCCGAGATGCTCTCGTTCGTCACCGGCCGGAGCGATGCCCAGGCGAGTGGCGTGCTCGAGGTCGACTCGGGCGGTCTCGGCTATTGGGTCTCGGCGGTGCGCGAGTGCTTCGAGGAGGCCGGGGTGTTCCTCGCCACGGGGCCCGATGGCACGGCGCTCAGCTTCGAGGACCCCGAGGTCGAGAAGCGCTTCGCCGAGCACCGGCGGGCGCTCAACGCCCGTGAGCGGTCCTTCGTCGAGATCTGTCGGGAGGAGTCGCTCAGGCTCCCGGGCGACGCCATCTACTACGTGGGTCACTGGATCACGCCGGAGGGCCCTCCCCGTCGCTACGACACGCGGTTCTTCGTGACCCTGGCGCCGATCGGGCAGGTGGCGATGCAAGACGAGGTGGAGACCATCCACCACATGTGGGTCGCCCCGAGGGACGCCCTCGTCCAGCAAGAGGAGGGGCTGATCGAGATGATCACCCCCACCATCTGGCACCTCCGGTTCCTCGACCGCTACGCGACGACCGATGAGCTGGTTTCGTCCATGTCCTCCCTGGGGGCGGTGCCGACGATCCAGCCCCAGGTCGTGGTCGACGAGTACGGGGAGCGCCAGGTCGTGGTGCCGCTCGACCCCGACGACTTCGGTCCACGCAACTCGAGGTCGACCCCCTGAGCAGCGGGCACGCGCCCGGGCTGGTGCGCGACGCCGGCGTCGGACCACCCGTCGTGGTCGGCGAGCCGGTCGAGCTTCGACCCGGCGTCAGCCGGCTGACCGCTCCGAACCCCGGGGTGATGACGGGGCCCGGCACCAACACCTATCTCATCGGCCGCGCCGCGCTGGCCGTGATCGATCCCGGCCCGCTCGACGACGGCCACCTCGACGCCATCGAGCGGGCCGTGCCGCCGCGAGCGCGCATCGCCTGGGTGCTGGTCACCCACCACCACCGGGACCACGCCCCCTCGGCGCGTCGGCTGTGCGAGCGCAGCGGCGCCGAGCTGGTCGCCTTCGGCCACCCAGAGGACGTCGACCCCGACGTCGCGGTCAGCGACGGGTTCGCCCTGAACGGACCCGATTTCGCGCTGCGTGCCCTGCACACACCGGGGCACGCATCGGACCATGTGTGCTGGCTCCTCGAGGCGGACTCGATGCTCTTCTCGGGCGACCACGTCATGCAGGGCTCGACGGTGGTGATCAGACCGCCCGACGG
>DAHUZM010000112.1 GCA_027306525.1 Acidimicrobiaceae bacterium
TAGCCCTTGTTCTCCTCGAATTGGTACGGCGGGTAGTGCGCCGACTCCTCGCGCATGAGCCGGTCGCGCACCACCTTGGCCAACACCGATGCCGCCGAGACCGCGGCACAACGCGCGTCCGCGTCGATCAACGGCACCACCGTGGGGGGCGTCGCGACACTCGGCAGGACGGGGCCCTCTGCGCCCGGCCCTTCCTCGTCGAGCAGACCGAGTTGCACCGGGGGTTGTCTCAAGAGGTCGTATGGACCGTCGATCACGAGGGCATCGGGCCCGACCGACAATCCGGCCAGGGCACGGTAGGCGGCCAAACGGAGGGCGGCGGTCATCCCCCACTCGTCGCACTCGGCCGGGCTCGCGTGCCCGACGGCCCAGTGGGCACACCACCCGGCGACATCGTCGAAGATCGCCTCGCGGCGCACCTCGTGGAGGAGCTTCGAATCGCGTAGCCAAAGCGGCATCGTGCGTCGCGTGACGCCGTTCGGGAGCAGCGCGATCCCGACGCTCACCGGTCCGGCCCAGGCCCCCCGGCCGACCTCGTCGAGGCCGCCCACCCACTCGTGGCCGCTCTTCCACAGCAGGCGCTCCTGGTCGAGCGTCGGGCGCGAGCCGAGCGGTCTGCGAAGCACCGCGTGGGTCTGCGAGGCCGCCACCCTGGGCGTCGCCATCAGGTGGCCGCCCGCTCCAGCGCCTCGACGAGCCGCGCCTCGGACTCGTCAAAGGGCGTGTCCAAGAAGGCGTCGACCATCTCTCGGGCCAGCTGCTCGGTGGTCAGACGGAGACCGAACGCGAGCACGTTGGCGTCGTTCCAGCGCCGGGCGCCGCGCGCGGTCTCTGCGTCCGTGCAAAGCGCTGCCCGCACGCCGTGGACCTTGTTGGCGGCGATCGAGACGCCGGTGCCCGTCGTGCACCAGACGACACCCACCTCGGCTTTCCCCTGGGCCACGGCCCGGCCGACCGCTGCGCCGGCCTCGGGCCACGGTGTGCCGTCGGCCACCATCGCGACGGTGTGCCCCTTGGCCTCCAGATGCGAGCGCAACGACGCGACGAGGGCCGTCGACTCGTCGGTGGCCAGCGCGACCCGCACGGGCGCCACCGTATCGAAGAGGCCGCCGGCACCGGGGGTCCGCCCTGGGCCTCGCCCCTCGCCGGCGGGGTCCTAACCTGTCCCGGTGGCCACCCGACACATCGCCGTCGTCCCCCACACCCACTGGGACCGTGAGTGGTACGAGTCCTTCGAGGTCTTCCGGCTGAAGCTCGTCGACACCCTCGACGCCCTCGTCGAGTTGCTCGAGTCCGATCCCTCCTATGGGTGGTTCCTCATGGACGGCCAGATGGCCGCGCTCGACGACTATCTGGAGGTCCGACCAGAGTCCGCAGCGCGGATCCGAGCACTGGCGGCCTCGGGGCGCCTGAGCGTCGGACCCTGGTACGTCCTCATGGACGAGTTCTTGGTCTCGGGAGAGACCATGATCCGGAACCTCCAGCTCGGCCTCGACAGGGCGGCGGAGTTCGGTGGTGCGATGGAGGTGGGCTACCTCCCCGACATGTTCGGCCACATCGCCCAGATGCCCCAACTGCTCGTATCGGCCGGGTTCGCGCACAGCGTGGTCTGGCGGGGCGTCCCGTCGGAGATCGACCGCAGCGCCTTTTGGTGGGAGGCCCCCGACGGATCCCGGGTTCGCGCCGAGTACCTGGTGACCGGCTACGGCAACGCTGCCACCCTCCCAGAGGACGCCGCCGGGCTCGTGCAGCGCACCGCCGCCTACGAGCGGCAGGTGTCCGACTTCCTGCTCGGCGACCTCCTCTTCATGAACGGCTCGGACCACCTGGCGCCCCAGGCGCACCTCGGGCGGCTGGTGGCCGAGGCCAACGCGATGCAAGACGATCTCACCTTCTCCATCACCTCGCTCCCGCGCTATCTCGAGGACGCGCCGCTCGACGGGCTGGCCACCTGGCGAGGCGAGCTGCGCTCGGGATACCGGGCGAACATGCTGATGGGCGTCACCTCCAACCGGGTGGACGTGAAGCGCGCGGCGGCCGAGGCCGAGGTCGCCCTCGAGCGCCGGGCCGAGCCGTACGCAGCGCTCTTCGGGTCGCCCGAATCCTGGCCCGGGCGGCTCTTGGACCTGGCGTGGCTCGACGTGATCCGCAACGCCGCCCATGACTCGATCTGCGCATGCTCGGTGGACGCCGTGGTCGATGCGGTCCTCGAGCGCTTCGCGCAGTCGCGACGCATCGCCTGCGGGCTCGCCGATCGGGCGCTCGTCGGCCTGGCCGAGTCGATGGCGAGCCCGGGGCCGGTCGTCGTCAACGCCTCCCCCCGGGCCCGCTCGGGCATCGTCGAGCTGATCGTGAGCGGCGCGCCGCTCGACGGCGCGAGCGAGCAGGTCCTCTCCTCGCGCGCCAGCCTGCCGGGAACCCTCACCCTCGACGCATCGAGCGTGGCCTCGGTGCTCGGCCTCCTCCAGGGCTCGCGCATCACCGACGACGCGTGGATCCACGGGGTCGAGGTCGAAGAGGACGATGGGGGCATCGACGTCACCGTGGCGGTCGGGACCGAGGAGCTGCCGGGCATCGCCCTCGACGCGCTGAAGGAGAACCTGGCGGCGCGCCTCGCGGCGCGGCCCGACGCGGTGGTACGGATCCACCTCGACCAGCCGCCCGTCCGCCAGGTCGTCGCGCGCGTGGTCGACGTCCCGGGGCTTGGCTGGTCCAGCTACTCCCCCGCGCCCCTCGCCCACCCGGTCGGCGCCCGGATCCTCGGGCCCCGGGACGATGCCGGGCCCATCGGCGGAGCGGTCCTGGCCAACGGGCTCGTCGAGGTGGTCGTCGACCCCTCGGACGGCACCTTCTCGATCGACGGGCACGGCGGGCTCGGTCGCCTTGTCGACGGGGGCGACCTCGGCGACTCGTACAACTACTCGCCGCCGCGCGAGGACGTCATCGTCGACAAGCCCGAAGCCGTGCGGATCTCGCTCGCCGAAGAGGGGCCGGTGCGCGCCGGCGTCGTCGTCGAGGCCGACTACCGCTGGCCGGAGGCAGCCGACGCGCACACCTCGACGCGCCTCGGCGAGGTGCTCGTCACGCTGTGCACGAAGCTCGAGCTGCACGCCGAGGAGCGGGCGGTCAAGGTCACGACCTCGTTCACCAACCCATCGCGCGACCACCGGCTGCGGGTCCACTTCCCGCTGCCGCAGCGCACCGCCACCTCCACCGCGGGCAGCGCGTTCGGCGCAGTCACCCGCGGCCTGCACGCCGAGGGCCGCCCCGACGAGGTCGGGCTTCCGACGTTCCCCGCCCGTGATTTCGTGACCGCCGGAGGGCTCACGATCGCCCACCTCGGCGTCCAGGAGCACGAGCTCATCGACCTGGAGCCTTCGGACGAGGGCGAGGTGGCCCGGGCGCTCGCCATGACCCTGCTGCGCTCGACGGGGATGCTCTCGCGCGTCGGGATGGCCTACCGGCCCGTTCCCGCCGGCCCGTTGACCCCGGTCGAAGGCCTCCAGCTCGTGGGCAAGCGAATCGAGACGACCTACCTCCTCGCACTGGGCGACGTCGACCCGTGGGCCCTCGCCGAGGAGGCCACGGTTCCGCTCGAGTCCATCTCCGCCCTCGGCGGCGGGACGCGCCCCGGGCGCGGGTGTGCCCTCGAGCTCTCGGGCGCCCAGCTGAGCTCGCTCCGCCTGCGCGACGGGCTCGTCGAGGTCCGCGTGTTCAACCCGAGCGACGATCCCAGGACCGTGACGATCGGCGGCTCGGGATGGCTGGTGGACCTGCGCGGCCGGCCGACGGCGCCCTTCGAGGGGACCTTCACGCTCGGGCCCCACAAGATCGCCACCGCCCGGCTGTCGGGCGACCTCACCCGCTGAGCAGTCCTCGAAGCATCTCCTCGTCCCACTCGGCGCGCGCGGCGCGGGCCATGAGCGCCTCCAGCGCGTCACGGGGTCCGGTGTCACCGGCCACGATCGCCGCCACCTGCTCGGCGATCGGCATCTCGACGCCGACCGAGCGCGCCAGCTCGACGAGCGGCGCCGCCGTCCGCACGCCCTCGGCGACCATGTGCATGCCCGAGAGGATCGACGCGAGCGGCTCGCCCCGGCCGATCGCCAGTCCGACGCTGCGGTTGCGGCTGCGCGGGCTGGTGCAGGTCGCGACCATGTCGCCCACGCCGGCCAGCCCCCCGAAGGTGAGCAGCTGACCGCCCAGCGCGGCACCGACGCGTCCGAGCTCGGCCAGGCCCCGGGTGATGAGCGCGGCGCGGGTGTTCTCGCCGAAGCCCAGCCCGTCGCTCATCCCGGCCGCCAGCGCGATCACGTTCTTCACCGCACCGGCAACCTCGCAGCCGATGACGTCGGTGCTCGTGTACACCCGATACGTCGGACCGTGGAGGGCCCCTTGGGCGAGACGGGCCAGCCCTGCGTCCTCGAGCGCGACGACGCTCGCGGCGGGCTGCCCCTCGGCGATCTCGCGCGCGAGGTTGGGCCCGGTCAGCACGCCGGCGGGGTTCCCGGGCAGCACCTCGTGCACGACCTCGGACATCCGCCGGTTGCTCGGCGCCTCGATGCCCTTGGCGAGGCTCACGATGGCGACCTCGTGGGTGAGATGCGGGGCGAGTCGCGCGAGGATCTCCCGGAACCCGTGGGAGGGCACCGCGACGAGCAGCATCGTCGCGCCGTCGGCAACGACGGCGGGATCATGCGTGGCGCGGAGTCCCGCCGGGAGCCCGATGCCTGGCAGGTAGCCCTCGTTGCGACCGGTGGCGTTGATCTCGGACGCGAGCTCGGGCGATCGCGCCCAGAGCGCGGTCGGGGCCCGGCTGGCCAGCATCGCCGCGATGGCGGTCCCCCAGGATCCCGCGCCCACCACGCCGACCGTCCCGCTCACGAGGCACAAGCCTAGGGACCCGCCCTCCCGGCGAGCCTGCCGATGGCTCCTACACTGGCGCGATGAAGGCGACGGCGAGGGTCGAGCCCGCCGCAGCCGGCATCGATTCCCCCACCCTCGGGGTTTCGGCCGTGCTCGTGCCGGTGAAGTCGTTCGCGGCGGCAAAACAGCGCCTCGGTGCGGCGATGACCGATGCCGACCGACGGGCGCTCGTGCGCCGCATGGCCGAACGCGTGCTCGCCGCCGCTTCTCCGCTCGCCACCGCCGTCGTGTGCGACGACCCCGAGGTGGCCGAGTGGGCGCGGGGCCACGGGGCGCTCGTCGTCTGGGAGCCGGGGCGTGGCCTGAACGGTGCGGTCGAGGCCGGCGTGGCGCGACTCGGTGCCCTCGGCGTGCGCACGGTCACCGTCGTCCACGCCGACCTTCCGCTCGCGACGGGCATCGGCGCGCTCGAGCCCTTTGACGGGATCACCCTCGTGCCCGACCGCGAGGACAACGGGACCAACCTGATCCGCCTGCCGGTCGGGTGCGGGTTCCGCTTCTCCTATGGGCCGGGGTCCTTCGGTCGCCACGTGGAGGAGTGCACTCGCGTCGGGGTCCCCTGGAACGTGTTGCGGCGCGAGGAGCTCGCCTTCGACATCGACCTGCCGAGCGATCTCCCAGTGCCGTGAGCGAGCCGCGAGAGCGCCGCGACTTCCCGACCGCGGTCCAGCCCTTCGGCGAGACCCAGCGATTCGGTCCCGTCACGACCAACCTCGAGCCGCCCGAACGGGCGCTTGCGATCTGCGCCCACCCCGACGACATCGAGATCGGGTGCGGGGCGACCCTCGCCAAGTGGGCCGTCGCTGGCTGCAGCATCCACCACCTGGTCCTCACCGACGGCTCCAAGGGCTCCTGGGATCCCGAGCGCGACGAGGCGTCGCTCGTCGCCACCCGCCAGGAGGAACAGCGCGAGGCGGCGCGGCGCCTCGGCGGTGGTGACGTCGTCTTCCTCGGGCTGCCCGACGGCGAGCTGCGCAACACGGTCCGAGAGCAGTGGGAGGTGGCGCGCTGGGTGCGTCAGCTGCGACCCGACGTGGTGCTCGGGCACGACCCCTGGCGGCGCTACCGGCTGCATCCCGACCACCGCAACGCCGGCTACATCGTCACCGACTCGCTCGTTGCGGCACGTGATCCGCACTTCTTCGCCGATCAGGAGCTCCCCCCACACCGGCCGCGGGCGTTGCTCCTCTTCGAGGCCGACGTCGTGAACCACGTCGAAGACGTGGCCGGATTCGAGGACGTGAAGGTCGCTGCGCTTCTCGCGCATCGCAGCCAGTACGAGACGACGCTCGGACTCGACCCGAACGCCTCCCCAGCGCGCCAAGTGGCCGCCGAGCGCGCGTTCGCCGAGCAGATCCGGGCCAAGCTCGCCGAGCACGGCGCCCTGGCCGAGATCGCGTCGGGCGAGAGCTTCCACCGGCTCGAGGTCTGACCCACGCGCAAAGCGGGGACCCGAAGGTCCCCGCTTTGCGTCGCTTCACTGCCGGTCTTGTGACCGGCGCACCTTGTCTCAGGCGCGCTTCGCGGCCGCCTTCTTGGTCGTCCGCTTGACGGCCTTCCGAGCCGGGGCCCGCTTGGTGGCCCTCTTGGCGGTCGTCCGCTTGGCGGCCTTCTTCGCCGGAGCCCGCTTCGCGGCCTTCTTCGCCGGAGCCCGCTTGGCGGCCCTCTTGGCGGTCGTCCGCTTGGCGGCCTTCTTCGCCGGAGCCCGCTTGGCGGCCTTCTTGGCGGTCGTCCGCTTGACGGCCTTCCGAGCCGGGGCCCGCTTGGCGGCCTTCTTGGCCGGAGCGCGCTTGGCTGCTTTCTTTGCGGGTGCCCGCTTGGCGGCCTTCTTGGCCGGGGCCCGCTTCTTTACGGGTGCCACTGTTGTACCTCCCTTGTGGGTGCATCGTTGACTCGAGGTGAAGCCAGCGAGCCGCCGACGACCGACGTCATCGGGAGCCGCATCGCTGCACCGGTGTTGTAGCTCGAAGCAAGAGTGAGAGCCGACGCAGACTGTGTCTCGTTCGACATGACCCTCGCGCTCCGAGCTCCCCAGTCACAACGACGTGTTGTGAGCCGCACTCACGTTGCAACACACAACGCGAGTACAACGTCGATACTTTACCCCTTTACAACGCGCGAAACGAGGAAATTGCGCGTTGTGCATTCCATTCACGCGTTGCAACGACATGCGCGCGCGTTGCGACGGACACTCGAGTCATCGTTTTCGTCACCGCGGGTGGTCGTACATGCCAACGACGTGGGCCCGAAGCGCAATGCAACCAACATCGATCATCGCGGCGCGGGGCAATCCACCCGCCGCGCATTCGCGAGTTGGACGAAGCCATGCGACGCGTGCTGCGCATGGCTCGACGACATGTACGAGCAACCGTTGTCGACCGAATGGATTCGCCCGACGACCCTTCTGTCATCATGACGACGCGATCGCCGACGGCCCCGGACGGCGGCCGATGAGCCCGTTGCCCCCCGATGACCGGGGTGAAGGGCGAGCCCCGGCGAGGTCCCGCCACATCGCGTCAAATATGGGGATCTACCTGGGTATTGGCGATGGAGGCTGGGCGTGGGCGGGTGCCGAGCGCTCGACGCTCGTCCTCGGCCCGTCACGCTCGGGGAAGACGTCGTCTCTCGTGATCCCCAACGTCTTGCACGCCCCGGGCGCCGTGGTCAGCACCTCGACCAAGCCCGATGTCCTGTACGCGACCTCCCCGTTGCGAAACGAGTGCGGTTGGTCGGCGTTGTTCGACCCGAGTGGGACGATCCCGCCGCGAAGAGGCGTGCTCAGGGTCGGCTGGTCGCCGCTCAACTCGGCGCGGGACTGGGACGGGGCGCTCTCCATGGCCGACGCGATGGTGCGGAGCCGGTCGGGAGCCAACCGCGGAGCGCGCGCTTCGGGTGACGACCACTGGTCCGAGCGTGCCGCATCGCTCCTCGCGCCCATCATGCACGCGGCCGCACTGGACGGGGCACAGATGCGCGACGTGCTCTCGTGGGTGGACCGTCACGACGGAGCCCGGGCACTGCGCGTGCTCGACGGTGAGCGGAGCGAGGTTGCCCGTGACGTCCTCTCGGGCATCCTCGCGACAGACGATCGAGAGCAGTCGGGGATCTGGTCGACCGCATCGGGCGTCTTGAGCGCGTATCGCTCAGCGTCCGCGCTGAACTCGACGAACCCGCCCTATCTCGACCCCGCCGCCTTCTGTGAGGGGCGCCACACCCTCTTCGTCTGTTCGACGGGGCGCCATCAGCAGCTTCTCGCGCCGCTGGTCGTCGGGCTGCTGGCCGAGATCCGCGACGCCGCCTACGCACGGGCAAACGCAGGCCGCCACTCGCCGCCGGTCCTCTTCGCCCTCGACGAGGTCGCGAACATCGCGCCGCTCCCGGACCTGCCCTCCGTCGTGAGCGAGGGGGCCGGACAGGGGTTGTTGACCCTCGCGTGCCTCCAAGACCTCTCCCAGGCCCGGACGCGCTGGGGGACGGCCGCCGAGGGGTTCCTCTCGCTCTTCGGCACGACGGTCGTCCTTCCTGGGGTCGCCGACATGGCGACGCTCCACGCCCTCTCCACGCTCTCTGGCGAGGCCGAGGTCCCGACCCGATCCCTGACCCGCTCTGAGGGGGCCGACGGGCGCCTGCGGGCCTCGCACTCCACCTCGACGCTGCGCGTGCGCCGGCTCTCCCCCGATGCGATCGCGACCGGCCGCGACGGCGCGGCGCTTGCGATCGACCCCCGGCGCAGGATGGGATGGGTCCGGCTCACGCCGGCACACCGGGACCGGCCCTGGCGCGATCTCGTCACCCCCCTGCCAGCAGCGCCCGGGCTCTTCGGTCGCGCGTGAGGCACCCGCTCGGGCGGCACGGCTAGCGAGCGAGCGAGCGTCCCTCGGGCTCCCGGCGCACGCGCGAGCCGGGGTCGAGACGGGCGAGGACGTCCACCACGGTGCGGCGCACCTCGAGGTGGTCGGCCAGGCGCTCGGGAGACAGGTGGCCCAGGCCCCGGTGCGCCGCGTCGGGGTCGGGCCCCTCGACGCCCCATCGAGCGCGGTAGCGGTCGATGGCCGCCGCGGCGGCACGCCAGAGGGGCTGGAGATCCGCTGCGGCGGGTCTCGGCCCGAGCACCCGCACGAGGTGCGGGGCGGCCACCACGGCGGCCGGCGCCTCCCGGCGCTCGGCAACCCCGAGACCTGCCGACGCTGCGGGCAGCCAGTGCTCGACGGACGCTTCGACGTCCGAGACGCGTCCACCTTGACCGAGCGACCCGGCCCACGCGGCGACCACGTCTCGTCGGCACACCCCCGAGGGGGGGCACGACGCGATCGATGCCGCGAACCGATGCTCGTCGAGGCGAACGGCCCGCTGGGCGGTGGCTCGCTCGAGGCGCCAACCGGGGGTCGCCTCGGCCCGTCGGGCCCAGCTCGCCCGGAGGTCGGCGCCATCGCTGCGCCATTGCTTGTGGCTCCTCGTGGCCGCCCAGGCAACACGACGACCGGCCCGCGAGTCGTGCCCGCTCGCCACTGCGTCGGCCCGGATCTCCGCGGCGCGGCTCGAGAACTCGGCTCGGATGGTCGGGCCGACCCCGGCCAGCTCCCAGCCCCGGCCCTCGCTCCAGTCCCACGACACGCCGAGGCGCGCCGAGAGCCCGGACCGCAGATGCGCCTCGTAGAGCGCCCCTGCCGCCCGCGCGTGCGCGAAGGCCCCGCGCGTGTCGAGGGCGCTCCATCGCCCGTCCACCCCGTGCACGAGGTTCGCCGCGACGACGTGGGTGTGCAGGTGCGGGTCCCTATTGCGGCTGAGGCAGTGCGTGAACGCCGCCGCGATCAGCCCGTCGGTTGAGATGAGCCCTCGCCCCTCGTCGAGTGCGCGCCGCGCCGCCCAGGCCCTGCGCTCGAGGTGTGCGACGGCGGCACCGACCGCCTCGGCGTGCGACGCGATCACGTCGCGCGTTACGTCGGGGTCCCCCAGTGCGAACACGACGCTGACCGATTTGGGGGCCGAGAAGGTGAGGTCCAGCCCGGCGACCCCCCGACGGCGCGAGAGCAGGGGGCGCCCGGTGCTCGGATGGCGCGCCCCGAGGACGCCCGAGAGCACCGGCCCGGCGACCGGCCCGCAGAGGCCGAGGGCCGCCGCTCCGCTGCCCATCCAGCGCGCGCCCTCGACGTCGCTGCGCGGCGCAAGCATGGTGAGCTCCCGGCCGAGGTCCGCCATGTAGTAGTCGGTGCGGCCCTCGCCGAGCTTCGCCACGCCGAGCACCGGGGAGAACGGTCGTCGCTCAGCCGCCGTAACGAGCGAGGACCCGGCTGGCGGCCCGCCGGCCGACATCCAGCCACTCGGCGGGGCCGAGCACGCGCGCGCCGGGGCCCGCCTGGAGCAGGACCCGCTCGAACCACGCCGTGCCGCCGACCGCGAGCGTCACGTTGACCCCGCCCTCCGGCAGCGGACTCGACTCGAGCACCGGGACCGCGTCGAGGACCCATGCGGCGTCGGGCGCGAGCTCGAGCCGGACGACCTCGGTGCCCGGGCCCGGGACGAAGGCGTCGGCCGAGGGCGGCCGCGGGGCGGGCAGCGCGCCGGCGACGTCGCTCAGCTCCACGAGCCGGCGGATCCGGTCGACCCGGAAGCGCCGGAGGCCGTCGGCCCGGTGGCAGTAGGCGTCGAGATACCAGTGGCCGTCGAGCGAGACCACCTGCACCGGGTCGATCCGTCGCTCGGTGACCTCGTCGCTCGAGCCCGAGTGGTACTCGATCTCCGCCGAGCGCTGCTCTCCCACCAGCCGCTGCACGTCGGCGAGGAGCGGCGGGGTCGGCAGGTCGACGTTCAGGCCCTCCCGGGCCCCGAGCACCGCCTCGAGCTTGGCGGCGGCCCGGGCGTGTGACCCATCCGCGTCGGCGCCCGGCACCGCGAGGATGGTCCTTGCGGCGGCCGACAGCGCGAACCCCTCGGCCGGGGTGAGCCGACGCGGGCGGGCCAGGCCATCGGGGAGGTGCGCCTCGACCGAGCTGTCGGTGACGACGATCTCCATCAAGACGTCGGGCGAGTAGGGGGGGATGCCGCAGCACGCCGCGAGCTCGAGCTCGCCCACGAGCTCGTCGTGCGCGAGCCCGAAGCGCTCGACCACCTCCTCGATCGGCGCGGCGCCGACCTTGGCCAGCCATCCGACGATCGCCATCAGGCGCCGGAGCCGGTGGCGGACGTCGCGCACGGCGTGGTGGTCGTCGTGGGAGCCGGCCCCGGCCCGCGCGGCGGCCAGCACCTCTTCGATGGGCGTGGTGGGCGCCGGGGTGTCGGGGGCCGGCGGCGCATCCGCGACGGAGCGGAGCCAGCCGATCACCTCGTCGCGCACCTCGGGGGGGCCGAGGACCAGCGCGTGATCCAGCAGGCCGAGCAGCCACGACCGGAGCGCGATGCGGTTCGAGACGGGGAACCGGACGCGCACCGAGCCGTCGTCGAGGCGCTCGAGGAGGCTCGCCGGGCCGAGCTCGTCGAGGACCCGCTCCGCCTCGATCGCATCGACGAGGATCTCGACCTCCTCGGCGTCGTCGCCGCCGGTGCGCCACGGCTCCTCGGGGACGGCGGAGGACGCGTCGAAGCCCTCGGGCAACCGCCCGCTCCCCTCGGCACCCACCACCGGCAGGTCCTCGATGCGGTCGACGCGAAAGCTGCGCGCCGCCTGGCGGTCGTGGTCCCAGCCCACCACGTACCAGCGTCCCCACCGGAACCAGAGCCCGGCCGGGGTCATCGTGCGGGCCACCCCGCGATGAGTGAAGCGGACCGAGGCGCGGACCCCGACGGCGTCGAAGAGCGGCACGAGGGCGTCGGGTGGATCGAGGGAGGCCAGCGGGCGGGCGTCGCCCATGCCCGTCGCGCCCAGCTTGGCCAGCGCGTCCCTCCCACTAGGATCGCCGAGGTGCACGCCGGCAACGGCGAGCTGTAGCGCCGCCTGTTCGTCGGGGGTCAGGTGGAGGTCCGGCAGATAAAAGGTGTCGGGGTCGATGCGGTACCCGAACTGCTCGGGTCCCTCGACCTGCTCGGTGATGAGCGGGATCCCCTCCTCGCGCAGCAACCGCTTGTCGCGCTCGAAGGCCTGGCGCCGGGCATCGCGACCCTCGGGGTAACCGGGGACATCCCTCGCCAGCTCGCTGAGCGTGAGCGGGCGCTTCGCGTTGAGCAGGACCAACACGAGGTCGGTGAGGCGCTCGAGGCGGTCGAGGGGGGACATCGGGGTCAGCGTAGGACCGGGGGCGCCGCGCGGTGTTGACGTCGCCCCTCACCTTCCACGCCCACTGGACGACCTGGGTCGTCGTGGCCGTGCTGGCGGGCGCCTACGCGCTCGGCGCCGCCAGGACGGCACGGCCCTCGGGCCGCCAGATCGCGCTCGCTGCAGCGGGCCTCCTCGGCCTCGTGGCCGCGACGACCTGGCCGCTCGCCGACCTCGCGGCCCACACGTCGCTCACCGCGCTCGTGGTCCAGCGCCTCCTCTTCCTCCTGGCCGTGCCGCCTCTCGTCATCTTGGGACTGCCCCGGCCGCTCGTGGCCCGGCTCACCCGGCCCCGGCCGGTGGACTGGGTCCTGCGCCGATGCGCCCGCCCGTCCATCGCCGTGGCGGTGGTGACGATCATCGCCGTCGCGACCGCCACCACCGGCGCGGTCGAGGCCGACGGGGCCTCGGCCTGGGCCCGCCTGGGTCTCGACGTCGCGCTCTTGTTCGCCGGCTTCGTGCTGTGGACGCCGGTGCTGACCGAGCTGCCGGGCACCGACCGTCCGAGCTCGCTCGGGCGGGCCGCCTACCTCGTCGTGCAGTCCATCGTCCCGTCGTTCCTCGCCGTGGTGTGGATCTTCGCCCGCCACCCCCTCTACCCCCACTTCGCCACCGGACCGCGACTCCTCGGGGTGTCCCCGGTCCTGGATCAACAGGTCGCCGGATTCGTGGCCAAGTTCACGACCATCGCCGTGCTGTGGACCGTCGCCTTCGTCTCGTTGACCCGAGCCCAGCACGCAGCGGCGAGGGGGGGCGACCCCGACCCCCTGCTCTGGTCCGACGTCGAGCGGCACCTCGAGCGGGCCGAGCGCTCGGAGCGCATCGAACGCTCCGAGCGGAGGCGGGTGTGGCTCCCGCCCCGTTCCGACGTCGACGAGTCCGCCGGCGGCACCGAGCGGCGGGAGGACCGCGGCTGAGGGCGCTCAACCGATGTGTGCGTGCCCGAAATGCGTCGGCGACCTCTTGAAGATCACCGTCGAGATCAGCCGTCCCCGCGGATAGCCCAGGATCACCACGGCGAGGGTCCCATGGGACCGCCCGCTCGGGCGTGTGACGTTCGCCGCGCTGAAGCGCCCGGTGAACGCGACGAGGCACACCCGGCCGCTCGTGACGCCGGCGGCCAGCAGTGCCGCGTCGAGGCGCCGCAGCGGCGCCACCGACGACACCCTCCGCAGCTCCACGCCGATGAGCTCCCCCGAGCGGCCGACCGCCTTGGCCGCCGTCGGGAGCGCGACGTAGCAGGGCGCGTCGGTCGTGCCGAGGGTCTGGTGGATGCTCGAGCATCCGGCGAGCGACCCGAGCGCCAGCACGAGCCCCCCCGCTGCAACGAGCCGATGGCGCCCGAACCTCATCGCACCGCCCCCTGACCGGGTGCGACCGCGACCACCTCGCCGACGGGCGCGAACACCCGTCGGCGCCAGCGCCCCGATCGGACCCCCCACGCGAGCCATCCGGCGCCCGCCCATCCCACGACGAGCTGCGCCCAAAAGCTGATGAGACGGTAGATGAGCACGGCCTCAACCGTGCTCACCCGGTTCCCGCCGAACGCCACGAGCGCGATGGTGAGGCTGCCCTCGACGACGCCCAGACCTCCGGGGGTGATCGGCAGGTTCGCCGCAAGCTGCCCGGCGCCGTACGCGAGCAGGAGCCCCTTCCAGGGGATCCCCGCACCGACGGCGAGGAAGCTGAACGCGAAGCACGCACAGTCGAACACCCAGTTGGCGACGCCCCACGCGAGCATCGCGCCCAGCGCCCGACGCGACGGCCGGAAGCCGGCGACCTGCGCGAGCACCCGGGCCAGACGCGTCTCGGCCCTGGCGAGCGGGCGTCTCGTCACCCGGCGCGACGCCCGCAGCACCCACGAGGCGACCGCCCGCTGGGGGCGGTGGTACAAGAAGAGTGCCCCGATGCCGAGCGCAGACAAAAAGACGCCGACGATCACGGGCACGAGATCGAGGCTGGCGCCGTCGCTTGTCGCGATGCCGAGTCCGGCCGCCGCCACGAACGCGAGCGACACGACCCCGATGACCACGGTGGCGACGAGCGACCAGGCTGCGAGCGAGTCGTTGGCCCCGAGCCGGCGGAACCAGCGGAACCCGTAGACCGTGGCGACCGCCCCGCCGCCCGGGACCGAGTTGATCATCGCCTGGGAAGCGAGGGTGAGTGCGCACAGCGTGCCCAGTCCGGCCCGCACCCCTCCGGTGGCGAGCAGGCGGCGCTGCACGATCGCGAGCGACAGGAAGGAGACGGCCTCGACGGCGACGGCCGGGGCGAGCCAGCCCCAGCGCATGCGATCGAAGATCGAGTCGATCCCCGACAGTTCGTCCGTGTGGCTCCGCAGCACCCACACGACGACGGCCGCTGCGCCGAGGCCGAGAAGGAAGCGGATGGTGGGCCAGGAACGTCGGAGCGTCGAGCGGGAAGCGCCGCGCCGAGCGAACTCCTCTGCCAGCGCCGGGGTTCGAGAAGAGCGGGATCGAGCGGGATCAGCCATGCACGTTCATGGGGTCGTTGCGTGAGACGCTCACTGCAGCACGCCGATGAACCGCTGTCACGTCGGGCCCCCCGGAGGGCGGGGCTCACCGTCGCGCCGGCCCCGATCGATCAAGATGGCGCGGTGCGGCTGACCCGGCGATCGCTCGTGGCGACCTCGGTCGTCGCGTTGCTCTTCGCATCGACGGGGTTCGCCACCTGGCTCGGTGTCTCCGAGGCGCCAACCATCCGGGGCGGCCTCGCCCGGTTCCTCGCCGACAGCGAGGCCGAGGGCACGCTCGCGTTCTCCATGACGGTCCGCACCCCTGCCCTGCACGCGCTCGAGCGCTCGAGCGGCCAGCTCGACTTCGCCGATCGCAACGGGCACGCCTTCTCGGAGACGACCACACCCCAGGCGCTGCCCCAGTACACCGAGACGGTCGTCGTCCACGGCGTCGCATACGAGCGTCCGGGCGCCGACCACCCGGGTGGGCCGCGCTTCGAGGGTCCGTGGGACCGGATCGCGACCGGGATCGCCGTGCCGCCCTTCGCCCCGCTCGCCGGTGCGCTGCCGGCTGCGCCCGCGGCACCCGAGATGCTGCGGCTCGGCCACGCCACCGTCGGCGGCGTGGCGGTGACCGAGTATCGGGTCTCCTCCTACGGCGTGTCGTGCCCGCCGGGGACCGGTCCCGCCACCGCCCTGCACGAGACGACATGGGTGTGGGTCGACGGGCAGGGGCGCATCCGCCGCTGGGAGGACCAGGCCGCGGCCCGCTTCGGCGATTCGACGGTGGGCCTGGAGTCGACCACCGTGGTCACCTTCGACCACTTCGGGGCCCCGGTGGCGGTCGACGCGCCGGCCAGGGTCATCGGCCTGGCCCCGCACACGGGCACGGCGCCCAACCCCTACGCCGGCTGCCTCGTCACGCCGGGCTGAGCGGGCGCCGGCGCGGCCGGTCAGTGGATCAGCTTGATGTAGTCGAACATCGGCAGATAGAGGGCGATGATGATCGCCCCGATCACCGCACCCATGATCACGACGAGGAACGGCTCGAGGATCGAGGTCAGGTTGTCGACGGTCTGGTCGACCTCGCCCATGTAGAAGTCCGAGACGCGCTGGAGCATCTCGTCGAGCGCACCGGTCTGCTCGCCCACCTCGACCATCTGGACCATGAGCGGCGAGAACACGTCGAGCCGACCCATGGGCTCGGCGAAGGACATGCCCTCGCGCACACGCGCCTTCACCTCCAAGACCGCGTCGGCGATGATCGCGTTGCCCGACGCGGCAGCGGTGATGTCGAGAGCCTCCATGGCCGGCACACCCGCCGAGAGCAGCGACGACAGCGTCGAGGCGAAGCGGCTCATGGCGGCCTTGTGGGTCACCGGGCCAAAGACCGGCGGGCGCATCTTGAAACGGTCCCATTTGCGCCGGCCGTTCTCGGTCTTGATCCAGCGGGCGAAGAAGAAGGCTCCGAGCGCGACGAACAAGATGACGAGACCGACTCTCCAACTGGCGAGCGTGTTGGAGATGGTGATGAGGATCCTCGTGGGCAGCGGCAGCTGGCCGCCGAGGCTCGTGAACAGCCGCTTGAAGATCGGGACGATGACCACCATCATCACCGTGACGATCAAGGCGATCACCGTCACGACGATGATCGGGTAGGTCATGGCGCCGCGGACCTTGCGATTCAGCTCGACCTGCTTCTCAAGAGCGACCGCGATGTTCTTGAGCACGACGTCGATGCTCCCGCCAATCTCACCCGCCGCGACCATGGCGACATAGAGATCGTCGAACACCTTTGGGTGCTTGGCCAGGGCGACCGACAACGAGGTGCCCGAGTCCACGTCCTCGTGGATGTGGCGCAGGATGACGGCGAAGTGCTTGTTCTCGACCTGGTTGGCGAGCACCGCGATCGAGCGGCTGATCGAAAGCCCCGAATCGACCATGGTCGCGAACTGCCGGGTGAAGACCGCGACCTCCTTGGGCTTGATGCGGTCCGAGAGGCCCGGGATGATGATCTCGGTCTTGAGCCCCTTGCCCTTGGCCGGAGCGACCGAGACCGGGAGGTAACCCATCTCGCGAAGCCGGCTGACGACGATCGGGATGCTGTCGGCCTCGAGGGTCCCCTCGACCAGGTTGCCCCTCTGGTCGCGGACCTTGTAGTCGAAGGTCGTGGTCACAGCGCTTCCCTCCCTCGAGAGGACTCGGGCGTGGGTCTCGCGGTCATGCGATCCCGCGGATGTGGTTGCGGAAGTCCTCTTCGTCGCGGCAGCGGTCAAGACCCATGTCCGCCGAGATGACGCCTGCCTGGACGAGGTGGGCCAGGCTCTGGTCCATGGTCTGCATGCCGAACTGCGAGCCGGTCTGCATGAGCGAGTAGATCTGGTGCGTCTTGGCCGCCCTGATCAGGTTCTGGATGGCGGGGGTGGCCACCATCACCTCGGCCGCGACGACGCGCCCGTTGCCCTCCACGATCGGCACCAGCTGCTGAGTGACCACGCCCCGCAACGAGGAGGCCAGCTGGATACGGATCTGCTCTTGCTGGCTCGGTGGGAACACGTCGATGACGCGGTCGATCGTCGAGGGCGCGTCCTGGGTGTGCAGCGTCGCGAACACGAGGTGCCCCGTCTCGGCCGCTGTCAGCGCGGTCGAGATGGTCTCGAGGTCGCGCAACTCGCCGACCAGGATCACGTCGGGGTCCTGGCGCAGCACCCGCCGGAGGGCCTCCGCGAACGACGCCGTGTCTGAACCGACCTCTCGCTGTGAGATGACGGAGCGCTTGTGGGTGTGGAGGAACTCGATCGGATCCTCGACCGTCACGATGTGCAGGGGCTTGGTCCGGTTGATGATGTCGATGAGCGACGCGAGGGAGGTTGATTTCCCCGATCCGGTCGGGCCGGTCACGAGTACGAGCCCGCGGCGAAGGTCGGTGAATCCCTTCACCGACGGAGGCAGCCCGAGGTCGTCGAACTGGGGGATGTCGTGGGGGATCGGCCGCATCGCGACCGCCACGCTCCCGCGCTGCAGCGCGACGTTGACACGGAAGCGCCCGACGCCCGCGACCGAGTGCGACGTGTCGAGCTCGTGCTCGGCCTCGAAGCGTTCCCGCATGATCGCCGGCAGGACCCCGAAGATCATGTCCTGGAGCGTCTCGGCGTCGAGCGGCTCGATGTCGTCCATGGGCCGAAGCGCACCGTGCAGGCGAACCGTCGGGGCGAGGCCCGAGGAGAGGTGGAGGTCCGACGCCCCCACGTTGACGACGTAGCGCAGGAGGTCGTCGATGTGAAGGCGGAAGCCGACGTCGCTCGCACGCCGGCGGCGGAACGACGCCGAGCCGCCGAGGGTGTCGGCGAGCGACGGCGGGGCCGAATCGGGTGGCGCCTCGGGCGGCAGGGACGGCGGAGCCGGCGGTGGCGGCGGCGGCGGTGGGGGTGGGGGTGGGGGCACTCGGGCCGGGGCGGCGTCCTCGTGGCGCGGCGGGGCGACGGGGGCATTCGCAGCCGGCGGCGGCGGCTCGTGGACGGGGGCCGCTGGAGGCGGCACGGTTGTGAGCACCGGCGGGGGCGGCGGGGGGTCCTCCAGGTCCGGCCGGATGGGCGTCGGACGGTCATCGACGCGAGCGTGGCGCGGCGCCGGCTCGTCGCTCAGCGGGGGGACGCTCTCGAGCGGACGGATGCGCTCGGTCACCCCAGCGCCCGGGCCGGCCTCCTGGCGCACGCCGTGGCCGTTGCCCACATGGGCCTCGGCCGGTTGGACCATGCGGTCGACGACGATCGGGTTCGCGAGAACTGCGACGATCTCGTGCCCGAGGACCCCGGCCAGCGTCGCCACGTCGGAGGCCTCCGGGGGTTCTGCGAAGGCGGTCACGACCTGATTGCCGGCGATCCGCAGGGGGATGGCGCGGTGCTCGAGCGCGAGCATCGGCGCCAGGAGCTGGCGCACCTCGCCGATCGGAGGTTCGACCTCGAGGTCCACGACCCGCATTCGCGCCAGCTGGCCGAGCGTGTTGAGGACGACGTCGCGCAGCTGGGGCTCTCGCTGGACGAGAACGACGCTCAACGGGATGTTGTTCTCCGTCGCTTGGACCAGGTACGCCGCCACCTCGGACTCGGAGATGAACGCACCAGCCACGAGCGCGCGGGCGAGGCGCCGGGACCACTCAGCGCGGTTGACGCTCGAGACGGGGCTCACATGACCACCCGGAGCACTTCTTCGAGCGTGGTGTGACCCTGAACCGCTCGGAGCAACCCGTCGGCGCGCAGTGTTCGCATTCCTTGCTCACATGCCTTTCGCTCGATGTCCGCGATCGATGCCTGCTGGATGATCATCCGGTCGATCTCCTCGGTGACGTTCATGACCTCTGCGAGGACCATGCGGCCCTGGTACCCGGTGTTGGCACAGCTCCGACAGCCCACGGCGCGGTGCAACGTCGAGATGTCGAGCCCCTCCACGTCGGCCTCGGAGTATCCGGCCGCGTAGAAGTCCTTCTCCGAGGCGTCGTAGGGCTCCTTGCACACGGTGCACAGCACCCGTGCGAGCCGCTGGGTGAGCACGCTGCCGACCGCCGAGGTGACGAGGAAGGGCTCGATCCCCATCTCGGTCAGCCGCAGGGGTGTGGAGGCCGCCGTGTTGGTGTGCAGTGTGGTGAGCACCAGGTGGCCGCTCAGGGCGGCCTCCATCGCGATCGTGGCGGTCTCGGTCGAGCGGATCTCACCGATCAAGATGATGTCGGGGTCCGATCGCAAGATGGACTTGAGGGCGCTCGCGAACGTGAGGCCGGCCTTGGGGTTGATCTGGACCTGGGTCGCGCCGTCGATCAGGTACTCGACGGGGTCCTCGACGGTCACCACCTTCTTCTCGGGGGTGAGGATCTCGGTCAAGGTCGAGTACAGCGTGGTGGTCTTCCCCGCCCCCGTCGGCCCGGTGACCACGATGACGCCGTAGGGCTTGTGGTACGAGCGGGCGAAGCGCTCGAGGGTGTCGGGAGCAAAGCCGAGCTCGGGCAGGGTCTTCAGGCTCTGTGACTTGTCGAGCACCCGCATGATGACGCTCTCGCCCCAGACCGTCGGCAAGGT
>DAHUZM010000114.1 GCA_027306525.1 Acidimicrobiaceae bacterium
GAAGGTCCGCTGCCAGAGGTCGCCTGCGAAGGTGAGGACGTTGGTCTTGTGGACGAGGGTGAGCCGGCGGGCGGTCCGCCGCTCGGCGAGGTCGAACGCGAAGCGCACGCAGCGCTCGGCCCCCATCCGCGTGTTGACCGAGCCCTGGGTCGCGACCTCGTGGGGGGTGCCCTTGCGCAGGAAGCCGCCCTCGCCCGCGTAGGTGCCCTCGGTGTTCTCGCGAATCACCACGAAGTCCGCCCCGGGCGCCACCGAGCCGGGGGTGCCCGTGAACGGGCGCATGTTGATGTAGAGGTCGAGCTCGAAGCGCATCCGCAAGAGGAGCCCGCGCTCGAGGGTCCCCGCCGGGATCGTGGTGTCCCCGACGGGTGGGCCGATCGCACCCAACAGGATCGCGTCGTGCCCCCGGAGCTCGTCGAGCACCGAGTCGCTCAGGACCTCTCCGGTGCGCGTGTAGCGGTCCGCCCCGAGGTCGTAGTCGGTCGTCGCCAGCGTGACCCCGGCGGCGTCGACGACCCGCAACGCCTCGGCGAGCACCTCGGGACCGATGCCGTCACCCCCGATGACCGCCACGTTGTGCGCGCGCCCGGTCACGGCCGGACTCCGTGCGGAGCGGCTCGCGGTCCTTCTGGTTGGTTCGAAGGTGTCGTCATCTCGTGGTTCCGATGTCCTCTCTCGGCGGTTCGGGCGGGCCAGAAATTGAAAAACCGTCCACCAAGTGGACGGTCGAGCAGGCACGCGCCACGGGGGCACGTGCCTACATGATGATGATTACGCGCGCGAGGTGGGCGTTCATGGGAGGCACATTCTCCCCCACGGGGCCCGCACCGTCAACAACGGCCGGGGCGGGCGGCCCCGGTGGCGGGGCGGGGTTGACACGGGGATCGGGCCCTGATCCGATGCCGGCCGTCGTGCTCGGCTCCCCCCATCCAAGACGGCGGCCGTCTCCAGGCCATGGCGCCCGCTGACCCGCTGCGAGCGACGGTCGTCGGCATCAGCGCGGGCGAGCTGACCGTCACCCACGGGCTCTGGAAGGAGCGCGCCGCCTCGGTCCCGGCCGCCTACGTCCACGCGCTGGCGCGGGCCGGTGCCACGCCCGTGGTGATCCCGCCGGCGCCCGGTGCGGCCGAGGCCCTGATCGAGCGCATCGACGCCCTGGTGCTGACCGGCGGCCCCGACCTCGACCCCGCCCGCTACGGCGAGGAACGCCACCCAAGGTCCCAGCCTCCCGACCGGGCCCGGGACGACCTCGAGTTCGCGCTGTTGGATGCGGCGGCGGAACGGGACCTGCCGGTGCTCGGCATCTGCCGGGGGATCCAGGTCCTGAACGTCTGGCGTGGCGGCACCCTGCACCAGCACCTTCCCGACGTGGTGCGCCACCGCGGGCACATGGCCGTGCCGGGGAGCTTCGGGGACCATCCCGTGCGTGTCCAGCCCGGGAGCCGCCTGGCGGCGATGCTCGGCCGGGGGGAGCTCGAGGCGCCGGGCCACCACCACCAGGCCGTCGACCGCCTCGGTTCCGGGCTGGAGGCCACGGCGTGGGCGCACGACGGCACGATCGAGGGGGTCGAGGACCCCGCTCGGCGCTTTGTCGTCGCCGTCCAGTGGCACCCCGAGGTGGGCGAGGACCCGTCCCTGTTCGACGCCCTGGTCGCTGCGTCGTCGGTCCCGCCGGCTGAGGCACCCGGCGGGCCGGGCCGTCGCACCGCCGGAGGGCTGGGGCGACGATACGATCGTCGGGACCCGCCGGCCACCCCGGATCGAGGCGGGCCGAGCGGAGTGATGCCTTCTGATCGAGGCGCGGAACCTCTCGAAGCGCTACGGCAAGACGCTCGCGGTCGACGACCTGTCCTTTGACGTGCGGCCGGGCCAGGTCACCGGCTTCCTTGGCCCCAACGGCTCGGGCAAGTCCACGACCATGCGCATGATCATGGGCCTCGACGCGCCCGACGCGGGCCGGGTCACCATCAACGGCCGGCCCTATTCGGACCTGCCGTGGCCCCTCCACGAGGTGGGCGCGCTGCTCGAGTCCAAGGCCATCCATCCCGGCCGCAGCGCCTTCAACCACCTCTGGCTCCTTGCCCAGACGAACCGCATCGGGCGCAGGCGGGTCTCCGAGGTGCTCGACCTCGTCGGCCTGAGCGAGGTGGCGCGCCGGCGGGCCGGGAAGTTCTCGCTCGGGATGACCCAGCGCCTCGGCATCGCGGCCGCATTGCTCGGGGACCCCGGCGTGCTCCTCTTCGACGAACCCGTGAACGGCCTCGACCCCGAGGGCATCCTCTGGGTCCGCAACCTGCTGCGCTGGCTCGCCTCGCAGGGACGCACGGTCTTCGTCTCCAGCCACCTCATGAGCGAGATGGCCCTGACCGCCGACCACGTGGTCGTCATCGGTCGTGGCCGGCTCATCGTCGACCGGCCGGTCGCCGAGCTCGTGACGCAGAGCTCGGGCCGAGTGGTCAAGGTGCGGACGCCCGACGCGCGACGCCTCCACCCCCTGCTCCAGGAGGTCGGGGCGACCGTCTCCACGACGAGCGACGGCGCGATCACGGTCGAGGGGCTCGCGGCCGAACGCATCGGGGACCTCGCGGCCGAGCACGGGCTGCGACTCCACGAGCTCACCCCCATGACCGCCTCGCTCGAGGAGGCCTTCATGGACCTCACCAGGGACAGCGTCGAGTTCCGGGGGGCGGCCGGAGAGACGGTCGAACCCGAGCCCCCGACGATGGAGGCCACCGGGTGACCGTCGGCTCCCAGACCCTCGCCACCCTCCCACCGCCCACCGTGCCCGAGGGCCACTACGGGGCGCTCGGCCAGATGCGCAGCGAGTGGACCAAGATGCGCTCGGTCCGCTCGACGATCTGGACCCTCGTCGTGACGGTGCTCGCGGTCGTCGGCATCGGCATCGTCGCCACCGCGGTCACCGCCGCCCAATGGCGCCAGGGCGGGCTCATCGACCACCTGACCTTCGACCCCACCGCCCGGAGCCTTGCCGGGGTCTTCCTCGGCCAGATCGTCATCGGCGTGCTGGGGGTCCTCGTCATGAGCGCCGAGTACGGCACGGGGACCATCCGCGCCACGCTGTCGGCGATCCCCAACCGCCCGCTCGTCCTCGCGTGCAAGGTCATCGTCTTCGGGGTCGCCGCGTTGCTCGCGAGCGAAATCTTGACCTTCGCTGCCTTCTTCATCGGCCAGGAGTTGCTGAAGGGGACGACCCCCTATGCCACGATCAGCCAGCCCGGGGTGCTGCGGGCGGTCGCCGGCGCCGGTCTCGTCCTCAGCGTGCTCGGGCTCTTCGCCCTCGGCATCGCCACCATCATCAGGCACACGGCGGGCGCGCTCGCCACCTACGTCGGCGTGCTCTTGGTGCTCCCCCTGATCCTCCAGGCGTTCCCGGTCTCCTTCCAGCACGCCACCATCCGCTACATGCCGCTCGTGATCGGCGAGAACATGGCGGCCACCCGACCCGACATCCACGCGTTCGGCGGTGGGACCCTGCTCTCCCCATGGGTCGGCTTCGGGGTGCTGTGCGCGTACACGGTCGTGGTGCTCGTCGTGGGCGGCGTGCTCATGGTCCGGCGCGACGCGTAGCGCGACGCATCACCCCGGTTCGTACCCGGCGCCGGTGCTTTCCGGCACCCGATAGCCTCCTGGGAGGACCACGCCGCTCCGGCGCTTCACCCCTCCGGGGAGCGAGACGATGACCCCAAACGAACAGAGCGAAGGCACCAAGCTGACCCAGGAGACCTATGACCGGCTCGTGGCCGAGCTCGAGGACCTGACCACGCGGGGACGCACCGAGATCGCCACCACCATCGAGGCCGCGCGGGCATTGGGCGACCTATCGGAGAACGGCGACTACCACGCCGCCAAGGACACCCAGGGGAAGATGGAGTCGCGGATCCGCCAGCTCCACGCCCTGTTGAAGGAGGCCACCATCGTCGAGGGCGGCGAGGCGGGCGACGGCTCGGTGGGAGCCGGCTCGATCGTCACCCTGCGCTACGAGGGCGACGACGAGGACGACGTCCAGCGCTACTTCGTCGGGTCGATCGAGGAGCGCCGGGGTGACATGGCGGTCGTCTCGCCGAGCGCGCCCCTCGGCAAGGCGCTGCTCGGCCGGCGGGCCGGGGACACGGTGCAATACGAGGCGCCCGGAGGGGCGCTGCGGGTCGAGATCGTCGAGGTGCAGGCGTGATGGCGAAGTCCGACAAGACACTCGTCGACAAGGTGTGGGAGTCGCACCTCGTGCGGTCGGCCGAGGGCGAGCCCGATCTGTTGTTCATCGACCTCCACCTCGTCCACGAGGTCACCTCCCCCCAGGCCTTCGACGGGCTCCGGATGGCCGGGCGGACGGTGAGGCGGCCCGAGCTCACCGTCGCGACGGCCGATCACAACGTGCCGACCGCCGACGTCGACAAACCGATCGCCGACCCGATCTCGAAGAAGCAGCTCGAGGTCCTCGCGGCCAACTGCGAGGAGTTCGGCATCGTCTGCTACCCGATGGGACACGCCAACCAGGGCATCGTGCACGTGATCGGCCCCGAGCTCGGGCTCAGCCAGCCGGGGATGACCATCGTGTGCGGGGACAGCCACACCTCGACCCACGGGGCGCTCGGGGCGCTCGCCTTTGGCATCGGGACGAGCGAGGTCGAGCACGTGCTCGCGACCCAGACCCTCCCCCAGATCCGGCCGGCGACCATGGCCGTGACGGTCGAGGGCGAGCTCCCGGCCGGCGTCACCGCCAAGGACGTCGCCCTCGCCATCATCGGGCGGATCGGCACCGGCGGGGGGGCCGGGCACGTCATCGAGTACCGGGGCTCGGCCATCAGGTCGCTCTCCATGGAGGGCCGCATGACGCTGTGCAACATGAGCATCGAGGGAGGGGCGCGGGCCGGAATGGTCGCGCCGGACGACGCGACCTTCTCCTACCTCGAGGGACGGCCCCACGCGCCCAAGGGCCGGGACTGGGAGCGAGCCCTCGACGAGTGGCGCTCGCTGCCGACCGACGAGGGCGCGACATTCGACAAGGAGGTCGCGCTGGACGCGGCCGGCCTCCTCCCCCACGTCACCTGGGGCACCAACCCCGGCCAGGTCGTGGCGATCGACGGGGCGGTGCCAGACCCCGACGCCTTCGCCGAGCCCGCCGAGCGCGAGGCGGCGGCCCGGGCCCTCGCCTACATGGGCCTCCAGGCGGGCACGGCGATCCGCGACATCCCGGTCGACACCGTGTTCATCGGCTCGTGCACCAACTCGCGGATCGAGGACCTGCGGGCCGCCGCCGCGGTGGCCGACGGGCACCGCGTCCGGCCGGGTGTACGGGCCCTCGTCGTGCCGGGCTCGCACCGGGTGAAGGCCCAGGCCGAAGCCGAGGGCCTCGACCGGGTGTTCCGGGCCTCGGGCTTCGAGTGGCGCGAGCCGGGCTGCTCCATGTGCCTCGCCATGAACCCCGACAAGCTCGCGCCCGGCGAACGCTGCGCCTCGACGTCGAACCGCAACTTCGAGGGCCGCCAGGGGCGCGGCGGACGGACCCATCTCGTGTCGCCAGCGGTCGCAGCGGCGACGGCCGTCCTCGGCCGCTTCGGCCTTCCGACGGAGCTCGTCCGATGAGGCCGGTCACCGTGGTGAGCGGGCGGGCGATCCCCCTCGAGCGCTCCGACGTCGACACCGACCAGATCATCCCGTCGGACTGGCTGAAGCGGGTCGAGCGCACCGGGTTCGGTGCGGGCCTGTTCGCCGAGTGGCGCGACGACCGCGACTTCGTGCTCAACCGCGAGGAGTACGCGGGGGCCACCATCCTCGTGGCGGGCCCGAACTTCGGCACCGGCTCGTCGCGCGAGCACGCCGTCTGGGCGCTGCTCGACTACGGGTTCGAGGCCGTCGTCTCGCCCCGCTTCGGCGACATCTTCGCCAACAACTGCACCAAGCAGGGCCTCGTGCCGGTCAGGGTCGACCCCGAGGTGGGCCGAGCGCTGCTCGAGGCGGTCGCCGCCGACCCCGGCCTCGAGATCACGATCGACGTCGGGCGCGGGACGATCGAGGCGCCGGCAGCGGGCATCGCAGGCACCTTCCCGCTCGACGAGTTCACGAGATCGCGACTCGTCCACGGTTGGGACGACATCGGCCTCACCCTGCGCCACGAGGACCGCATCGCCGCCTACGAATCGGCCCGGCCGAGCTGGCGGCCCTCGGCGAGCGCCTGAGGGCCCCTCAGGCCCGGCCCGTCGAGCGCGCCCGGTTGGCTGCGCTCACCACGGCGTGCAGCGAGGCCTCAAGGATGCTCGAGTCCATGCCCACGCCCCACAGGCGCTGGCCGGCCGCCTCGACCTCGACGTAGGCGACGGCCGACGCGCCGCTGCCGGCGGTGAGGGCGTGCTCGGTGTAGTCGAGGACCTCGAGCTCCACGCCGAGCCCGCCGAGCCCCGAGACCAGCGCGTCGATGGGCCCGTTGCCCGTCCCTCGCACCGTCTGGTGGTGCCCGTCGACCACGAGCTGGGCGACGACCGAGGTGCCGTCGGCTCCCGAGCTGATCTCGCTCGAGAGCAACCGGATGCCAGCGTCGTCGGGCAGGTAGGTCTGGGTGAACACCTCCCACATCTCGGCCGGGCGGATCTCGGTCCCGCTCGCCTCGGTCACCGACTGGACGGCCCTGGAGAACTCGATCTGCAGTCGCCGGGGCAGGTCGAGCCCGTGCTCGGTGTCCATCACGTACGCGACGCCGCCCTTGCCCGACTGGCTGTTGACCCGGATGATCGCCTCGTAGGTCCGCCCCAGGTGCTTCGGGTCGATCGGCAGGTAGGGGACCTCCCAGGTGTCGTAGTCGTCGCCGATCGCGGCCATCCCCTTTTTGATCGCGTCCTGGTGCGAGCCGGAGAACGCCGTGTAGACGAGGTCTCCCACGTAGGGGTGTCTCGGGTGCACCGGGAGCCTCGTCGCGTACTCCGCGACCTTGCGGATCCGCTCGATGTCGCTGAAGTCGAGGGCCGGGTCGATGCCCTGGGAGAACAGGTTCAAGGCGAGCGTGACGAGGTCCACGTTGCCGGTGCGCTCGCCGTTGCCGAAGAGCGTGCCCTCGATCCGGTCCGCACCGGCCAGGACGGCGAGCTCGGCCGCCGCCACCGCGGTGCCCCGGTCGTTGTGGGGGTGCAGGCTGAGGACGATGCAGTCGCGATTGGAGACCGTCCTCCCGAACCACTCGATCACGTCCGCGTAGACGTTCGGGCTGTACATCTCGACGGTCGCCGGGAGGTTGAGGATGATCGGGCGCTCGGGCGTCGGCTCGATCACGTCCATCACCGCCTCGCAGATCTCGAGCGCGTACTCGGGCTCTGTCCCCGTGAAGCTCTCGGGCGAGTACTCGTAGCGGATCTCGGTGCCCCCGAGGTCGGCCTCGAGCTTCTTGCACAGCCGTGCCGCGTTGCGCGCGATCTCGGTGATGCCCGCCTTGTCGAGGCCGAACACGACCCGTCGCTGGAGAGTCGAGGTCGAGTTGTAGAAGTGGACGATGGCGCGCTTGGCGCCCTTCAGCGAGGCGAAGGTCTGTTCGATCAGCTCGTCGCGGCACTGGACCAGGACCTGGATCTCGACGTCATCGGGGACGAGGTCCTCCTCGATGAGCGCCCGCTGGAAGTCCCAGTCGGGCTGGGAGGCCGAGGGGAACCCCACCTCGATCTCCTTGAACCCGATCTTGACCAGCGTGTCGAACAGCCTGCGCTTGCGCTCGGGGTCCATCGGGTCGATGAGGGCCTGGTTGCCGTCGCGCAGGTCCACGCTCGCCCAGCGGGGCGCCGCCTCGAACAGCCGGTCGGGCCAGGTCCGGTCGGCCAGCTGCAGGGGGACGTGGGAGCCGTAGCGTTCGAACGGCATCGGCGAGACGTCGCACGGCAGGGCCAGGCGACGGCCCGCGGCGTCGGTCCTCTGGTGCTCTCGTGCTTGGCTCATGGCCCTCTCCTTGTGGTCATCGGACCGTGCCCGATCTCGCCCCGGCAACAAAAAACCTCCTGGCCAGAGGGCCAGGAGGCGTCGGGCGAACGCGATGTGGCGTTCGCCGTCAGGTCAGCAGCAGGACCGTGGTCGAGGCGCCGGTCATCGGCTCCATGGTGGCAGCCGCCTGTGGAGGAGTCAAGGAGGGCTCGGCCATGGCCGCCGGTCCCAGGGCGATCAATAGGTCGGGTTCGGCAGCGGAGCGGTCGGGGTGGCCCCGGGGGCACACGCCCGGGGGTCCCAGGGCTGCAGTGGCTGGTTGGACGGCGACGGCGCGCTGATCGCGCTCGAGGAGGTCTGGCTCGGGGCCGTCGTGGTCGTGGTCCCGGCCGCTCCGGCTGTGGCATTCACCGAGAAGTCGGTGCCGGTCACGACGGTCACCTCGGCGCCGTTCGTGACCCGGCTCGGGTCATAGGCGATGATCACGGCCCCGCTCATCGAGCTCGCGACCTCCTCGGCCGCGGCCTCAGCGGAGGCGGCGTGGGACCCGTAGTAGACGACGGTCTCGGCCACGTCGCCGCTCGGCGTGACGTCGCCGACTCCGACCGTGTGGAACCCGAGGGCGCCGAGCTGCGCCTGGGTCGTCGCCGCCTGGTTCGCCACCCCCGAGCCGTTCATCACCGAGACGGTCACGGCGGAGGGGGCTGGCAGCTTCTGACCGCTCAACGCATCGACGTTGGGCGCGATGCCGAGGACCTTGTCGATCACCGCGCGATCGGCGGAGGCCACGGGGAACTCGACCTGGCCATAGGAGTATCCCCGGTACATGAGGTCGCCGTAGGTCCCACCGTTGGGGTCGTTCACCTGGGCGACGGGGAGGGTGAGCTGGGGGACCGCGTTCATGTTGACGTGGTGGAAGTCGAGCACGAGGGCGGCCATCGAATTCACGGACCACGACTGGTCGAAACTGAGGTCGCTCTTCAGCGAGTTGATGAGCGAGATGTCGGCGATCGGGTTGCCGAGGCCCCGCTTGGCCACCGCCGAGGCCAGCACCCGCAAGAACTCGTGGTCCCGGCGGATCCGGGCGAGATCGCTCTGGTTCTCATAGGGCCATGCCTCGGCGTAGTACGCGCTCGACGTGCCCTTGTACTGGAGGTGGCGGGCCCGCACCACCTGGAGCGCCTGGGTCCCGTTCAAATGCACGCAGGCCGCCGCCTGGACGTTGAGCCCGGATTCGGCGTCGAAGACAGACTCGGGGAACGACATGTTGATCCCGCCCAAGGCGTTGACGACGTTCGCGAACTGGTCGAAGTTCAGCTCGACGGCGTGCTGGATGGGGATCCCGAAGTCCTCCTCGATGGAGGTCACCAGCTGGGACACTCCTTGATAGAGCCCGGCGTCGATCTTGTTGGCGCCGGTGCTGCGGGCGTTCGGGATGAACAGGTCACGCGGGATCGAGAGCAGCGCGAGCCGGCGGTGGGCCTGGTCGACGTGCAGGATCATGATGACGTCGCTGTTGACCCCGGTCACTCCCTGCGAACAGAGCCCGTAGGCGGGGTTCTGCACGGCGAGCGCGCACCGGGAGGTCGAGCCCAGCATCAAGATGTTCTCGGTGCCGACCTCGGCGCCCGAGAGGAAGTTGGACCGTAGGCCGTTGACCTGGACTCGGTGGAGGTCGTGGGTCCAGTAGTAGGCGTAGCCGACGCCGGCGATCAGCAAGACGAGGATCACGGCGAGCCCGATGAGCAGCACGCGGCGGGCGCGCGATCGCGGCCGGCGGCCCCTCCCCCCGCCCCCGCGGTGCGATCCGCGGCCGTTCGAGCCGCCCGAACGCATCTCCTCGCCGAGCGCGACGAGGCCGGCATGGTCCCGTCCGGCAACGGGCCGGGCCCGGCCCCGGGCCTCGATGCGGCCATCGCGTGGGAGTCCACCCGTCCTGTATGGGGGCGCGCCGCGCGGGGGCTCACGTCGGGTTCCCACGCAGCGAGCCTAGGTTCCTCGCCGCTCGGGATTGGGGGCACCCCCCGCCGACGTGCCCTTACGCGGTCCCCTCCGCCCGGGCGAGCAGCCGCTCAAGGACCTCGTCCTGGGCCAGCAGGTGCTCTTGGAGCTTCACCGACTCGTGCAGGATCGCATCCGCGTCGTTGTAGGTGGCAACGGAGCGCTTGTCGGCCGCCGCGGCCAGGACGTTCTGTCCGACGATGATGACCGAGAGGAGCACGAGCTGGAGGAAGGTCTGAGAGATCCACGAGACGAGCGTGACCGCGTTGTGCGACCGGACCGCCGACGGCAGGCTCACGAGCGCCAGGGCCGCGAACGCGTACGCGCACCACATCGTGCCCACGCCGTTGGTGATCTTCACCGCGAACCACGAGTTGAACCGGGCGAGCACGCTGCCGCTGGGCAGCTGCTCGCTCACCCGGACGGGCGCCAGCGCGTGGTCCAGCTTCTCCCGGGTCCGCTGGTGTGGAACGTATTCGTAGAGGGTGCGAGCAACCACGCTGCCTCCTGCGGTCGACCGGCGCACGCCAACCTGGCGGTGTCCGATACGTAGCACCGATCGCGACCAGCGCCCCAGCTGGGCCCGACCCCCGGGATCGGGTGGGCGCACCGAGGCCCGGGGTCCGACGCCCGACT
>DAHUZM010000119.1 GCA_027306525.1 Acidimicrobiaceae bacterium
GCCCCGCTCGACACGAGGTCGATCGGGCGCAGGGGGTCGATCGCCCGGGCGTCGCTCACCGCGTCGGCCGCCGCCCTCGCGAGGTCGACCGGCACCGCCTCGAGCGGCCTGCCCTGGTCGAGGCGGGCGAGGAGGAGCAGGTCCGACACGAGCACGCCCATCCGGCGCGCCTCACGCTCGACCCGCTCGAGCGCCTTCTCCTCGCTCGCCCGGTCGTTGAAGGCCCCCTTGCGGAGGAGCTCGGTGTAGCCGCGGATCGAGGTGAGCGGGGTCCGCAGCTCGTGGGACGCATCGGCCACGAACTGCCGCAGGCGCTCCTCGGTGGCCGACTTCTCCCTGAAGGCGTCCTCGATGCGGCCGAGCATGTCGTTGAGGGCGCTGCCGCGGCGCTCGACCTCGCTCGAGGCGCTGCCGACCGAGACACGTCGGGCGAGGTCGCCCGCCGCGATGGCGTCGGTGGTCTCGGCCATCTCCTCGAGCGGGCGCAGGCCGCGTCGCAGCGTGAAGAGCACGATCGCGACCAGGACCGCCAAGACGAGCAGCGACGCGATGAGCTGCACGCGCAGAAGCGAAGCGAGCGTCTTGGTGGTCGAGTCGAGCGACTCGGCCGTGATCAAGACGCCCTCGGGCACGTCCACCGCCGACTCGCGGTAGCGCACGCCCGAGCGGCCGACGCTCCCCACGTCGGCGCTGTTGGGCTCGGAGTGGTACGGCCCGCCGAGCGCCCCGTAGCGGTGCGTGCGCGGGAAGGGCGCCGGGCGCAGCGAGGCCGGGACGAGGGGCCGTGGGTCCGGGGCGCTCTGGGGTCCCGAGGGTGATTGGACGACCACGCTGCCGGTGCGCGACAAGACGAGCAGGTAGATGTCGGGGCTGACCCTGTTCTCGAGCTCCCGCTTCACGAACGCCTCCCCCACGTGGCCATGCCGGCGGAACGCCTCGATGTGGGGCAGCTGGACGGTGAGGAAGTTGTAGGCCTTGAGCTGGGCGCCGTCGATCTGGTCGTCGAGACGCCCGTAGAGGAAGGAGCGAAGCGAGCTATAGGTGATGACATTGGCGACGGCGAGCGCGATCACGAGCACCGCCGCCATCGAGAGCGTCAGCCGGCGACGCAGGCTCCAGCGACGCCGCGTCGTCGTCATGCCTTGGGCAGTCGCAGCGAGTAGCCGACCCGTCGGAAGGTGTGGATGAGCGGCGGCTCGAACTCGTCGACCTTCTTGCGCAGGTAGCTGATGTAGGTCTCCACGATGTTCGGGTCGCCCTCGAAGCCGTACCCCCACACCTGGTCGAGGATCTCGAACTTGGAGACGACCCGCCTCGCGTTCTCGAGCAGGTAGCGCAGGAGGTTGAACTCGGTCGCCGTCAGCTCGATCGAGACCCCCTGGCGCCAGACCTCACGGGATTCGACGTCCATGACGAGGTCGGCGAAGCGCAGCGGGCGGTCCTCGGCGATCTCATCGCGGGTGCGCCGCAACACCGCCCGGATCCGGGCCACGACCTCGCTGAGCGAGAAGGGCTTGGTGACGTAGTCGTCGCCCACCGCCAGGCCGATGAGCTTGTCCTCGGCGGCGTCGCGCGCGGTGAGGAACAGCACCGGGACGATCTCCCCCTCCTCGCGCCAGCGCCGGCAGATGTCGATGCCCTCGATGTCGGGCAGCATCACGTCGAGGAGCACGAGGTCGGGCCGCGTGCTGCGGACCTTCGCGACGGCCTCGGTGCCGGTCGTGGCGACGTCGACGGCGAACCCCTCGAACTCGAGCCCGGTGGTCAGCAGGTCCGTGATGTAGGGCTCGTCGTCCACGACGAGGATCCGGTCCTTCTCGGGCACCCCCCCATTGTCGCAGACCCCCGCCGGCGGCATCCGCCGGCTGGATCTAGGAGTGCCGGCTGACCGCGACCTTCTCGCGCGCTGGGCGCCTGCCCCGTGCGAGGTGCCAGGCTGCCCCGAGGGCCCGCAACAACCCCCACCAGGTCACGAGGAAGAACGCCTCCACCACGATGGCCGAGGACATCTTGGACTCCCCGACCTCCCGGTCGACGAAGCGGATCGGGACCTCCACGATCGAGGCGCCGGCCTGGCGGGCCCGGTAGGTCATCTCGATCTGGAATCCGTAGCCCTCGGCCCGGACGGTGTCGAGGGCCATCCGGGAGAGGAGCGTGGCCGCATAGGCGCGGAAGCCGGCCGTCGAGTCGGCGACCCGCAGGCCGAGGACGACCGACGCGAACACGTTGCCGCCCTTGGACAACAGGTGACGGTGGAGCTTCCACTTCGGGATGGAGCCGCCGGGCACGTAGCGCGAGCCGATCACCACCTCGTGGCCCTGGGCGATCGGGGCGATCAGCTCGGGGAGGGCGCCCGGGTCGTGGGAGAGGTCGGCGTCCATCTCGACCATCACGTCGTAGCCGTGCTCCATCCCCCAGCGGAAGCCGGTCCGATAGGCGCTGCCAAGGCCGGACTTCTTCTCCCGGCGCAGAAGGTGCAGGTCGCGATGGCGCTCGCGGAGCTCCTCCACCCGCTCGGCCGTGCCGTCGGGGCTGCCGTCGTCCACCACGAGGATGCCGGCGTCGGGCAGGGCGGCGTGGGTCGCCGCGACGACCCGGTCGATGTTCTCCGCCTCGTTGAAGGTGGGGATGACCACCAGGACCCGCACGGCGGGCAGCTTACGAGACGGATCTCCCCGAGAAGACCTCGGAGCGGAGCCGTCCCGGCGCAACGTGCCAGCATTGGGGGGATGACCGAGCCGGCGCGGCGGCGGTTCCGCCTACCCAAGATCCGTCGCGAGGTGCGATGGACGATCTCGATCTTCGTCCTCTTCTTCGTCTTCGAGTACTTCCTCCTCCCCGAGCTCGCGAGCGCCCGCAAGCACGTCGGCGTGCTCGCACACGTGAACGTCGCCTATCTCCTCCTCGGGGTCGGCCGGGAGGTGCTGGCCCTGATCGCGTACGCCGAGCTCACCCACACCGTCTTGTCGCCGGACTCGCCGAGCCGCTGGCGGCTGCTCAGGGTGAACATGGCGACGTTGGCCGTGAGCCACGTGGTGCCGGGCGGCACCGCGCCGGGCACCGCGGTTGGCTACCGGCTGCTCACCGAGCAGGGGGTGCCTGGGAGCACGGCCGGGTTCGGCCTGGCCGAGCAGGGGGTTGGCTCGGCCCTGGTCTTGAACGCCATCTTCTGGCTGGCGCTCATCATCTCGATCCCGCTCCGGGGCTTCAACCCGCTCTATGGCATCGCGTCGGCGGCCGGCGTCGTCTTGATCGGGGCCTTCGCCGGCACGGTGTTCTTGATCACGAGGGGACAGACCCGGGCGATGCGCATCATCGAGGCGGTCGCCCGCCGGCTGCCGCTCCTCAACCCCGAGGCGATCTCGGCCCTGCTCCAGAAGCTGGCGAACCGGCTCCACGTCTTGCTGCGGGACCGGGCACTCCTGCTCCACGCCATCCAGTGGGCCGCCCTCAACTGGCTGCTCGACGCGGCGTCGCTCTGGGTGTTCCTCTTCGCCTTCCATTCGGGCCCGGTCTTCCCGATCGACCTGCTCGTCGCGTATGGCCTCGCGAACATCTTGGCCGTGATCCCGATCACCCCCTCGGGCCTCGGTGTCGTCGAGGGCGTGCTCATCCCCACGCTCGTCGGGTTCCACGTGTCCAAGCAGACCGCGATCTTGGGGGTCATCAGCTATCGCCTGATCAACTTCTGGCTGCCGATCCCCGTGGGCGGCGCCGCCTACCTCTCGCTTCGCTGGCGCGGCCGGCGCCGTGGGGTCGCGCCGCCTCCGCCCTCGCCCGACGGCAAGGCACCGGGCGAGGGCGTCAGCCCCGAGGTGGGGGCCCCGCAGGCCCCGCACGACACCGATTCCCAGTCGAGCCAGGTCTTCAGCCGGGACTCCTAATGGGTTCGGATCGCTCTGCTGAGGCAGGCCGACCTCCGAGCCACTCGACGGCCGGCACCTTCGCGCGAGCGGCCGCTCGCCGCGGCCCGCCAACCGCGCCGGTCCCTCGAGGAGCCCGGGCGTCGTGACAGCGCCTCGCGGCTCGGTCGCTCGATCGCGCGACCGAGCACGTGAGCGTGGCACCGGGTCAGCGGTCCCGATGCCGCGAGTCGATGCGGTCAGGGGGGCGGCGGCTGGGAGCGGGTGTCGATGTCCCGGCGGCGCCTCGCCCGCTCGATGGCCAGCTCCTTCAAGCGCTCTTGGAGGCTGAAGGAACGCACCCTCGCGATCCGCCGCCAGGCGTCGTCGCGGCCAAGCTCCCAGGAGTTCGTGTCATCGGCGAGCGCGAGGTCGAGGATCTCCAAGAGCCGTGCGACGAGCTTGCGGTCGTGCACCGGGACGAGGACCTCGATCCTTCGGTCGAGGTTGCGCCGCATGAGGTCCGAGGAGCCGATGTAGATGCGCAACGGGGTGGCGGGGCCCTCGTCGGACCATGGCTCGGCGAGGGGCCACTCGTCGTCGCCGCGCCACTCGCCGTCGTCGAATCGTGCACCCCCGCCGAAGCGGTAGATGCGCGAGTGCTCGAGGAACTGCCCGACGATCGAGCGCACCCTGATCGTCTCGGAGAGGCCGGGCACACCGGCGTGAAGCGAGCACAGGCCCCGCACGATGAGGTCGATCGGCACGCCGGCCATCGACGCGCCGTAGAGGGCGTCGATCACGGCGGGGTCGGTCAACCCATTGAGCTTGAAGACGATGCGCCCACGGGACCCGACCGCCGCCTGCTCCTCGATCATCTCGATCACCCGGTCGCGCGTCGTGACCGGCGACACCAAGATCTGCCGGTAGTCGGCGTGGCGCGAGAACCCTGTCAGGTGGTTGAACAGGTCGCCCAGGTCGCTCCCGATCTCCTCGTCGGCGGTGAGCAGCCCCAGGTCCTCGTAGATCCGGGCGGTCCTCGAGTTGTAGTTGCCGGTCCCGATGTGGCAGTAGCGCCGGATCCCGTCGTCCTCCCGACGCACGACGAGGCAGGTCTTCGAGTGGGTCTTCAGGCCAACCAGGCCGTAGACCACGTGCACGCCCGCCTCCTCGAGCTGTTTGGCCCAGCCGATGTTGGCCTGCTCGTCGAAGCGGGCCCGAAGCTCGACGACTGTGGCCACCTGCTTGCCGAGCTCGGCGGCGCGGATGAGCGACGCGACGATCGGGCTGTCGCCCGAGGTGCGGTACAGGGTCTGTTTGATCCCGATGACATCGGGATCCCGGGCCGCCTGATCGACGAAGGCCTCGACGGACGTCGCGAACGAGTCGTAGGGGTGCTGCACAAGCACGTCGCGCTCACGCAGCACCGCGAACAAGTCGACCTGCTCGCCGGCCGCTAGCGGGGCCCCGGTCATCGGCGTCCAGCTCTCCTCGTGGAGCTCGGGCCGGTCGAGCCCGTAGACCGCCCAGAGCCCAGCGAGGTCGATCGGCGCCTCGACCGAGTAGACGTTGTCCGCCGAGAGCTGCAGCTGGGACCCGAGCAGGTCGCGCACCGAGTCGGCCGCCCCCGCGGCGATCTCCAGGCGCACCGCCCGGCCGAAGCGTCGCTGGCGCAGCTCCATCTCGATGGCCATCATCAGGTCATCGGTGTCCTCCTCGAAGGTGAGGTCCGCGTTGCGGGTCACCCGGAAGACGTCGTGACGGCCGATCGTCATGCCCGGGAACAGGGTGTCGAGATGCGCGGCGATCACCTGCTCCAAGGGCACCACGCGTTCGCCGTCGGGCATCACGACGAAGCGCGGCAGGACGGGAGGCACCTTCACGCGCGCGATGCGGCGCTCGCCGGTCACTGGGTCCCCGACCTCGACGACGAGGTTGAGCGAGAGGTTCGAGATGTAGGGGAACGGGTGCGACGGGTCGACTGCGAGGGGGGTGAGCACCGGGTACATCTCTCGCTGGAACACGTCGACCAGGTAGCGCCGGTCGTCGTCGTCGAGCGAGGACCACTCCGAGAGGCGGATGCCCACGTCGGCCAGCTGGGGCGCCATCTGGTCGAGGAAGATCCGGTCCTGCCGGGCCACCAGCTCCTCGACCCGCTGGCGGATGGCCCGGAGCTGTTCGGCCGGCCGGAGCCCGTCGTCGGAACGGGTGGTGACCGAGGCCGCCACCTGGTCTTCGAGGCCCGAGACCCGCACCTGGAAGAACTCGTCGAGCATCTGGGCGAAGATCGCCATGAACTTCACCCGCTCGAGCAGGGGCACCGAACGGTCCTCGGCCAGGTCGAGCAGGCGGGCGCCGAAGTCGAGGCGGGAGAGCTCCCGATTGGTGAAGCGGCCCGGCCCCATGGCCTCGAGCGCCTCCTGGCGGGCCTTGCGGCGGGCCCGCTCGGCGTAGTCGTCGTCGCCCCCGGGAGGGGTCGAGAAGGGCCTGGACGCGATGACCGGGTCGGGCACAGCGGGCGTCGGGGCGCCCGAAAGGATGTCGAATCCCGGCGGATCGGCGGTGCTCATTGGGGGTCTACCCCGGGGATCCTACCAATGACCACTACCATCACCTTCTGGTCATGAGCATCGCCACGGCCCCCGCTCGCTATCACAGGATCCCTCGGTACCAGTTCGGGCCCAAGCCCAAGCGCCGGACCGAGCTCGGGCTCCTCGTCTTCGCCTGGATCATCGTCGCCGCGCTCTACGTGCTCGCCTCCCTCGGTCGCACCTCGAAGATCCCCGCCCACATCGGGCCGTTCCTGGCCGTCATGTTCGTCGTGGTCCTGGTGGGCCACCTCGCGAACCGGTGGCTCGCACCCAACGCGCACCCCATCTTGCTCCCGACGGCGGCCCTCTTGAACGGCATCGGCTACGTGGTGATCGCCCGCTACGACCCGACCGCGGCCTCGGCCCAGGCCGGGTGGACGGCCATCGGGATGGGCCTCTACGTGCTCACCTTGCTCTTCATCCGGCGCACGAGGGACCTCGACCGCTACCGTTACCTCCTCCTTCTCGCCGGCGCGGTGCTCATCTTGCTGCCCCTCGTCCCAAAGATCGGCCTCACCGTCGGCGGGGCGCGCCTTTGGGTCCACCTCGGGCCGATCGAGTTCCAGCCCATCGAGGTCGCGAAGATCCTCATCTGCATCTTCTTCGCCTCGTATTTGGCCGACAACAAAGAGCTGCTCTCGATCCCGACGGCCCGGCTGGGCAACCGGCTGGTGGTCGACCCGCGCCCGCTGCTGCCGATCCTCGCCGTCTTCGGCTTCGCGATGCTGGTCATCGCGAAGGAGTACGACATCGGCTTCGCCCTGTTGATCTTCACGCTCTTCGTGGTGATGCTCTGGGTCAGCACAGGTCGGGTCGGCTACATCGTCTTCAGCCTGTTCCTCTTTGCGATCGGCGCCTTCATCGCCGCCCATCTCTTCTTCACCTTCCACCAGCGCGTCGCCATCTGGCTCGATCCGTGGGCCCACACGAGCAGCTCCTACGCGTGTCAGCACAAGCTGGCCTCATGCCTGGGCGGCACCGGCGACCAGCTGGCCAACGGCTGGTACGCGATGGGGCTCGGGGGCGTGGGGGGCGTGGGCCTCGGGCTCGGTCAGGCGTGCGCCGCGGGCTGCCACCTGCTGCTCTCGTCGATCACGAGCGACATGATCTTCGCCGCGATCGGCTACCAGCTCGGGCTCATGGGCACGACGGTGGTGGCCCTCGGCTTCCTGCTGCTGGTCGGCACCGGCCTGCGGGTCGCCCAGACGGCGCGCTCGGACTTCGCCCGGCTGGTGGCGGTGGGGCTGACCGCGCTCCTCGGCTTCCAGGCCTTCATCATCATGGCCGGGGTGACCCGGCTCTTGCCCTTCACCGGGATCACCCTGCCCTTCATGGCCTACGGGGGGTCCTCGCTCGTCACCAACTACGTGCTCATCGCGCTCTTGATGCGGATCTCCGAGGAGGGAGCGGCCACGCCGGCCGAGCGGCACCTCGGCTTCTCCCAGCCCGGCGAGCGGGCGTTCACCCGCGCCAACTGACTCAGCGCGAGCTCGGCTCGACGTCTCCCTCGACCTCAAAGAGGCGCTCGTCGACGAGGATCGGGGCCGGCACCCCCTGGCGGAGCGCGAGCGTGAGCGCGTCGGTGGGCCGGCAGTCGATGCGCTCGTGCCCCCGGGGGCTCGTGAGCTCGAGCTCGGCGAGCACGACCCCGGCCCGCCGGCCGATCAGGCGCACCGCGTCGATCGTGGCGCCCAGGCGCACGAGGACGTCGGCGAAGAGCTGGTGGGTGAGCGGGCGGGCCGCCGGCAGCTCCCGCCAGGCGTGGGCGAGCGCGCCGGCATCGCCGAGCGCGACCGGCACGGAGAGCTGGCGGTGCGGCGGGTCGACCTCGCGCAGGATCACGAGCGCATGGGGCGCCGGCAGCTCGACCCGGACGTCGAAGACGGCCGCGACGGCGCCCTGGCGCACTGCGACGCCCGCCGGGGGGGCCTCCTCGTGCGCCGTGGGTGCCTGGAGGTCGCCCAGGACCCCGTCGGCCTCCGCCGCCTCGGGCGGGCCGGACATGGTTCGGGGACCTAGCGGGCCGCCCGGCCGCCGTTGCGCCGGACGCTGACCGAGACGCCGATGATCGCAAAGAAGCACAAGGTGGCCGAGCCCCCGTAGCTCACGAAGGGGAGCGGCACGCCGGCGACCGGCATGATGCCCATCGCCATCCCGGCGTTCTGCACGGTGCTGTAGGCGATGAACGCGAACGCCCCGGCGCACACCAGCCGGCCGAAGGTGTCTCGCGCCAGCTGCGCAGCCCGCAGCAGCCGCCACGCGATGAGCCCGAGGAGGGCGAGCAGGAGGGTCGAGCCGATGAAGCCGAGTTGCTCGCCGACCGCCGAGAAGATGAAGTCGGTCTGCTGCTCGGGCACGTAACCGTTGTTGGTCTGCACGCCGCGGAAGAGGCCCTGCCCCTTCACCCCTCCTGCGCCGATGGCCAGTTTGGACTGCTGGACGTTCCAGATGGACGACTGGATCGAGGCCTTCTTCGAACCCTGCTGGAGAAAGCTCGTGAGGCGCGACAGCTGGTAGCCGTGGAAGAGGCCGAGCTTCGGGCCGATCTCGACGAAGGCCAAGAGCGCGAGCCCGGCCCCGATGGCGAGGAGCACGAGGGTGCGCACCGGGAGCCCCGCCACCGCCAGCATGACGACGAGGACGACCGTCATGATGACGGCCGTCCCGAGGTCCGGCTGCTTCATCACGAGCACCACGGGCACGGCGGCCATGACGAGCATGCGGATCACGTCGCGCCAGTTCAACCCGTCGGTCCTCCTGGCCACGAAGGTGGCCAAGCCGACGATGAGCCCGAGGATGGCGAACTCGGAGGGCTGGATCTGGATGGGACCGAAGCTGATCCAGCGGCCGGCCCCGAGCGCGCTGTGCCCGATGACGAAGATCGCGAGCAACCCGAAGATGGAGAGCCCGTAGAGGATCATCCCGATGAGCTCGATCCGGCGGTAGTCGATGGCGGCCAGCACCACCATGACGATGACGCCGAGGACGACGAAGACGGCCTGGCGGTCCAAGAAGTAATGCGGGGACAGGCCGGCCGAGGCCGCAGTGCCCCGCGAGCCCGTGTAGACCATCACGACCCCGATGACCGCCACCACCAGGGTGGTGAGCACCAAGGTGAGGTCGAAGTCCATGACCCGGCGGACGCTGCGCGGCTCGCTGAGGCTCAATGCGGCTCGCACCGCAGGACAGAATAACGGCCGTGCTGCGTGCCCCCCGGGCGCGGCCCAAACCCTCCCTGAACTGGGGAATCGTGACGTCCTCGAGCGGCTGGGACAGCGGGTGGCTCGAGGACCTCGGGCGAAATGCGAAGGTCAGGCCGTTGGCAGCACGACGGTCGCGGCCCCCTCGTCGTTGGGATGACGGCACAACGGAGGGCGCGGAGCTCGGAGCGCTTGGTTGTGCCCGGAGCTCGGGCGAGTTGCGCCGGTCGAAGCAGTCAGGGCCAAGGTCGACGAAGGTGACTGTTCGATCCGAGAGGATGTGCCAGAGCGCGACCAACGACGAAGCCGGCGCGGAGCAGACCGTGCTCGGTCAGCTGGCAGATCCACTGGGCGCCGCCGACGTCGGTCCTCCCCGGGGCATTGCGCATGTGTCTGGCGTCGAGAAGCCAGCAGTCGAACTCCTCTTCGAGCTGCGCCGCGCAGCGGGTACGCACATGCAGTGCTCGAGGCACGCCACCCCGCCGGCCGTCATCCTCCTCACCGCCTGGCGGGGCACGCTCTCGCGCTCGGGCTCAAGGCCCCGAACCCGCAGTGCTCCCGTCAGGTGGCTCGGAGATCAGCCTGCCTCAAGGACGCAGCGACCGATCAAGACCCATCAGGAGCCGTGGGCGGCGGTGGCGGCCGCCCACATGGCCTCGACCGGCGGCTCAAGCCCGGTCCAGCGTTCGAGCTGGGCTGCCGCCTGGTGGACCAGCATGCCGATCCCGCCGAGCACCGTCGCCCCCCGTCGCGCCGCAGCGGCCATCCAGGCCGTCTCGGCTGGCTCGTAGATGAGGTCGACCACCACCTGCCCGGGGCCGAGGGCCTCGGCGGGCACCACGGGGGGCTGCTTGGAGTGGCCGACCATGCCGATCGGCGTGGCGTTCACGATGAGGTCGCACTCGGGCGCCTCCCGGGCCGACCCGACCCGGCCGACCTCGCCGGCCAGGGCGGCCGCGGCGAGGGCCGCCTCGGGGCGCCTGGCCACGACCACCACCTCGCCGGCGCCCGCCTCGTAGAGCGCGAGCACGACGGCGCGGGCGGCCCCACCGGCCCCCACCACGACGCAGCGCCTGGCGCGCGGGTCCATCCCGGTCCCCCGCCCCAGGGCCTCGAGAAACCCCTGCCCGTCGGTGTTGTCCCCGACGAGGCGGTCGTCGCGGTTGATGACGCAGTTGACGGCGTCCAGCCGCCCCGCCACCTCGGTGCACTCGTCGACCAGCGCACGCACGACCCGCTTGTGGGGCATGGTCACCGAGAGGCCGGCGATCCCGAGGGGCACGAGCGCCGCCAGGGCACTCGGCGCGCCGCCCTCCTTGACCGGGAAGCCGACCGACACCCAGTCGAGACCGAGCGCGGCAAAGGCGGTGTTGTGCAAGAGGGGCGAGAGCGAGTGCCGCACCGGGTCGCCCATCACTCCCACGACGGTGCTCGAGGCAGACGCCCAGTTCTCCCTCGGGCTCACGGCAGGCCCCGGCTCTGTGCCAGCTGCTCGGCCGCCAGCTGCTCGGCGTAGGTGTCGGAGAACTGCTCGGTCCCGTCCTTGGAGACGAGCACGAAATAGAGCCACGAGCCCGGCGTGGGATGCGCGGCGGCCTCCAGGGCGGCCCGCGATGGCGTGCAGATCGCCGTCGGGGGGAGCCCGGTGTGTAGGTAGGTGTTGTACGGGGTCTTGAGCGCGAGGTCGGCCGCCGTCACCGGGCCGCCGTCCTGTCCGAGCGAGTAGAGCACCGTCGAGTCCATCTGCAGCGGGGTGCCGTCGGCCAGCCGGTTGTAGATGACGCGGGCGACCTTGCCCATGTTCTTCTGGTAGACGCCCTCCTTCTGCACGATCGACGCCACGACCAGCAGCTGCGCCGGGGTGACGCCGAGCGAGCTCGCGGCGGCGCTCAGATCGAGCGAGTCGGCGCTCTTGGTGAAGCGACCCACCATCTCTTGGAGGAGGTGGGTCGCGCGCTCCCCCGGCACGACGAGATACTGGCCCGGGGCCACCGACCCCTCGAGGCTGCCCGAGCCCGGGGGTGCGAACGGCGAGGAGACCGCGCCGCTCGTTAGCTCCTTGGAGAACGAACCCTTGAGCGCGATCGGCAGGCCCGAGAGCCGCTTGGCGACCTCGGCCAGGGTGAGCCCGGGGTCGACGCTGAGCGTGAACACGTCGGGTCCCCCCGAGAGGATGGCACGCACGGTCGAGAACGACTGGTTCTGGTGGAAGAGGTAGCCGCCCGGGATGACCGTGGGCGTGCCATGGATGAGCTCCGAGAGGCGGAAGGCGAACGAGCTCGAGATCACGCCGTCACTCGCCAGCCGGTCGATGACCCCGCCCGCCGAGTCGCCCTGGTGGACGAAGAACACCACCTTCTTCCCCTCGGCCCCGAGCGGGTTGGCCTGGAACTCGTACCAGCCGATGCACCCGCCCAGCACCACGATGACGAGCGCCACGACGAGCAGGGTGCGCCGGCGACGCCGTTGGCGCCGCCGCCTGCGTGCCGCCCCGCGCTCGGGCGAGGGTTCCGGCGCCGCAGCGGGCTCCTCGACGGCGGGGATCGCTCGCGCCTCGGGCGCCGGATCGCTCATGCCGGGCGGCCGGCGTCGAGCCAGGCCTGCAGCAGCACCGTCGCCGCGGCCGCGTCCACCACGCGACGAGCGGAGCGGCTGCTGCGCCCCGCTGCGCCGAGCGCCGCGTGCGCCGACACCGTCGTGAGCCGCTCGTCGAAGAGGACCACCCGCATCGGGGC
>DAHUZM010000121.1 GCA_027306525.1 Acidimicrobiaceae bacterium
GCGACCGGAGCCGGCAAGTCCTCGTGCATCAACTCGATCATCACCTCGGTCCTGTTCCGCTCGACCCCCGACCAGGTCAGGCTCATCCTGGTCGACCCGAAACGCGTCGAGCTCGAGCACTACAACGGTCTGCCCCACCTCTTGACCCCGGTAGTCACGGACCCGAAGAAGGCGGCCAACGCTCTCGCCTGGGCCGTGAAAGAGATGGAGCAACGCTATGAGCTGCTCGCCGAGTACGGGATGCGCGACATCACCGGGTACAACGAGGCCTTCGACAACGGTGCGATCGGCCCGCGCCCACACTCCGCCGCCGACATCAAGCAACGGCTGCGTGACGTCGCCGAACGGGTGCGTCACCACGACGGTGAGGTCGACGAGGAGACCGAGGCCGAGGACGAGGAGGTCGATGAGGAGGAGTCGGGCATGCCCCGGCGCCTTCCCTATGTGCTCGTCGTGGTGGACGAGCTGAACGACCTCATGATGGTGGCCGCTCGCGACGTGGAGGAGTCCGTCGTGCGCATCGCCCAGATGGCCCGGGCGGTCGGGATCCATCTTGTCCTCGCCACCCAGCGGCCCTCGGTCGACGTGATCACCGGGGTCATCAAGGCCAACATCCCGAGCCGGATGGCCTTCGCCGTCTCCTCGCTCGCTGACAGCCGGGTGATCTTGGATCAGCCAGGCGCCGAACGGCTGATCGGCAAGGGCGACATGCTGCTGTTGACGGCATCCTCGAGCGTGACGCGTCGCCTCCAGGCGCCATGGGTGTCCGAGGAGGAGGTCAGGGCGGCGGTCGGCCATTGGCGCCGGCAGGGCAAGACCACCGAGCCCGTCGTCGCGATCTCGGATCTCCAGGAGCGGGCCCCGGGCCGGGGTGGTGCCGAGGACGATGACGATGAGCTGCTCCAGGCGGCGTTGGAGCTGGTCGTCCGGTCGCAACTGGGTTCGACCTCGATGTTGCAGCGCAAGCTCAGGGTTGGATTCGCCCGCGCCGGCCGGCTCATGGACCTGCTCGAGCGTCGTGGCATCGTCGGCCCCTCGGAGGGATCAAAGGCGCGTGCGGTGCTCATGAGCCCCGACGAACTGGGTGACGGCGCGGCGTAGTAGGCAAACGGGGTGAGATTTCGGCGGGGGGCCTCGGGGAGGACCGTCACGTCACCCCCCGTGGAATCCCCGGCGCCGGCGGGAGCGGTGGCCGAGCCCTCGCCCGAGTCGTCGGGTTGGGCCGTGGCACCAGACGACCTCACCGGCCCGCAGGCGCCCGCCACCGTGGAGCCTGCCGTGGAGTCCTCGGCGCCGGCGGGAGCGGTGGCCGAGCCCTTACCCGTGGTCGAAGCGTCCCCGGGTCAGGCCGTGGCGACGGCGAGCGAGCCCGGTGGGGCACAGGTGGCCGCAGCCCTCGGGCCGGCCGTGGCGATCCCCGTCGGTGACGCGGCGGAGCCTGCGGCACCGGCGCCACCCGAGTCGACGGCCTCCTCGGGGTGGTCCACCTCGCCGTGGACACCTCTCAGCCCCTCATCGCCAGCACCGACCAACGGGGCGCAGGTGCCGGCCCTGCCCGAGGTCCCTCCATCGTGGGTCGGGCAACCCTCGAGCGCGACGCCGCCGGCCGACGGCTCGGCGACGGCCGTTGGCGTTCCCGCGCTCGATGAGCCGACCACGACGACGGGTCGTCGCAGCGGTCCGAAGCACCGCCGGTCGCGCCGCCCCAGGGGCTTCGTGTTCGTCGTCCTGGCGGTGGTGGTGGTGCTGGCCGGCGCCTCGGCCATCGTGATCACGAACCGCCTCCATGATTCCGAGCCTCATGCCACCGTGAAGCCGATGTTGCTCGGCTCTTCGGTCGTGCCCGGCGGCTCCCCGACGGTGGCATGGCCCGAGGGGGTGCAGTCGGCCTTTGCGATTCCGACCCTCGGCATCTCGGCGGAGGACGGCCTCGAGGTGCCGCAGCCCATTGCGAGTCTGACCAAGCTCATGACCGCCCACATCGTCCTCACCGACCACCCGCTCTCGCCCGGGGAGGACGGACCCGCGATCACGATCACCTCGAGCGACGTCGACGACTACGAACAGGACGCGGCCACCGACCAGTCCAACATCCCCGTCGCGGTGGGCGAGGTGCTCACCGAACGCCAGGTGCTCGAGGGTCTCCTCGTGCATTCTGCGAACAACTTTGCCGATCTGCTCGCGGTCTGGGATGCCGGCAGCATCTCGGCCTTCGTGCAGAAGATGAACGCAGCCGCGACGTCACTCGGCATGACCCACACGACCTACGCCGACGCCAGCGGGTTCTCGACCCAGACCGTATCGAGCCCCGCCGATCAGTTGAAGGTGGCGACCCTGGACATGGCCAACCCGGTTGTCGCACAGATCGTCGATCACTCGACGGTCACCCTCCCAGTCAGCGGCACGGTCGGCTCATTCACGCCGCTGGTCGGCCTCGACGGCGTCGTCGGGGTCAAGTCCGGTTTCACCACCGCCGCCGGGGGCTGCGACGTGCTCGCGTTGCGCGCGGTGGTCGCCCGCAAGCCGATCCTGGTGTTCGCGGTGGTCCTCGGGTTCCACGTCGGGGCCGACGTGGTCAATGGTGCCGGGCTCGATGCCCTCTCACTCGCCCGCTCGGTCGCGGCGGGGCTGCGTGTCGACGACGTGGTGCGGCGCGGCGAGCGCGTCGGGGTTGCGTCGGGCCGGGGCCGCACGACGCCGGTCGTCGCCCGGTCGTCCGACTCGGTGCTCGCCTGGCCCGGCCAGAGCGTCGTGCGCTCCTTCGTCGTGTCGCACCGCCCCCGCCTCGGAACCCCGGCCGGTTCGCTCGTCGGGATCCTGCGGATCCGGGTGGGGGCCGAGACATCCCAGGTCGAGACGGTCACGGCACGGCGCCTCTCGAGCCTCACCTTCCTCGAGCGCATATTCTGAACGCGTGCTTGCCAGGGCTCCTGCCTCCGCGGCCAACCTCGGCCCCGGCTTCGACACGATCGCCTTGGCGCTCGATCGTTACGTCGAGGTCGAGATCGAACCGGCGTCGCGGCTGATCGTGAACAGCGAAGGAGAGGGCGCTGGCATCTCCGACGACGCGGGCCACCTGGCCGCGCGCGTGGCCATGGACGTGAAGGGCCATGACCGCATGGCGATCACGGTTCGCTCCCAGGTGCCGGTCGGCCGGGGACTCGGTTCGTCGGCGGCGCTCGCCGTGGCCGCCGCCGCGGCGGCCGGGGCACGCGACCCGCTCGCGATCGCCGCCCAGGAGGATGGGCACCCGGAAAATGCCGCGGCCAGCGTGCTCGGTGGCCTGGTCGTCGCGACCAAGGTGCGTGGCGCCGTGCGCGCCGTCGAGATGCCGCTCGATCCGCAGATCGCCGTAGTTGCCATCGTGCCGGAGCGACCACTGTCGACCGCCCGGGCTCGTCAGGCGCTGCCGCACCAGGTCGGCATCGCGGACGCGACGTTCAACCTGGGGCGCTTCGGGCTGCTCTTGGCCGGGCTGGCTGACCACCGCATGTTGTCGCGGGAGGCCGGCGAGGACAGGCTGCACCAGGACTACCGAAGCCCGCTGTTCGCCGAGGCCCCCAAGCTCCTGCACGCACTGCTGTCGGCCGGCGCGCTGATGGCGTGTTGGTCGGGCGCCGGCCCGGCGCTCCTCGGGATCACCACGCTCGACGCCGCGCCGGGGCTCCGCCAGCAGGCCAGGGCGGCGATGGCCGAGTCGGGGGTTGCCGGTCACGCCCTCGTCCTGCATCCGGACCGGGCCGGGCTCGTGATGGGTGAAGGTGCCCGGCTGCCATCGTCGGCCGATTGGAGCGCGGCCGGGACGAGCGGCGCGGCGCCCGTGCCGCCACACTCGGGCAGCGTGTTCGACTTCGACAGGGACAACTAGGGGCCGGGCCTACACTTTCGAGGTGGCGCCGAAGTTCGCGATCCGCACCTTTGGGTGCCAGATGAACGAGCATGACTCCGAACGGCTTGCGGGTCTCCTCCTTGCTCAGGGGATGGAGCCGACGGATGACCTCGGCGAGGTCGATGTCCTCGTGTTCAACACCTGTTGCATCCGCGAGAACGCCGACAACCGGCTCTACGGGGAGCTCGGACGCCTGAAGGAGCTGACCGAGCGCCGGCCAGGGCTCAAGATCGCTGTCGGGGGCTGCCAGGCCCAGAAGGATCGGCACCTGATCCGGGAGCGGGCCCCGCACGTCGACGTCGTCTTCGGCACGCACAACCTCGCGCACGCGCCCGACCTGCTCGCCCGCAGCGAACTCGAGGGCCCGATCACCGAGATCCTCGACGGTCCTGATCCCGACGGACCCCCCGCGCATCTTGCGGCGCCCCTGCGGGAGCTGCCCTACTCGGCGTGGATCACGATCCAGACCGGTTGCGACAACTCGTGCGCCTTTTGCATCGTCCCCTCGGTTCGCGGCCGAGAGGTCAGCCGTCCCCTCGAGGCCATCGTGGCCGAGGTCGAAGCGCTGGCGCGTCGCGGCGTGGTCGAGGTGACGCTCCTCGGCCAGAACGTGAACTCCTATGGGCGCGACCTCACTCGCCGCTCGCCGCGGTTCGCCCAGCTGCTCCGGGCGGTCGGCGGGGTCGAGGGGATCGATCGGGTCCGATTCACCTCGCCGCACCCGAAGGACCTGCGGCCCGAGACGATGGCGGCCATGGCGGAGACCCCGGCCGTGTGCGAGCAGCTTCACCTGCCGCTCCAGTCGGGGAGCGACCGTGTGCTCGCGGCCATGCGCCGCGGGTACAGCGCGCAGCGCTATCTCGAGCGGCTGTCCGCCGTGCGTCGGGCGGTTCCCGATCTCGCCGTGAGCACCGACATCATCGTGGGGTTCCCGGGCGAGAGCGACGAGGACTTCGAGCGCACGCTCGACGTGGCCGCCGAGGCGCAGTACGACAGCGCATACACCTTCATGTTCTCGCCGCGTCCGGGCACCCGAGCGGCGGACCGGTGCGAGGACTTCGTTCCCGACGACGTGGTCGCCGAGCGCTTCGAGCGCCTGCGGGTGGTCGTCGAACGCTCGGCGCTCGCCAAGCACGAGGCGCGTGTCGGACGCGTCGAGCGGGTGCTCGTGGAGGGCCCAAGCCGCAAGGACCCGGCCATGCTCACCGGACGTACCCGGCAGGGCAAGCTCGCGCACTTCTCGTGGCGAATAGGGAGCGCCCCGTTCGCACCCGGTGCACTGGTGGACGTCACCATCACCGGCGCGGCGCCACACCACCTGCGGGCCGAGCCGATCGAGATGATCTCCCCGCCGCGGCACCGCAGCCGGATCCCGGTCGCCATCCGCTGAGGGCAGGCGCAGCGCAGGGTCCCGGGCCCGGCCCGATCGTCTTGGTCGGGACGACCGCGTCGGGGAAGTCGGCAGCGGCGCTCGACGCGGCCTGGACCCGTCCCGACGTCGAGATCGTGGCCGTCGACTCGATGACCGTGTACCGCGCCATGGACATCGCGACAGCGAAGCCAACGCCCGACGAGCGGTCCCGGGTGCGCCACCATCTCCTGGATCTCGTCGACCCCGAAGAAGAGTTCACGGTTTCGATGTTCAAATCGGCGGCGGCCGAGGCGCTGCGTGATATCGAGGCACGAGGTGGGCGGGCCCTCCTCGTCGGAGGGACGGGGCTCTACGTGCGCGCGGTGGTCGACGACCTCTCCGTGCCCGGCCGCTACCCGGACATTGCGGCGCGGCTCGAGGCCGAGGCGGACCTCGCGGGGAGCGCTGCCGCCCTCCACGCCCGGCTGGCGACCCTCGATCCCGTCGCTGCGTCACGCATGCACCCGGAGAACCGCCGCCGCGTCATCCGGGCGCTCGAGGTGACGATCGGGTCGGGCCGTCCGTTCTCGTCCTATGGACCGGGGCTCGAGGTCTATCCGCCGACCCGCTTCGTCCAGTTGGGGATCGCCTTCGACCCGGTCGCGGTCGACCGGCGGATCGACGCCCGCATCGCGCGATGGCTCGGTGCCGGGCTCCTCGAGGAGGTGCGGGCGCTTGCCGAGCGTCCCGAGGGCCTCTCACGCACGGCCCGTCAGGCCCTGGGCTACAAGGAGCTGCTCGAGCACCTGGAGGGACGGTGCTCCTTGGAGGAGGCGCTCGAGCGGGTGGCGCAGCGCACGCGGGCCTTCGCCCGCCGGCAGTGGGCGTGGTTCCGGCGCGATCCCCGCATCTCGTGGCTGGGGGCCGAGGAGGATCCGGCCGAGGCCCTGGGCACCCTTCTCGATGGCGACGGGCGCTCGGGTCCGACACGTCCGATGCGAGACTAGGGGGGTGACCCCCGAGACACTGCGGCTCTCCAAGCACGAGGGCGCCGGCAACGACTTCCTCGTGCTCGTCGACCCCGAGGCGCGCGTCGAGCTGTCCGAGGCCGAGGTGCGCAACCTGTGCGATCGGCGCCGTGGCGTCGGCGCCGACGGCGTCATCCGCGTCTCGCTCGGCACCGGCCGCGCCGATCTCGCCATGGAGTTGCACAACGCCGACG
>DAHUZM010000136.1 GCA_027306525.1 Acidimicrobiaceae bacterium
ACCAAGGAGTGCAATATGCCGCAACAGTCGTGGAGCCCCAAGCGAGAACGCCAATACGAGCACATCAAGTCGGGGCTCATGGAGCACGGGTGCAGGGAGTCGCTTGCCGAGGAGATCGCAGCCCGGACCGTCAACAAGGAGCGGGCGCGCGCCGGCGAATCGAAAACAAAGAGCACCGCGTCAACACGAGACATGTCCTCGGGCCGCCGGGGTGGTCTCCGGTCACACAAGGGCCCCCGCGGCCGGACGAAGGACCAGCTCTATGCCGAGGCCGGGCGGCGGGGCATCGAGGGTCGTTCGAAGATGTCCAAGGCACAGCTGGAGCGCGCCCTGAGCCGCTAGCACCACCACCGACACACGACCGGGGCCCGCCGCGAATTCGGCCAGGAGCATCGCGAACCCGCTGTCTCCGAGAAGGCCATGCACTGCCGGCCTGGCACTGGCTGCCGGTCGCGCAGAGAAACCCGTGGCCAGATTCCCGACAAGGAGAACCCTCGCTTCCACGGATCGTGAAGTGCCTCGCCACCTATATCGGAATGGCGCCCGAGCCCGAGGCGAGTGTCGTGCCGTGTCGGACAGCAGAGCGATGACAGCCATGAGCGCTGGGGTCGGTTGGGGTCAGACCCGATGCCTTCGAGCGCGCCGACTCGAGGAACTTGCGATTACTGCGCTGGCACCTCGGTGATTCCTGAGTGCTCCTCGCGCACCGAAGAGCGCGAAATGCGACCTGGCCAGCGGTCGGGAGCGGCGCTCAAGGTTCGCGGTTCACGGCCGGTCCGTGTCCCTCCTCGCACCAGGGCCATCACCCCTCGTGCCCCTGTCCCTTTCTCGCTTGCACGCCATCGGAGCGGCGCACGGGTGCCGCCGTCGTGTCGGGGGTTCGATCGAGGGCGGCCAGGGTGTCGTCGATCATGCGTGCGATGGCGTCACATCGCTCAACAAGCGGACGCGGCCGCCGTTCATGCGTACCCCCCTGTGTCTGAATCGATCGCACGCCACTCCTCCCCAGACCAGGCTCAAGCGGCTCGCGACGGGGCGTTCGACGTCTCGATCGTGGTGGAATCGGCCAGCGGAACGGACCGCTCCTGCACGAGCACGGCGTCCCTCGCTCTGCGGAGCCTCGCGTCGAAACGAAGGGGCCCCATGGGCAGCGGCCCGAGCCACGGCGGCTCTCGCCGCTCCGAGACGCCCCTGCGCCAGAGGCTCTGCCGACGACCTCCCCTGTTCTCCATTGCGCACATCCTCTCGATGCCTCGCTCAGATCGTCCGAGACGACACGACGATGTTTCGTGCAGGGTGACGCACCGGGGCGATCCTCGGTAGGGCCCAAAGTCCCAGGAAAACACCCGCGACCCCGGTGGGAGGACACGATCTGGCGCGGCTCTGGGTTCGAGAACGCGGAGGAGATTCGGCTCCCAGCGCCGAACCAACCGAGATTGACAACGGGCGCCCAGCGCATTCTCGACGCCCATCGGAAAGCGCACGGGGCGCTCGCCGCGCCGGTCGCCGGCGCTGCGAGGCTCATCGGCCGTGTTCGGACGATCTACCCGTGCGCTGCTCGATTCGCGTCAGAGGATCGAAGTGGTGTGGTCCTGCCAGTACTTGTCACGCAGCAGGCGCTTGTAGAGCTTTCCGGTCGGCAGACGCGGGAGTTCCTCTTCGAAGTCGACGCTGCGCGGACACTTGAAGTGCGCGAGGTTGTCCCGGCAAAACGCAATCAGCTCGCGCTCGAGCTCGGGGCCGGCCTCGACGCCGGGTAGTGGCTGCACGATCGCCTTCACGGCCTCACCCAGATCCTCGTCAGGAACGCCGATGACCGCCGCATCCATCACCTTGGGGTGCGTGATCAGGAGGTTCTCCGTCTCTTGGGGATAGATGTTCACCCCCCCCGAGATGATCATGTAGCTCTTGCGGTCGGTCAGATAGAGGTACCCGTCCTCGTCGAGGTAGCCGACGTCGCCGACGGTGCTCGCATCACCGGTCGCGTTGCGTGACTCCGCGGTCTTCACGGGGTCATTGAAATACTCGAAGTTCGTAGCGCCCCTGAACCAGACCGTTCCTGAGACACCGGGCGGGCAGGGGTTGTTCTCTTCATCGAGGATGAGGACCTCGGCCCCGAGCGCCCGGCCCACGGTCCCCTTATGCGCCATCCACTCGTCGGAGTCGACGAAGGTGAACCCGTTTGCCTCGGTGGCTGCGTAGTACTCAAGGATGATCGGGCCGAACCACTCGATCATCTGCTCTTTCACAGGGATCGGGCAAGGGGCCGCCGCGTGGACGATGACCTCGAGCGAGGACACATCCGCTGCGTCGCGCACCTCCTTTGGCAGCTTGAGCAGTCTCGAAAACATGGTGGGCACCACCTGGGAGTGCGTCACTCGGTAGCGCCCGATCAGTTCCAGATACTGCGCCGCGTCGAAGTGCTCCATGATGACTGCAGTGGCACCGAGGCGGATCGTGATCCCGACGCTCGCCTGGGGCGCCGAGTGGTACAGGGGCGCCGGGTTCAGGTAGACCATCCCTTCCCTGAACCGCCACAACAGTCGGAGACCGGCGCTGAGCTGGTTCTCGGCCGGGGTCATCTCGGGGAGCGGGCGGAAGATCCCCTTTGGCCGTCCGGTGGTCCCAGATGAGTACAGCATCGGGATCCCAAGCTGCTCGTCTGCGATCGGCCCGGGAGAGTAGGCCGCTGTCGCGTCCTCCCACGATTCAAAGGGACCGTCGCTCCGGCCACCGTCAATCATGAGCCAACGATCGACGTTCGGACACAGCGAGGGGAGCTGGTGCGCCACCTCGGACTTGGCCACGCTGGCCACGACGACACGGGATTTCGAATCGTTGATGATGTACGCGACTTCGTCGGCGGAGAGGTAGGAGTTGATGCACGTGTAGTAGACGCCAGTTCGCTCCCCTGCGCCCTCGGTCATCAGCATCGCTGGGTTGTTGTCCGAGAAGATGGCGATGTGGTCACCGCGCGTGATGCCGGTGTCCCTCAACAATCCGGCCATGCGGTTGGCCGCAGCCTCGTACTCGCCGAAGGTCACGGTCTCGCCCCCGGTCGCCATGATGATGGCGGGCTTGTCGGGGTCGCTACGGGCGGTCTCTGCGGCGTACATGGCGGAATCGGTCTCCTCGCTGGCGGATCGTTGGGGGCGGCCCCACCAGAATCGACCCGCCGGATGCGGACCGAACCGTGGATCGGCCCGGCGATCGCCCGGCATTTTGGCATACAGCGTTTCCATCCGCGGCTAGGGCACGACCGTTCCCGCCGGCCATGGGGCCGCTCGACGGCCAAACTGGAGTTCGTTGGGATGCGTCGGAACCCGGGGCCAGGGCCAATACCCTGCATACCTAGGGCACTTGGGAGTAGGACTGTTCTGTGAGCGTCGCTCGACCGGCAGGCCGGCTTCGTTGTGAGGAGGGAGAGACCACACGATGACCCTCGCCACCAGCGACTCGGGCTTGGCATTCGACGAGACCGAGGAACTGGTGGTCGTGCACGACCGCTCGACGGGCCTGGGCGCCGCCGTCGCGATCGACGACACCACACTTGGACCCGCAATCGGCGGCATCCGGTGGCGGCGGTATCCCGACGTTGACTCGGCGATCACCGAGGTTCGACGCCTGGCCAGGGTCATGACGCTCAAGAGCGCGGTGGCCGGGATCCCAAGCGGTGGTGCCAAGTCGGTGATCTTCCGCCCCGATCCGACACCGGAAGTGGCTACGAGACGGTCTGTGATGGAGGCGTTTGGTCACCTCGTCAAGCGCCTTGGCGGTTGCTACGTGCCAGGCCTCGACATGGGCACGGTGCTTGACGATCTGCGTGTCCTTTCGACCCAAGCACCAGACATCTGCGTGCTCGAGCCTTCGGCTCAGACCGCGATCGGCGTCTTCGCTGGCATCACTGCGGCCGCGGAGGTCCGTTGGGGTGGCGACGTCGCGGGTCGACACGTACTCATCCAGGGGGCTGGCCATGTTGGTTCGGAGCTGGCGGTGCGTCTGGCGCAGGCGGGCGCAACTGTCGCGGTCGCCGATGTCGACCATGAGCGCGCCCAGAGCGTCGCCAAGGCAGTGGACGGGGTGGTCGTCCCGGTCGGGGAGGTGATCGGTCATCCCTGTGACGTGTTCGCTCCATGTGCCGTGGGGCGACTGGTCGATCGAGACAACGTGGGCACCTTCGCCTGTGAGGTGATTGCCGGTGCCGCGAACGACGTCCTGACCCACCGGCAGGCGGCCGACCTGCTCCGGGACAGAGGGATCGATTACGTACCCGACTTCTTGATCAACTCCGGTGGCGTCATCGCGATCCATGCACAGCGGGCCCGATGGGACAGCGACACGACCGCCGAGGCGATCGCAGGGGTCGGAGCTCGGGTCCGTCAGGTCTTGCGCCAGGCACGAGCTTCGGGAAGCACGCCGCTCGACATTGCCGAGCGCATCGCGAGCGAGCGCGTGGGACATCACGTCTCGGTTCCGGACTGACCGAATGCAGACGGCCAATCGCGCGGGAACCAACCAGCCCGACGTCGCGCTCCGGGCGGTGTCACTCGCCGACAAATACACCGCTACATCAGGAAGCGTCTTCATCTCGGGCATCGAGGCCATCGTCCGCCTGACACTCGATCAGCGCCGCCTCGATCGCGGCCGGGGGCTCAACACCGCCGCCTTCGTCTCTGGGTACGAGGGCTCCCCGCTCGGCGGCCTCGACCTCGAGCTTCAGCGGAATTCGTCGCTTCTCGAAGAGGCCACAGTGGTGTTCCGCCCAGGGGTCAACGAGGAGCTCGCGGCGACGGCAGTCGCCGGGACCCAGCTGCTCGGGCAGCTCCCCGGGCGCCGGCATGACGCCGTGACAGGGTTCTGGTTCGGCAAGAACCCCGGTCTCGACCGAGCGGCGGATGCCATCCGCCACGGCAATCTCTCGGGTACCTCATCGCTCGGCGGAGCCGTGGCCTTCGTGGGCGACGATCCGACGTGCAAATCCTCGACGCTGCCCTCCTCGTGCGAGCAGATGACCCGGAGCCTGCTCGTCCCGTTGCTCACCCCGACGTGCGTAGCGGACGTGCTCACCCTCGGCCTGCACGCCGTGGCGCTCTCGCGTTACGCGGGCACATGGGTCGCGATGAAGATCGTGGCCGACATCGCTGACGGATCGGCGACGGTCGCGCTCGAGGACCCGGCGTCGTTCATCCCCCGGCCCGACATCGAACGGGAGATCCACGAACCCGTGCTCGTCGGACCACAGTCCCTCGATGCCGAGCACCGCCTGCACTCCTTCAGGTTGCCGAGGGTTGGTGAGTATGCGCACCACGCTGTGCTCAATGTCGTGCATTTCGAGCCACGCCGACCGAGGCTCGCGATCGTGGCTCCCGGACTGCCGTTTGCCACGGTGCTGCGAGCGCTCAGCGATCTTGGTCTGACGGGGGTGGATCTCGAGACGCTCGGCATCCGGCTCGTCCGCATCGGCCTCGCTTGGCCGAACGAGCCGCTTGCTCTCCGAGAGCTCGTGGCAGGGGTCGACGAGGTGCTGGTCGTCGAGGACAAGGTGCCCTTCATCGAATCGCAGTTGAAAGAGGCGCTGTATCGCCAGCGCCACCAGCCGGTGATCGTCGGACACACAGATGAGCTGGGTCGACCGCTGCTCTCCCCTTCGGGCGCCATCACCGCCGACATGGTCGCCACGGTGCTCGGGCGTCGACTCGCGCTGCCTGAGCAGGCGCGCCGCCGAATGGAGCGAATCACGGCCCGTGACCGCCTCACACTCCACGTGACCGGCGAGGACAAGGCGGAGGAACCTCCCCAGCGTGCCCCATACTTCTGTTCTGGGTGCCCGCACAACATCTCGACGCGTGCCGATGACGACCAGCTGGTCGGGCTCGGCATCGGGTGCCACATCATGGTGGCGCTTCACGACGAGGGTCGTGGTCACCAAGTGGGCATGACGCAGATGGGCGGCGAGGGCGCACAGTGGATCGGGCTGGAACCCTTCACGGACGATCAGCACTACTTCCAGAACCTCGGCGACGGCACGTTCTTCCATTCCGGCTCGCTTGCAGTTCGCGCCGCCATCGCGGCCGACGTCAACCTCACCTACAAGCTGCTCTTCAACCACGCAGTGGCCATGACGGGCGGCCAGAGGCCATCGGGGTCGATGGACGTCCGGGCGGTCGTCGACCTGCTCGCTGCCGAAGGTGTGCGCAAGGTTGTGGTGACCAGCGCCGACCCCGACGCGTACCGTCGCGTGCGGCTGCACCCCATCGCCACGGTGCGTCATCGAGACGACCTCGCCGAGGTCCAGCGCGAGCTCGCCGCCGTTCCCGGAGTGAGTGTCCTACTGCACGACGACTGGTGCGCCGCAGAGGAGCGCCGGCTACGCCGCCGCGGCACGGTTGCGACGCCGTCACGCCGGATCTGGATCAACGAACGCGTCTGTGAGGGGTGCGGCGACTGCGTGTCGAAGGCGACGTGCATGTCGCTCGTGCCCCTCGACACGGCCTACGGCCGAAAGACTGCCGTTGACCAGGGGTCCTGCAATCTGGACTACTCGTGCATCCGGGGCGATTGCCCCTCGTTCGTGGAGGTGTTCGCGGCACCGCAACCCCTCCAGGCGCCGGATCCACCCTTCGAGCCGGACGAGCCGATCACCCGGGTGCCGGACCCCGTGGTCATCCGGATGCCGGGCATCGGCGGAACCGGGGTCGTGACGGTCTCGAGGATCTTGCAGATGGCCGCCCACCTCGCCGGTCGTTTCGCAGCTGGCCTCGAGCAGACCGGGCTCGCCCAAAAGGGTGGTCCGGTCGTCTCCGACGTGCGGATCTCCTCGGCACCGATCGAGGGAGCGATCCCTGCCTCGAGCCGTTCGGTGGACGTCCTGCTCGGCTTCGATCTCTTCGGTGCGGCGGCCCCGAGCAACCTCTCGGTATGTGACCGGGAGCGCACCGTGCCCGTCGTCAACACCGCTCAGGTGCCCACGGTCCCGCTCGCGCAGGACCCATTCAGCCGTTTCCCACGATCGACCGCAATCATCGCTCGCATCGCACGCGAGGCCCGGCCCGACGAGGGGCTCTTCCTCGACGCGGACTGGATCGCCAATCGGCTCCACCTCGCGCCGAACATGGTCCTGCTCGGCGCGGCATACCAACACGGTTGCTTGCCCGTGCCAGCGGCGGCGATCGAGACCGCGATCAGGCTCAATGGCGTCGCCCCGGCCGACAATGTCCGCGCCTTTCGGTGGGGCCGCGCCGCCGCGGCCAACCCCGACGTCGTGCATCGCGCGCTCGCACCCTCGGTCCCACCGGCACCGCCAATCGCCACCTTGGGGGACTTGGTCGACGCCCGGGCTCGCGAGCTCGCGGACTATCAAGACGAGCGCTACGCGCGGGAGTTTCGGTCGGCGGTCGAAGAGGTTGCCCGACGCGAGCGAGAGCGACTCGGCGATGACGACCGGGGACGCGTCGCCCTGGCCTTCGCCCATGGGCTGTTCAAGCTGATGGCTTACAAGGACGAGTACGAGGTGGCGCGGCTCCACCTCGAGATGAGCGTGCGCGACCGTCTGGCCGACCAATTCGGCGAGCGAGCCCGAGTGCGGGTTCTACTGCACCCACCCGTCCTTCGGGCCTTGGGCCTTCGACGCAAGATCCGATTGGGCCGCTCCGCGCGTCCCGCCTTCCGGCTGCTCGTGGCAATGCGGCGCCTCCGGGGCACCCCGTTCGATCCGTTCGGCCACACCCACATCCGACGACTCGAGCGGCAGCTCCCGGGCCAATACCGTGCCGCAGTCGGTACCGCCCTCGATCGTCTCGACCCCGAAACCGTCGAAATCATCGTCCAGGTCGCCGAGTCCCCGGACCTGGTGCGCGGCTACGAGTCGGTCAAGGAGCGAAGCGTGGAACGCTTTCGCGCTCGGCTCGACGAGCTGCACAAGGAGCTACGCGTCGACCACACACTCCCCTCGGACTGACCTTCGACGGGCGCGCGACGGCCAGCGCCGAGAGAATGGGCGCCGAACCAGGAGGATGCCCATGGCCACCGTCAGCGAGATCTCGGTCCGCTACATCGAGGAGATGGCGGCTGCCGACCCGTCGTCGGCGACCGCGTGGGGGGTGCCGGGGTTCGACGACCGGTTGCCAGACCTCTCTCCGGACGGCCTGGCCGAACGCGCCGCCATCCAGCGCCGGGCGCTCGAGGCGCTCGCGACGGCCGAACGGTCGGGCGAGGGTGATCGGATCGCTGCCGACGTCATGGCCGAACGACTCGGCGTCGGGCTCGAGATGCACGAATCGGGTGACGATCTGCGGCCTCTGCGGGTCATCTTCAGCCCGCTGGATCAGGTCCGTCGGAGCTTCGACCTCATGGCCCTGGGCGGCGAATCGGATTGGGAAACGGTCGCCGCCAGGATGCAGGCCGTGCCCGGTGCGCTGGGCGGCCTTCGCAGAACGCTCGAAGAGGGCATGGCGCGGGGTCAGCTCAGCGCCAAGCGCCAGGTGCTCGCCTGCGCCGCGCAGTGCGAGACCTGGGGCGGGCTGGAGAATCCGAAACGGTCCTACTTTGCCAGCCTGGCCAGCCGCTACCCCGGCGGACCGAGCGAGGAGCGGCTCCGGCTCGGTTCGCAGGTGGCCGCCGCTGCATACCTTGAGCTCGGCACGTGGCTGCGCGAGCGCTACCTCGAGCGGGCGACCCCAAGAGACGCCGTGGGGCAGGAGCGCTATTCGCTGGCAGCGCGCTACTTCACGGGTGCCGAGCTCGACCTCGAGGAGACCTATGCCTTCGGATGGGACGAGTTGTACCGCATCGAGGACCGGATGCGCACGGTGTGCGAACAACTGGTGCCGGGCGCCTCACTCCCCGAGGTAGTGAGTCACCTCGAAGCCGATCCGGCACGGGTCATCGAGGGTGTCGACGCTTTCCAGAGCTGGAACCAAGCGCTCATCGACCGCACGATCGACGAGCTCGACGGCGTGCACTTCGACATCCCGGAACCGGTCCGGCGCTGCGAGGCGATGATCGCGCCGCCCGGAGGCGCCGCTGCCATGTACTACACGGGGCCGAGCGAGGACTTCTCACGGCCCGGTCGAACCTGGTACCCGACCATGGGCAAAACGCGGTTCCCGCTCTGGCGGGAGGTGTCGATCTGCTACCACGAGGGCGTTCCGGGCCACCACCTCCAAGTGGCCCAGGTCCGCTACCTCTCCGACACGCTCACCAGGTTCCAGCGGTTGGCCGGTTTCACCTCCGGGCACGGTGAGGGGTGGGCGCTCTACGCCGAGCGCCTCATGGGCGAGCTCGGGTACCTGGAGGATCCCGCTTACGAGCTCGGGATGCTCTCAGCCCATGCCATGCGGGCTGTGCGGGTCATCGTCGACATCGGAATGCATCTCGAGCTCGAGATCCCGAGCTCCGAGGGCTACCACGGCGGCGAGCGCTGGACCCCCGAGCTCGCGCTCCCCTTCGTGATCGAGCGCTCGTGCTTTCCGGCCGATTTCATGGCGTCGGAGGTCGACCGCTACCTCGGGCTTCCGGGGCAGGCGATCTCCTACAAGGTGGGCGAGCGGGTCTGGCTCGAGAGCCGGCAGGCGGCGAAGGAGCGCACGGGTGCGTCCTTCGACCTGAAGGATTTCCACCGCTTCGCCCTCGATCTCGGGGGCATGGGGCTTGACCAGCTGCGTGCCGAGCTCGGCCGGTATTGACCCCGACGGTGGTCCCTCAGGGGGTCTCGCGCTGGACGCTCACCCAGTCCCGGGCCTCGAGGTACGGGCGGAACGTGTCTTGAATGGCCCGCAGGTCCGCACGGCGCTTGGGTCGCTGGAGCTCATAGAGGTGCGGGAAGTCGATCCAGCCGGTCACGAGGCGCCAGAGCGCGACGGCCTCGTCGCCCTTCGGGGGGTCGATCACCACCGGACCGAACAGGGCGTGGTCGCCCTCGAAAACGAGGGTCGGGACTCCCCAACCACCGAGTTCGAGGACCCGATCATGCTCCGCCTTCACTTCATCGGTCGTGGTCGGATCCTCGATCGCCTCGCCCACGAGCGAGGGATCCAGTCCCATCTCGGTGACAAGCTCCTCTGCCACCTCCCGGCGGTGCGGCTTCATGCCTTGGACGTGAAGCGCGGTGCCAGCCAGCCAGTACCAGCGGTCGAGGAGTCCGGGGTCGATCCGGCGGAGCTTGGCTCCCACCCGCATCATCGACCAGCCGTAGGACCACTCTCGTTCCCAGGGGTGCTTCTTTCCCTCGACGTGGTTGACCTCCTCCAGGCTGAAGAACCGCCAGCGAACGTCGAGACCCAGCTGGTCGCGCACGTCACGCATCCAGATGGAGGTTTGATACGCGTAGGGGCACATGACGTCGAAGTGGAAGTCAACCGCCTTCGGGTCGCTCATGACGCGGCAACGAAGTCGGCGATGAGCCTCGCGAGCTCCTCACCCTTGTCTTCTTGGAGGAAGTGACCGGCGCCTTCGATCGTCGTGTGCGGCTGACCCTCCGCACCAGGCACGCGGCCGAGAAAGGCGCGCTCGCCCCCCTTGGACACGGGGTCGCTATCGCTGAAGGTGCAGAGGAACGGCCGGTCAAACGTCTCCAGGACCTTCCAGGCGGCGACGTTCGCGTCGTGTGCCGGGTCCTCGGGCGAGGTCGGCACGAGGGCCGGGAACACCCGGGCTCCGGCCTTGTAGGAGTCGTCGGGGAAGGGTGCATCGTACGCCGCGATCTCTTCGGGGCTGAGCCTGTTGACACAGCCGCCCGAGACGATCTTGCCGATAGGGAAGACCTCGCTTTCGCGTGCGAACTTCTGCCACGAGAGAAAGGCGTCCGTCGGCCGCGCATCGCCGGTCGGTAGGCCGGTGTTCGCAACGACGACCCTCGCGAACCGGTCAGGTTCGGCCGCGACGAGTCGCAGGCCGATGAGCCCTCCCCAGTCCTGGCCAAAGAACGTGATGCCGCGCAAATCGAGATGCGCGAAGAGGGCCTCGATCATCCAGTCGACGTGGCGCTGGTAGCTGTAGTCCTCCATCGACGCCGGCTTATCGGATCGACCGAGCCCGACAAGGTCCGGGGCGATACAACGGCAGCCCGCCTCGACAAGAACCGGGATCATCTTGCGGTAGAGATACGCCCACGAAGGCTCGCCGTGCATGAGTAGGACGATCGGCCCGCCATCCCTCCCCTCGTCCACGTAGTGCACACGGATCCCCTCCTTCAGCTCCAGGTAGTGGGGGGTGAACGAGTAGCCGGGAAGCGAGGCGAATCGCTCCTCGGGCGTACGTAGAACGTCCATGTCTTCCTCCGGTGCCGGTCCGTGGCCGACTTCCGGCCGCTCTCGGCATTGAGATTATGGTCAAACGGGGCCGATCGGCTCCGTCAACCGTAGTTGCCACGAGGAGGTCAGACGTGCCCGCCACGCCCAACGAGCCGGAGTTCAAGGGAACGATCGGGCGCACCTATCGCGAGTCGACGCCGTGGTGGCCGGACCCGCCCGCTGGCCTCGGCGGACCGAACGTCGTGGTAATCGTCCTTGACGACACCGGTTTCGCGCACTTCGGGTGCTATGGGTCGGAGCTGGCGACACCGGCCATCGACCGGTTGGCCGCGGGAGGCCTGCGCTACACGGGATTCCACACGACCGCGCTGTGCTCGCCTTCCCGGGCGGCACTGTTGACGGGACGCAACCCGCATGCAGTTGGGATGCGGGGGGTGTCCAACTGGAACACCGGATTCCCGCATATGCGCGGCGGCATCAGCCCGCGTGCGGCGACAATCGCCGAACTCCTCCGAGCCCACGGCTATGCGACCTACGCAGCGGGAAAGTGGCATCTCGCTCCGATGGACGAGTGCAGCGCCGCCGGGCCCCACACCAACTGGCCACTGCAGAAGGGCTTCGACCGCTTCTACGGGTTCCTCCAGGGGGAAGCCGATCAGTTCTATCCCGAACTCACCTCGGACAATGGCCACATCGACCCGCCGGCGGGGCCCGAGGACGGGTACCACGTCTCGGAGGACATCGTCGATCGAGCAACCGGGTGGATCGGCGACCTCCAGTCGATTCGCCCCGACCGCCCCTTCTTCTTGTACCTGGCCTTCGGCGCGACCCACGCCCCACACCAGTCACCGCTCGAGTACCGGATGCGTTGGCGTGGCCGATTCGACGAGGGCTACGACGTCGTCAGGGAGCGCTGGTACAAGCGCCAGCTCGAGACGGGCGTCATCCCCGCGGGCACGACGCTCGCCCCGCGCAATCCAGGGGTGCCTGCGTGGGACGAGCTGACCCCTAACCAAAAGGCGTTCTCGGCTCGGCTCCAGGAGGCATTCGCGGCGATGCTCGAGCACACCGACGCACAGATCGGGAGGCTGGTGGCCTTTCTCGAACGCCGAGGACTGCTCGCCAACACCCTGCTCATGGTTCTCTCCGACAATGGCGCGTCGCGCGAGGGCGGCCCCTTTGGGGTCATGGACGAGTTCAGCTTCTTCAATTCGGCACGGGAGGACATCGACGAGATCGTTGCCACCCGCCTCGATGACGTCGGTGGTCCGCACTCACACAGCAACTTCCCCTGGGGATGGGCACAGGTCGGGAACACCCCGTTGCGTTGGTACAAGCAGAACACCTACGGCGGTGGGGTCCGCGACCCTCTGATCCTCCACTGGCCCGATGGCATCGCTGAGAGCGGGGGGATCCGCCGCCAGTTCTGTCACATTGTGGACCTCGCCCCTACCATCCTCGAGGTCACGGGTGCGCCGCTGCCCGAGCAATTCAACGGCCTCCCGCAGATCCCACTTCACGGCGCTTCGATCGGAGGGACGTTCGACGACGCCGATGCCCCGACGCCCCGACGCGTCCAATACTTCGAGCAGATGGGTCACCGTGGGCTGTGGTCCGATGGGTGGAAGGCAACCACCTATCACGATGCGGGCTCTGAGTTCGACGACGCCGAATGGGGTTTGTTTCACCTGGATGAGGACTATTCTGAGTGCCGGGACCTCGCTTCGGAGCAACCCGAGAAACTGCGCGAGCTCGTGGACGCCTGGTGGAACGAGGCGGGCCAGTTCGGGGTCCTTCCGCTCGATGACCGCTCGTTCGAGCTCTTCGGTGCCCCCCCTCGACCAGGGACGGTGCACGCCCGCGATGAGTACGTGTACTTCCCGCCGGTTGCGCACGTCCCAGCCGACGCCGCACCGCCTCTTGGCGCGCGCAATTGGGAGGTTGCGGCCGACGTAGAGATCGCAGAGGACACCGAAGGGGTCCTTTATGCCCGTGGCGGACACAACGTCGGACACAGCTTCTTCGTCAAGGATCGCTCCTTGCATTTCGACTACAACGCGCTCGGCACTCACTTCCGTGCCAGCGCTCCGTTGGAGCTCTCACCTGGGCGTCACGAGCTGCTCGTTCGATTCGAACGCCAAGGACGCGTCGGCCGCCTCACGCTCGCTGCCGACGGCAATCAGCTCTGCAGCATTGAAATCCCGAAGATCGTGCGGCTGCTTGGCTCGACAGGCCTCGATGTCGGACGTGACGGCCTGTCACCTGTCGTCGACGACTATGCGGCCCCGTTTCCATTCAGCGGCCGGATTGATCGCATCAGTTTCCGAGTACGCAGCCGTGCGGATGCCGGCGATATCGAGGCCCAGGCACGCGCCGAGCTGGCGAAGGAGTAGCGGCATGGGGGCGGCAAGACGAGCGCCCTCCGTCGAAGCGCGGATCCGTCGGCTTTGCCTATCCCTGCCCGGGGTGACCGAGCGTCTCAGCCATGGCTCACCCGCATTCTTCGCGCCCAAACAGTTCCTCCAGCTATGGCCCGAGGGTCACCATGACGACGGTTTCGCGCACATGTGGTGCGCGGCTCCCATCGGAGCCCAGGACACTCTGGTGGCCAACGATTCCCTGCGCTTCTTTCGGCCGCCCTACGTGGGTGGCCGTGGGTGGATCGGCGTCCGGCTCGACGTCCCGATCAGCGACAATGCGCTCGCCGGCCTGATCGAAGACGCCTACTGCGCGATCGCCCCATCCCGATTGACCCGCATCTTCGACGCTGAGCACGGTCGACGGTCGCGGGGGGTGAACTGAGCGCCTCGCAGGACTCAGGGCGAAAGGATGTAAGCAACGCCAACTGCTGCATCGCGGTGCCGCTCGCGACGGAACCACCGCTTCGTGGGGGATTGTTGATCTTGGGGCTCTGAGGGCCTCCATGTTTGGCGCGGGGAAGGCCGGGTAGTCCCAAGAGACGCTCGAATGGAGGACTACCTCGATGCCCGCACCCGACAACGTCGTCCAATTGCTGCTCGAAGACCATCGATCGGTGGAGCGGATGTTCGCGGCCTTTGAGAACGCCGATCCTGCCGAGAGGGCGAGCCTCTTCTGGGAACTGACCAATGAACTCGTGCGGCACGAAGTGGCGGAGGAGGTCGTGATCTATCCGGCCTTGCGCGAGGTTCGCGGTGGAGACGCAGTGGCTCGAGCCCGAATCGAGGAGCAGTCGGAGGCCGAATCCCAGCTCAATCGCATGGAGAAGCTCGACCCCACCTCGCCGGAGTTCATGGCAGAGCTCACCGAGCTGGAGGCCGCCGTCCGCGAGCACGCCAGCAAAGAAGAGGCCGAGGCATTCCCACTGCTGTTTTCGGACGTCCCAGGCCCCGACCAAGTGGTGCTCGCCCAGAAGTACGCGAGTGCGAAGCGGGTGGCACCCAACCACCCCCACCCCCATGCCCCGGACACACCCCCGGGCAACAAGGTTCTCGGCCCCGTCACCGCTCTCTTAGACCGTGTCCGAGACGCCGCCAACGGCATCTGAATAGGCAACGGCGAGGCACATGGCTGAGATCGGACTCTTTCTCTCGAGCGAGGAGCATGACCCAAAGAACCTGGTGCCCCAGGCGCAGCGGGGCGAAGAGGCGGGCTTCCGCTCGGTATTGATCTCCGACCACTTCCATCCTTGGATCGACGAGCAGGGCGAGAGCTGCTTTGTGTGGTCGGTAATCGGGGCGATCGCCGCGTCCACTCGTCAAAGGGTGACGACCGGCGTCACCTGTCCAACGGTGCGGGTACACCCCGCGATCGTGGCTCATGCCGCCGCAACGGCACATCTCCTACTCGGTGGGGCATTCGGGTTGGGGGTCGGCTCGGGCGAACCGCTCAACGAGCACATCCTGGGTGATCGTTGGCCACCCGTCGCCACCAGGCTCGAGATGCTCGAGGAGGCGGTCTCCGTCATGCGCTCGCTCTGGTCCGGTCACCTCACCACCCACCACGGCAAGCACTACTGCGTGGAGACGGCCCGCCTGTACTCCTGCCCCGAGAACCCGCCCCCGATCTACGTGTCAGCGTTCGGACCTGAATCGCTCGAGCTCGCGGCTCGGATTGGAGATGGCCTCGTCACCACGAAGCCCGATGCAAACGCGATCCGCCGCTACCGCGAACTCGGGGGGCGCGGACCGGCCATCGCCGCCGTCAAGATCTGTTGGGCCGAGGATGAGGCATCAGGAGTGCGGACGGCACATCGGCTCTGGAAGAGCGAGCAGCTCCCGGGGCAGCTGAACCAGGAACTCGCGCTTCCCACCCACATCGAGCACGCGTCGAAGCTGGTCACAGAGGAGATGATCGCAAACACGATCAGCTGCGGACGGACTCCGAGAGGCATGCCGAGGCGATTTGCAGGTACCTCGACGCGGGATTCGACGAGGTGTACGTCAACCAGATCGGCGCCGATCAGGAGGGCTTCTTCCGGTTGTACGGGAACAAGCTGCGCCATCGGCTCGCAGCTTGAAGCGGGGAGGAAGGCATGACAACCGAGAAGCAGCGCGCCGCCGCCCGAAGGAACGTGAAGAAGGCCGCACGCGCCGCGAAGCGCCAGAAGACCATCGCTTCGATGCCCGCCAAAACGCGCACCGCCCTCGGGAGACAGGGCGCCGCCGTCGCCCGCCGGAAGCGGACAGATCGCTCCGAGCCAAAGACGGGCCAGGAACTCTACGACGAGGCCAGGCGAAGGGGCGTTCCGGGCCGGTCGAAGATGGGCCGTGCAGAGCTTGCACGTGCATTGCGCCGTCGAGGATGACGCTCGGTGGGACGCGCGGTCACGAGAGGAACACGAAAGGAGCCGCTATGACCGACAAGCCACTTGCAGGACAGCGCATCGCCTTTGTGGTCGCGAACGAGGGCATCGAGCAGGTTGAGCTCACCGAGCCGTGGAATGCGGTCAAAGAAGCCGGTGGCGAGCTCGAGCTGGTCGCGCCAGAAGGCGGAAAGGCCCAGGCGATGAACCACCTCGACAAGGCGGACGCGTTCGATGTCGACGTGACGACCAAGGAGGCATCGGTCGACCGTTACGACGCCATTGTGCTGCCAGGTGGCGTGGCCAATCCAGACAGACTCCGCACCGACCCCCACGCGGTCTCCTTTGTCCGTTCCATGTTCAATCTGGGCAAGCCGGCAGCAGTCATTTGCCACGGTCCCTGGACGCTCGTGGAGGCTGGCCTCGTGCGCGACCGCACGCTCACCTCGTGGCCGAGTCTGCACACCGACATCGAGAACGCAGGGGGCCATTGGGTCGACGAGGAGGTCTTCGTCTGCGAAAACGGCCCTAACGTGCTCGTCACGAGCCGAAAGCCAGATGACCTCCCCTCATTCTGTAAGACGGTGGTCGAAGTGTTCTCCAATCAGAAGAGCGCATAGCGGCTGTGCGAGACCATCCGACCGATGATCTGTCCCTGGACGAACTGATGGAGGTGACCGAGCCCGTTCATCGGCACCGACGCGAACACGCGAAGGCATCGCCAAGGCCAATGAAGACGAACTCGATGAGAAGGTGAGGGTCGAGCGCAGGGAGGTGCGGTCGCAGGACGAGGACCGCTGATCGGTCCAGAGACGACTCAGTGAGAAGGCTCGGCACCTAGGACGAAGAAGATGGGGTCCCGCTGTGCCACCCGCGAACGGCTCTCGTGTCTACTCCGATATTTCGAGGGGCCGAAGGCCCGCGCCAAACCGGCCGGGTGAAGGAGGAGACGATCCGGCAACGACGAAGCCGGGCGGCACCGGCTCGCGCGTCAATCCGGCTCGACGAGGGAGTGCCCGGCCGTGCGCTGCAGGCCCGCCCGGGCACGACTGTCGCATCGACAACGTTCCCGCAGCGCGGTGGGTCGGGCCAACCGCGCTGCTGTGTCAGGCGGCGGAGCTGATTGTGACGCCCGCACCTACTCGCGCTCTCGAGATAGTCGACGAACGTGAACGGCGTCCTGTTCGGCGCTCTGGCCGTGGTGCCCCGGAGCCCACACACCGTCTTGCGCGTCCTGCTCATCGACCAAAAGGCCCGGTTCTTCCTCTTCTGGCGCGGGGAGGATATCGGGACGCTCACGCGTCACACGCTCTCGCAGTGTCTCAGTACGTGTTTGGTAACCCGTGTTACGGCGGTGCCCATGGCCTTCGGCCGGGTGCTCGAGCGAGGCGATTGAGCATCAGTCCGACCATCGCCCATTTCACGAACGCCTCGTGTGTCTCGGGCAGCCGTTCGTAGTCGCGCACGAGTCGACGCCAGCGCATGAGCCAGGCGAAGGTGCGCTCAACCACCCAGCGCCGAGGCAGTACGGCGAACCCGCGCTGGTCTTTGGACTTGGAGACGACTTCGACGGTCATCGCCCAGCAGCGACGCGCCATCTCGACGAGCCGACCGGCATATCCCCCGTCGGCGAAGATGTGTCGCAGGCGGGGATACCAGTCGTGCGCCAAATCGAGCACCTGCGCACCGCCGTCGCGGTCTTGGACCGACGCGGCGGTGACTACGACCACGAGGAGGAGGCCCAATGTGTCGGTGTCGATGTGGCGCTTTCTGCCCGACACCTTCTTGCCGGCGTCGTACCCCCGGCTGTCTTTGCCCACGGTGTCGGCTCCGCGGAGCGACTGCGAATCGATGATCCCGGCGCTGGGCTCGGCCTTGCGAGGCTTGCCCGCCACCTTGGCCTTCTTGCGCAGCTCCTCGCGCAGGGTGTCGTGGATGAGATCGAGGGTTCCGTCGTCGCGCCAGTCGGCGAAGTACCCGTACACGGTGCGCCAGTGCGGGAAGTCTCTGGGCAACATCCGCCAGGCGCACCCGGCGCGCGTCAGGTACAAGATGGCGTTCACGATCTCGCGCTTGGAATACAGCGGCGGACGTCCGCCGGGCGCAGCCGGCTCCGTTTCGGGCAGCAAGGGCTCGACGATTGCCCACTGGCGATCGGTCAGATCGCTCGGATACCTGCGGCCCGATGCCACGCCCACTACTCCAGCGCATCGGCGGCGAAATCGCGAGCACCGTACGATGCCAAACGCGCTGGTCACGCGCGATTTTGGAAATTCCCATCTCGATCAAGCACCACTGACGGGCGATCTGCGCTCTCAGCTGCCGATCCATCACAGCTGGTTTCCAAACACGTACTCAGGGACTGACGCCTCGCAAGCCGTGATTCCGATCTCCTCGGCGGCAATCGGCACGTCCCTGGGCAAGAACCTGCCCTCGTCGGAGGTCTCCGAATCGATCCCTGGACGCCGCGTTTCGAGCTCGGGCTGTCCCTCGGACTCGACATCGGTCCAATCGCTGTCGGTTGGTTCTCGACGGGTATTCATTCAGCACCGATACCCCGAGCATTGGACCGAGACACGCTCGAATGTTCACGAAGCGGCGACCCTCACCTCTCTGGCGGAGGGGACCCGCGTCGCTTGGTGTCCACGTCGAACTGCCGTTAACCCAAGACGATGGGCATCGCGCACGGCGCAAGCCTGTCTATCGTTGTTGAAAAAGCAGTACACGACTCCTTCGTCGCGCCATAACGCGCCGAGTCGTTCGATCCACGACTCGAGTGCCGTTCGTCCGTAACAGGGGGACGGCGACGCCCGTCCGCGGTGGAACCGCACATAGCCCCATTCGGCGGTGCGCCAGAGGGGCGGGCGTCGGCCACCGAGATCGGCGAGACACCAGGCCGCGCCCCACCGCTCCAACACACCACGGGTGTCGTCGCCGAACCAGCTCGGGTGGCGGGGCTCGACCGCCACCCGGACCCCCGCCGGGAAGGCGCGGAGCGTGGTGTCGAGGAGCTCGGCGTCGGCGGGCAGATTTGGCGGCAGTTGGATCAGCACCGGGCCGCACTTGTCGCCGAGCCCTTCGAGGCGCTCCATCAGCAGGCGCACCGGCTGTTCGGGCTCCCTGAGCCGTCGGATGTGGGTCAGGTAGCGACTCGCCTTCACCGCGATTTCGAAGTCGTCGGGCGTCTGGGCCGCCCATTCCTCGAAGGTGTGCTGGGCCGGCAACCGGTAGAAGGCGCTGTTCGATTCGACCGCTGCAAATCGCTGGCTGTAGTGCTCGAGCCAGCGTGACTTGGCGAGGCCCGCGGGATAGAAGGCCCCCCGCCAGTCGTCGTATTGCCACCCAGATGTGCCGATCTTGAGGAGCACAACAGTGGTCTACCCGACGCCGGTCGTGGCTCCGGTCGGTTGGCGGCTTCGGCGTGGGCCGGCCGGGGTATCGCGGCCTTGATGGGCGTCGAGGACTTCCTCCCGCACGATGAAACGGACCTCGATGCCTTGCGCTTGGCCAGCAAGCCCCGTTGGCTCTTTGAGCGGGCGACGCCAGACCGTAATCGCGGGGCCCACGTACAGGCATCCCGAGGAAGGGTGCTTCGTGCCGAGGGATTCACGGTGGTGGCCACGACTCATCCCTCCGCTGTGTTACGCCAGCACGTGAGGACGACCGCCGTGAGGCGTTCGAGATCCTCGTCGAGGACCTCCGGTTGGCGGCGCTTGCGGCTGCCGCCGAGCGGTAGCGATGAGGGTCGCCATGGTGCTTCACGCGACGGCGAACGCGGTGACCAATGCCTGAACCGTCCTTCGGGGGCCAGCGCCTAGATTCGAGCCGGCCACTTCGGCCCAAAACCAAGAGTGAGGGCGCAGCCCAATGACGATGAACCCGACGATCGGCCCTGGCTCACCGGAGCTCGCACGCAAGATGTGGCGCACGCTCGAGCCCTATCACGGGATCATCTACTTCACCCCCCATGCCGAGGCCGAGTACGCCAAGCTCGGTGTTCTCGGTCGAGACGGGTACTTCGCTTCTCGCAGCGCAGCTCTTGGAGTGGCGAGCGCAGAGCTCGTGACCGCAACCTTCTACAACTTTCACCCGGCGGTCGTCGGGCGCGCCATACCAGCCGCGTGGGAGAAGACCACACCGGAGGCCATCCTCGCCGCCAGGCTCCGGGCGGCCAATGCGGTCCTGCGGGAGATTCTCGGGGACGGAACCGAGAGCGACGAGATGGCCGAGGCGGCCAGCCTGGCCGAGCGAGTGGCTCGGCGGGCCTCCATCACCGGCAGGCCGCTCTTCGCCGCTCACGCGTCCCTGACGTGGCCCGCCGAGCCACACCTGATCCTCTGGCACGCGATCACCTTGCTCCGTGAGTACCGCGGAGACGGACACATCGCATGTTTGGTCGCGTGCGGATTGGACGGCTGCGAGGCCCTCGTATCCCACGGGAGCGCCGGCGTCGAAGGGATCTCCGAGTCGGTGCTCAAACGATCTCGCGCCTGGCCCGATGACGAATGGCAGGCGGCACGGGACCGGCTCTCGGCTCGAGGGCTGTATGAGGGAGAGCAACTGAGCGCGGCCGGGGCCGAGTTGCGTGCGCGGATCGAGGAGATGACCGATCAGGCGGCCGCCGGCGCGTGGCTGGCGATCTCGGTTGAGGAAGCCGAACGGCTCCGGGCGCTCGTCCGGCCCTGGTCAAGGGCCATCGTGGCAAGCGGCAGCTTCGGGCTCCGCTGAGCGCTCCAGGTACCCTGAGTGCCCGTGGAGGACTTCGGGGTCGCTCGGCCCGACCGCGGCCGAATGACGTGAGCCTCGAGCGCGGCTCGCTGCGACCGGCGTCCGAAGCGCCCGCGTCCGGCGAAGACACGGTCGTGATGAGCTCGGGACGGCTTTGGCGCGTCGAACAGATCCTGAGCGGCACCCTCGTCGCTCCGATCGAGGACCTCCTCGACCATGAAGAGTGGGTGGTGCTGCTGGAGGGCTCGGCGCAGCTCGAGGTCGCCGGCGAGCTGGAGGTGCTGAGGAGCGGCGACTGGGTGCGGCTCGGACCGGGGATCCCCCACCGCGTCCTTTCCACCGATCCGGGGACCAGCTGGTTGGCGCTGCATGTCGGCCCGACCGGTGACGAGACGCTCGGCCGTTAGCCACAATGGTGGTGCACCCGGCGGGCATATGACGAACTCCGATCTCTTCCTCACCAACACCCACCCGGCCCTGCGCCGGTGCTGGCATCCCGTCGCGCGGAGCTCGGAAGTGCAAACCGGCCCGCTGCGGGTCATGTTGCTCGGCATCCCCCTCGTGCTCTTCCGCAGCCAGGATGAGATCGCGTGCTTCGTGGACCGGTGCCCGCATCGACATGCACCACTTTCGCTTGGGGCCTGTGATGGGATCACGCTCCGATGCGCCTACCACGGGTGGCGGTTTGACGGCGAGGGCAAGTGCGTGGAGCTCCCGGCACTCGGGCCGGGGGCGGCGGTACCCAGTCAGGCAAGATTGGTCCCGGTCGCCGCCGTGGCAGAGCGCAGTGGCATGGTCTTCGTTGCCCCCGAGGATCCGGTGGCTCCGCTCGGTCACATTGTTGAGAGCGACGACCCCACCTTCGAGGCCGGGGAGCTCCCAGCGATCCGGGCCCGGGCGTCCGCAGGCCTTCTCGCCGACAACTTCCTCGACATGGCGCACTTCCCCTACGTGCACCGGGGGACATTCGGCGCTGATGAGGCCGCCGAGGTGGAGCCCTACGAGGTGACGAGGGACGGATGGGCCTTCATTGCCCGGCGCGAACATCCCTTTGCGAACCGGGAGGACCCGGGCGTTGAACAGGGGCTCCGTCCGCTCGTTCAGTCGAGGCGACTCACCTACCGTCTCGACGCGCCCTTCCACCTCCAGCTCCGGATCGACTTCGTCGAGGCCGGCGGGACCAACGTCATCGGGTTCTTCCTTCAACCCGAGAGTGAGGAGAGCTGTCGCATCTATACGGCCCTGTGGCGCAACGATCTCGATGGCGACGCCAACTCCATGGCGGCGGCGATCAAGTTCGAGCTCGAGGTGCTCGAAGAGGACCTCGCGGTGCAGGAGGCCTATGAGGAGCTCGGACTCCCCCTCGACCCGAGGGCCGAAGTCCACACCCGGGCGGACCGAAGCACACTCGAGCTTCGGCGCGTCCTCGGTGATCTGGTGCGGACGGTGTGCGGAGATTAAGCCCACAAGAGCGCGAGTGGGCTCGTCTCGAACAGCGTGTTGAGCTCCTCCACATCCCGATAGACGTGCAGCGCCCCGACGTCGGCCAG
>DAHUZM010000139.1 GCA_027306525.1 Acidimicrobiaceae bacterium
CCGGTCTCGAGCCCGTCGAGCTCCGCAGCGAACAGTCCGGGCCCGTCCTCGGCGAGGCTCATCTTGGCGAACACCGACCGCGGCTGCCCCCCGAGGATCCCTGTCGGATGGGACGCCCGATCTCTCAGGTCGGCGAACCCTTGTGAGGTCCACCTGCATCCGAAGTGCACCGAAGCGACTCGCTCGATCTCCCGCACGACCGCCTCATCGCAGAGCGGAGAGGTCGTCTTCACGGGTCAACCGTAGACGCTGGATCGGTGATCGAGCTCGGCCTGGCAGACCGATGCATTGTCAGAGCCGACGGTGAATCCGAGCCGGGCTCCCCACAGCCACCACGTTGGCCGGGACGTCTCGGCTCACCACCGACCCTGCGCCGATGACCGAGTTCTCGCCGACGGTGACCCCGGGCAAGACGATCACCCCGCCTCCCAGCCAGACGTTGTTTTCGATGGTGATCGGTGCCGCCTGCTCCCACTTGTTCCTCCGGGCCTCCGGGTCGAGCGGATGGATGGGCGTGAGCAGTTGCACGTTGGGTCCGATCTGGCAGTCGTCGCCGATGGTGATGCTGGCGACATCGAGGGCGACGAGACCGAAATTCACGAACGTTCGATCGCCGATGACGATGTGGGTCCCGAAATCGCAGAAGAGGGGCGCCCTGACATCCACGTCCCGGCCCACCGAGCCCAGGAGTTGGGTGAGCAGCCGGGTCCTCTCGGTTCTGTCCGAGGCCGGCGTATCGTTGAATAGCTCCATCAGCCGGCAACCGGCCGCCAGCGCGTCGACGATTCGCGGATCCTCGGCGATGTAGAGATCACCGTCGAGCATGCGTTCGTAATGGGACCGTTCGTCTGCGGCCGGTCCATCGGTCATCGGCCCGATACTCTCACTCGCGCCGGCCACCTGCGTTCCGTCCTCTACCGGGCCCGTCCGCGAACAGAGCCGGTCCGGCTCGACCGACTCCTGGTGCCTATGGCGCGGGCGGTCGGGGATGCTGGTTCGGCGGACTTCTGGCTTGGGATCGACCTCGGGCCCGTCACTCCTCGTCGAGTGGGAAGGCTATGTCGCAGATGTGCTGGTCATCGCTGATCTCATCGGGCTCGGCGAGGTAGACCTCACGGCACGACAACCGGCTCCCGGGACGAGCCTGGACCTCGGGGCAACAGGCAACGGCATCATAGGCCGCGAGGATGGCCGGGTAGGCCCACTGCGCCTTGGTGATGGTCGTATAGACCTCGTCATGTCCCGGCTCGGTGCGGATGCCAATTCGGTCCGTCGGTTGCACGTCGACAGAACAGCCGAGGACGGCTTCGACCGGACCGTCGCTCTCCGCGTCGACGATGCCGTGGAAGATCAGAGTGAACGGACCAGTCGCCCCGGCTCGATCCAGATGCTCGGCGAAGATCGCCTTTGTCTCCCGGACGAAGCGATCGATGTCCGGGGCATGCAGACGGCGCTGGATGGACATCACTCGGAGCGGTGGGACGCGGCGGGTCTCGATCGGGTACATGGGGTCGTCTCCTTCTCGAAGGGATGCCTGGACGCGGTGGATCAACAATCTCCGGTTGGCGTGGCGGTGCTCGAAGTCCGCCAGGATCTCCTCGAGGTGCCTCGCGGCCAGGTCATTGTCGATGGAGAGTTCCCCGAGCAGGAGGCCGATGTCGGCCAGGCTTACCTCCGCGCCGCGCAGCAGCCCGATGAGCTGCCCGGTCCGGACCTGGGTGACGGCGTACCGTCGGTATCCGTTGGTCTCGTCGACGCAGACCGGGCGGAGCAGTCCGATACGGTCGTAGAGGCGCAGCGCCTTGGTCGTCAGCCTGGTGCGTCGCGCGAATGCACCGATCGAGACGAGCGCTTCGGCGGGTTCATCGGTCACAGCGACATCCTGGCCCCTTCCCCAGGGACAAGGTCAAGTGGCCCCATCCCGGTGGCGTGGCCCGACGACCGCCGAGGCCGCTGCCGGTGCTCCGTCGCCGAGTCGCCAAGTTTCCGAGTCGCCAGGTTGCCGAGTCGCCAAATCGCTGCTGTCGCTGTTCAGAGGTGCTTGAACCACAACAGTTGTGCCTCGTGTGGCCGGTCCGGATACGCGAAGCGGTTGATGCCGCCCAGCGTGCAACCCATCTGGCGGTAGAAACGGCAGGCTGGCACGTTGATGTTCTGCGTCTCGATCTTCAGGTCGCGACAGCCGCGTGCTCGAGCCCAGGATTCGACGGCGCGGACCAGGTGCGAGCCGACTCCGGTGCGTCGGACCTCGGGCAAGACCCGGAGGTCCCAGAGGGCCGCCATGTCCGCCCGGCCCTCGAGCATCCACACCTCGGCGGATTGGAATGCGATGACCGCACCACCGATACGCCGATCGCCGTCATGCGCGGAGATGAGGCCCCATCGTGTCGTGTCGAAGCGCTTGGGCCAACGGAGCGGGTCTTCGCCTTCGGCGTCATGGTCCTTCACATAGGACGAGCCGACCTGGCGTTCATCGAGTGCAATACCCCCGAGGCCGTTCGACCGGAGCGACACCTCGAGAATTCGCTCGACGGTGAACGCTATGGGTACCCGGGCGTGCTCACTCAGCAGGCCCAATGGCTCTTCTCGTATCAGGAGTGACATTGACCTGTTCCTTTCTCAATTGCCGAGACACTGATAGCAGGTGGAGCACTCACCAGGTGGTGGTCCCGTTCCGCTGGCGAGAATGGGCGCGTCTCCACACTGAACGGCGACGAACAGGAGTTGCCGGCTCTCCGCCCGCAATAGACGATGCAAGCTCGGTCCAAGCAGTCATCCCGACCCGAGCGCTCGGCCTCTCCCGCGTCAGCGAGTCCGCCGTCGGCCTCGGATGCATGGGCATGTGCGAGGTCTGCGGGGTGTCCGACCTCGCCGCCATCGAAGCCATAGTTCCGCAGGAGGCTGGCGCCGGCACCCGCTATGACGATACCCAGATGGGCATGCTCGACTCCGAGAGGTGAGACGGCTCGAGATGGTACCGTCATGGCTACCGAGACGAGCACCATTCGAGTAACCCGCGCCACCCGCGATCTGCTGGCCGAGCAGGCACGCGAGTGCGGGATGTCGCTGGCGGCTGCCCGGACCGCGATCTCGGACGGCGGTCTCGGACGGCGGTCTTGCGGTCGGACGGTGTGATCCGTTCTCGAGTCAGGGCTCTGCCTAGCGCGTGGAGAGTCCGAGGATCGTCTCGATGTCCCAGCGGTGGTGCCTGCCATCGTGGGCATTGGAGACAGCGACGTCGGTCAAGGTCAGCACGCCGCGTTCGGGATGCACCATGACGCTGCCGCTCTGGGGGGAGTTCCGTACGGCGTAGCACCAGTCCGTCACCGAGCGGCTCAACGCCCACGATGCTGCCACCAGCGGAATGCCGTCGTAGTGGCGAGCATGTGCGAGCTCGTTCTCGTCGTAACGGCATACTTCGGCGACGGTTCCCTCGGAGACGCCGACGAGCCGTTCCGCCCAGATCCTCAGGTTGTCGGCGATGTGGCACACGTACGCGCCGACGGACCATTCAAGGTCAGGGCGCCTTTCACTCCCGGTGGATCCCGACAGCAACTCTCTGAGTGAATCCGGAAGGTTCGCGACAACGACAATCGCACTCTCGAGGGTCGTGGCCCAGTCGAAGCCACACTCCCGGCAGGGGTCTCCGTAGGTCGACGCCCGCCAGGTGGTCATTCATCGATCATGGCACGCGGCACAAGCCGCTCTCGGACCGCCGGTCGTTCGGGTCGACCGCGGCCCCGCTCGCAAGAGCCGCGGGTACTCGACGTTAGAGTCGCCGGTGTGGGCGCGTTCCCCTTGCTCATCCTGACCGGTCCGTCAGGCGCCGGTAAGACGACGGTCGGCCGACTCGTCGCCGAAGCCCACGACCGCGCCTCGGTGATCGAGACTGACTTGGCTTCGTGCCTCCGAAGAACGAAGGACCGCGGCACGAGAGTGGCAACAGAGGACCAGGTCCGGTCGCATCCGGAAATAGTGGACGCCGGAGCAGATGGACCACTGTCGCCGTCGATCGGGTCACCAGGCGCTTCTCGGTGGCAACCTCGTCGGTGTCCCGTTGGTGCAATTGTGGCACGTCGAGGGCGATGCACGGCGATGTGGACTTCGAGTTCGTTTGGCACCGACATGTCGATGAGCGTGAGGAACGTCTTGAGCACGATGCCCAACGCTCGAGCGTCTTGTGCGCTTCGTCAGTGAGAGTAAGGGGCTTCTTCGGGCGTCCGGTGCTCGGCATGTGCACCCGCATGGTCACTTGCGAGAACGCGCCTCCAACCTCGAACGTGTTGCTCACCCGACATCTTCTGTCGATTTCCGGTCACGACAGTCGGTGCCCGTGACAGTTGCCGGTCAGGAGGCATCCCCAACCCCGTGAACTGGGCGCATGGCACATTGAAGCCGCGATGTCGTTCGATCGGACCGGCGTCTCCGACGCGTAGTCAGAACCATTCCAGCCCGAGCCCGGTCCAACTCTGTAGCTTGCGTGTTCACAGTCTGGAAGCATGGGTTTCGTGAACCTCACCGGTCGCGATCGCCCGCTCGGGATCGCCTCAGCCTCTGTGCGCGACTACCGCGATCTCGCGCGCCGCCGCTTGCCGCGTCAACTGTTCGACTACATCGACGGAGGCGCCTACGAGGAGGCGACTATGGACGCAAACGAGGCAGACCTCCGCCGGATACTCCTTCGGCAACGAGTTCTGCGCGACGTGTCCGATCGGAAGCTGGGGACCACTGTCCTCGGCGAGAAGCTCTCCCTTCCGGTCGTGCTCGCTCCGGTCGGTCTAGCCGGCATGTTCGCCCGGCGGGGAGAAGTCCAAGCCGCTCGGGCCGCTGCCGCTATGGGCGTGTCCTTTTGCGAGTCAACCGTGTCGATCTGTGGGATCGAGGAGGTTGCCGCCGCGACCGACCGACCGTTCTGGTACCAGCTGTATTTGATGCGTGATCGCACGTACGCCGAAGACCTCATGCACCGTGCGCGGGCGGCCGGGTGCAACGCACTCGTGCTTACCGCCGACCTTGCCGTGGTGGGTGCCCGCTACCGGGACGTCCGCAACGGACTGACCGGCTCGCTTGCGGCCACCAAGAAGTTGGTGCGTGGCCTCGACTTCGGCCTCCACCCGGCTTGGCTGCGTGATGTCGCTGTCGGAGGCAAACCGCACACATTCGGCAACCTCGAGAAGGCAGTCCCAGGGGCCTCGACGCCCGCTGCCTTCCGCGACTGGGTCGACGGACAGTTCGACCCCAGCGTGACCTGGGATGACGTCGCGTGGGTTCGCGAGAACTGGGCCGGGAAGCTCGTGCTCAAGGGGATCCTCGACCCTCAGGATGCCCACGATGCGGTGGTCAGCGGCGCGGACGCGGTGATCGTCTCGAACCACGGCGGACGCCAGCTCGACGGCGTGCCGTCGACGATCGCGGCCCTGCCGGCGATCGTCGACTCGATTGGCGATCGGGCTGAGGTGCTCGTCGACGGCGGCATTCGAAGCGGCCTCGACGTGGTGAAGGCGCTTGCCGTCGGGGCCCGGGCGTGCCTGATCGGCCGACCATGGGCATATGCCGTCGCCGCCGGGGGGGAGGAGGGAGTAACCAATGTGCTGCGCATCCTGCGCAGCGAAATGGAGGTAGCGCTCGGTCTCACCGGTGTGACCGACGTCCAGGACCTGGGTCGGTCTTCGCTGGTCGATTTCGGCCGCACGTGATCGTCTCGAGGAGACGATCACCTTGCCGGGTAACGCAATGGACAGCCGAACCTGAGCCGTGCGCGGTATGAGTGGACGGCTTTGCCATCCTGGTGGACAGCGCCGAGGCAGACACCGAAGAACTGGGGGATGAAGTTGCTGTGGTGCCCCAACCGATCGGCTTACATCCGTCGGATGCGAAGACGGGATCGGGCAGACAGGAACCTCGCGGCCCTGTCGGGGACCACTTGAAGGTTGGGCTGCGAGAGCCGACGAACGCCGCCATGGGAAGCGTTTCGGGCTCGCTTTCCATTTCCGCATGTCATTCCGCGTCGCTCGAGGAGCCTCCCATGCAAGACGATGCCACGACCGCCGCACTTGGGCCCAAGCCAATCCGGTCCAGTGGGACCTTCATGCTGGGTGCCGGAGCACCTTCTGCCACGTGTCGGTTCATCGGCTCGGCTACGGTGCGATGCAGATCACCGGAGATGGCGTCTGGGTCGATCCCACCGATCGCAGCGAATGCATCCAGGTTCTGAGATATGCGGTCGACATGGGCGGTGACCTGGTCGACACCGCCGACTCCTACTGGCCCGAGGTCAGCGAGCAGATCATCAGCGATCAGATCATCTGCGAGGCCCTGTACCCGTAGCCGGACGGTCTGGTCGTTGCCACCAACGCTGGCCTCACTCGTCAGCGTCCGGGCCAGTGGATGGCTCTGGGATGACCTGAGTATCTACGCTTACAGTGCGAGCTCAGCCTGCGGCGGCTGAAGCTCGAGCGCATCGACCTGTACCAGTTGCACCGGATCGACGCCCAGGTACCGGCCGACGACCGGTTTGGTTTGCTCGCCGACCTGGTGGCCGAGGGCAAGGTGGCCCGTGTGGGACTCTCCCAAGTGACCGTGGCCGATTTGGAGGCGGCTCGAGATGTGGTTCCCATCGTGTCGGTGCAGAACCTGTTCAACCTCACCGATCACTCGTCGGACGAGGTGCTGGCCCACTGCGAGGCAGGGGGGATCGGGTGCATCCCGTGGTTTCCGGTGGCGTCGAGTGCATCGAGCGGACCGGACACTCCGATGAGCGCCATCGTCACCGAGACCCGTGCCACTCCGACCCAGGTTGCGCTCGCCTGGCTGCTGCACCGCTCACCCGTCATGCTTCCGATCCCGGGCACCAAGTCGGTCGCCCACGTCGAGGAGAACTGCGAGGCAGCTGCGTTGCGATTGTCAGAAGCCGAGGTGGCCGACCTTGACGCAGCGCAACTGAATTCGTAACGCACCTCGAGATCTGGGTTCCCCGGTGTTCAGGTCGCCGGGAGCGTCCAACCCCATACTCAACATGTCGTCCACCGCCGTTACCCCGGGGCGCGTGACCGACCACGGGCAGGGGCTCACGACGGTACTTCAGTCCATCGTGGCTCTGTCCCGCGGCACGATCGCAGACCATCGTCCGCGTCGCGAGAACCTGCTGGACGTGATCGTCGTCTCCTTCGACGCAATGCCTCGATCCCGCGGGGTTGAGCGCTGCTCGCAGAGACCGCTTCGCTGACTGTGCGGTCACCGATCCGGCACGACCGCGCTTGCACCCGTGACGGCCACACCCTAATGTTGACGAAATCAGTCAAGAATAGGGGCCGGGGGCCGGGGAAGGCAGAACCATGCGCCATCGGATCGTCATCGTCGGAGGTGGCAGCGCTGGCATCAGCGTGGCCGCCAGGCTGCGGAGGGCCGGTGAGGAGGATATTGCCGTCATCGAGCCGGACGGGTTTCACTACTACCAGCCCCTTTGGACCCTCGTGGGAGGAGGGTACGCCGCCCTCGAGCGCACCCGACGCACCGAGGCTTCCGTCATGCCGAAGGGGGTGCGTTGGGTTCAGGACGCTGCGGTCGAACTCGACCCCGAGGCCCACGTCGTCGCAACCGCGAGCGGCGCCCGAATCGGCTATGACGTGCTCGTTCTCTGCCCCGGTCTCGAGCTCGCCTGGGAGTTGGTGCCCGGTCTCGCCGAGGCGATGGCCACGCCACAAGCGGCGTCGAACTACACCGCCGAACTCGCTCCGAAGACTTTCGAGCTGGTCCGGCGCTTCCGGGGTGGCGAGGCGATCTTCGCCGCCCCAGGCTCGCCGATCAAGTGCCCGGGTGCTCCTCAGAAGGCCGCCTACCTCGCGTGCGACCGGTGGCAGCGCTCCGGCACTCTCGCGAGCGCGAAGGTCACTTTTTCGAGCGGTGCGGGCGGGATCTTCGGGGTACCGGAGTTCGCGGCCGTGCTCGAGGGCGTCGTTGAGCGCTACGGGATAGAGACCCGCTTCGGCCGCGAGCTCGTCGAGATCGATCCCGACGTTCGCCAGGCCACCTTCGAGAGCATCGGGCCGGAAGGCAAGGTGCGCGAGACGCTTCATTACGACCTGTTGCACGCCACCCCTCCGCAACGCGCTCCGGGTTTCGTCCGCGAGAGCATGCTGTCGAGCCAGACTCCCTTCGGCTGGGTGCCCGTAGATCGCCACCGCCTGGTTCATGCCCGCTATCCGGACGTTTTCGCCCTCGGCGACGCCTGCGACGCCCCGACGTCGAAGACCGGTGCCGCAATCCGTCGCCAAGCGCCGGTGGTAGTGGCCAACCTCCTCGCGTTCTTGGCAGGACGCGATCCGTCGGCCCGCTACGACGGCTATGCCGCCTGCCCGTTCACGACGGCCCGTGGCAAGATGCTCCTCGCCGAATTCGACTACAGCCTCTCGCCGCACCCAACGATCCCCTTCATCGACACGACCCGCGAGCGTTACGACATGTGGCTCCTCAAGCGCTACGGGTTGCCCGCGTTCTACTGGAACGTCATGCTGCGGGGGTTCGGCTGACTCCTCCCGGTGTCGCCAGCTCTTCCTCGAGCACCCTGCCGATGGCGTTCGACTTCGAGTTCACAGAAGTCGTTCGTCTCGCCGACATCGAGTGGGTGGAGAGCCCAAAATTGTCGGGGCACCGGCGCTGCCGCTGATGAAATCCATCGCACCGGGTCCTGGCCGTCCCAAAGGCACCCGGAAAGCGCCGAGGACCCGCGGTCGGGCGATCAAGAAGGCCGCTGAGGCAAGGGTGAGGGTCAAATCGCAAGTTCACAGCTGTGAAGTCTTCATCGGTAGAGAGCAGGCTGTGATCAGACCACCTTGCGCCACAGCCGCTCCCGTTGCGGACCGGCCAGGCTCTCGCACCGCATTCGCTTGTGCGACGGTGGCACGGGAGGCGTGCGGCGGGCGGCATGCGTGCCGGCTGTCAGCGATCGGCATGTGTCGTGAGGTGTGGTCCGCGCGGACTGCTCGAGGAGGCGGCACAAGAGCATCTCTCGGGCCCGCGAGCGACGTGGATTGAAGCGGGGAAGACGAACCGTCGAGGTACGCTTGGAGGTGAGCTGGCTGGGCTCCCCACTGATGGGTTCCCTGGAGCCACGCTTCACGAGCGGGGCGATCCTGCGGATTGTGCATTCCGTTTGTGAGCGCCGGAAAGAAAAAGTCGGGTGCCGGGTGTCGAATGGTGTCGACAGCCGCAAGGACCTCGGTCTCAGTCAGGCCGACCTGGCTGCTCGGGTGGGCGTCTCCCGAACCTGGATCAATGCAGTCGAAGCCGGAGAACCCTCAGTGGAGTTCGACCTGGTCCCGCGGTTCCTCGATCATCTCGGCCTGCACCTGGACCTTGCCAAGCCAGGATTCCTTGGCGCGTCTTCACTGGCAGGTCGGTCGACCTGGATTCCGTCCTCGACGAGTACCTTGATCAATGACGGGCTCTCTGCTCGTCGTCCTCACCATTCTCGCTCCTGGCAACCCAAATTGGTGAGGACTGCGCAGGGGGGTTCGCCCCGCCCCGCCCCGCCGGAGCCCAGGCGAAGACGGCTCTGCTCTTCAAGAATGGACGTTGGGGCCTTCCATCCGGCTTCACTGCGACCACCCACATCCTCAAGCCGGCGGTCGCCGGGCTTGAGGACCACGACCTGAACGGAACGAGCACCTCTGCCTCGACGCCTCCCGACGTGCCGGGCTGATTGCAATCCGGACCAAGGTCAGTCGATTCGGAGACAATCCGACGTAGTCGTGGACCGTCACGACCGGCGGGGGTAGAGGGTGAGATCATCCGGATCCAGCAGGAGGACCTCTGTCAAGCGCTCTCACACCCGCCGTCCCTCGAGTAACAGGATGAGGGAGGCCCAGGTCCTGCTGACATCGCCAAGCTCTTCCGAAGCGCCATGCCGCCGCGGGCTGCCGACGATGCCCTCTGGCATTTTGCCGATGTCTTGATCTGGAACTGGCTCATCGCGGGAACCGACGCTCACGCCAAGAACTTCTCCGTGATCCTCGCCCAGGACCAGGTCCACCTCGCTCCACTGTATGGCGTCGCCTCGGCGCTACTCGATGGCGCGGATGAGCGGAAGCTGACGCTCGCCATGTAGATGGCTGGCGACTACCGGGCTATCGGGAGGTGGCCTCCGACGGGGGCAGACAGCGTCGTCAGCAAGCCGCGGCGGCGCGTGGGCATGGGCGGCGCCCGCTACTCCCAGAGCTGCACGCCCAGCTTCTACGACAGCGAGCAGCAGGCGACCGACGCCCGAGCCGCCCGGAACAACACCTTCACCGACAACCTGCTCGACTACGTCGGCCACCTCGAGCGATGGCGAGAGCAACCCGGCCTGACCGGCGTGAAGGTGCGACGGAGGGAGCCGGTGGAGGGCGCGTAGGGCGCTCGCCGGCTGACGATGACGCCATGCACGGTCCGGTGGTCAGGACCACCATGCAACTCGGGAACGATCCCTCGGCCACGAGCTGTCACCGACGACGACGATCCCGCCGTCGCAATCTTGCCCCTGGCCTAGGCTCCACGCACGACCGGTCGGCCCGCGGGTCGGGCGACAGGAGGCTGTGGCCTCCGGTCCTCACCAGCACCACATGCACGGATTGAAAGGGGGACGGGGAATCGGGCCTTCACGGGCACCACGACCCTGACTGTCAATGCGACACACCCATCCCGCACCCTTCGGGCCACGCTGGCGCGGCCGGTGGATCTGGCACGAGCGACCGGCAATCCGTGCCGCCACCGCCACCCGGCCGATCCTCGACCGACCCACCGACACCGTCGCCCTATTCCGCCGTGAGCTGACGCTTGACGCCGATCCGACCCGGGCCACCTCTCGGCTGTGGGTGGACGGGCGCTACGTCCTGGTGGTCAACGGCGTCGAGCTGGCTCGGGGGCCGGTGCGAGCTGACCCCCGGCAGGCCCACTATGACGTCGTCGACCTGACCGGGGTTCTGCGGGCCGGAACCAACGTGGTGGCCGTGACCGCCCGTCACTTCGGCGAGGCCACATCGTGGTGGACCCCCGTGCCGCCGACCTATTCGCTCGGGGCCGGCTGTATGGTGTTCGAGGCCCAGGTCGACGACCGGTGGGTCGTCAGCGACGGCTCGTGGGCGTGTCGATCGGGTGAGGCCTGGACGCCCGTGCCGGTTCCAGGCGACGTCGCCTGCCTTCCCCTCGAATCCTTCGACGCCCGCCGCCACGTGGCGGGCTGGGAATCACCCGGGTTCGACGCCTCCGGTTGGGAGCCGGCCGTCGAGCTCGTCCCACTCCACACCGGGGCCGACGGTGACCCCCGGCCACCGAGTGAGCCCTTCGGCATGTTGCTCCCCCCGGTGCGGGCGGCCTTCCCCGCCGGCAAGGTCCACCGAACGCGGCTCGGCAGCCTTCAACCGTCGCCGGGAGCCGATACGGTCGACGACCCAGTACGCCAGGTGCTCGCCGACGAGGCGATGGCCGAGTGGCCCGATGGGACCATCACCGGCACCGTCGTCCGGGCGGCAGTGGACCTGGGGCACATCGCCGCGGGCACCGTTCTGCTCGAGGTGGACGGCGCCCGCCCGGGCACCGTTGTCGACGTGGCCGCCGCCGAGCACGTGGACGGCAAGGGGCGGCTGGCGCCGCTCGGCCAGCACGCCGGGTTCCGCTACATCTGCCGGGGCGGTGGCCGCGAGCGGTTCGAGACCTTCGATGTCCTCGGGACACGGCATCTCCACGCCAGCGTGCGCACCGGGGGCGGCCCGGTGCCCGAAGTGGACCTGGCCGTGCGGGACCGGGTCCGGCCGCGCCCGTCCGGCGCCTCCTTCTCCTGCTCTGACCCGCTCCTCGAGCAGATCTACGCCACCGGTCTCCGCACCGTCGACCTTTGCGCTCTCGACGCCTACGTCGACTGCCCTACCCGGGAACAGCGGGCGTGGACGGGTGACTCGGTGGTGCACCAGATGGTCGACCTGGTGGCCAACCCCGACTGGGCGATGGCCCGGTGGCACCCGCGGCTGGCCGCCTTGGCTCGAGCCGACGGGATGCTGGCCATGGCCCCGGCTTCTGACTTCTGGGCCGACGACCGGACCATCGTGCCCGACTGGTCCCTCCACTGGGTTCGGTCCCTCCACAACCTCTACCGCTACACGGGCGACCGCGACTTGGCGGCCGAGCTGCTGCCGGTGGCCGAGCGGGCCGTGCGGTGGTTCGAGGCGTACCTGGCCGACGACGGGTTGCTCCACGACGTGACCGGCTGGGTCCTGCTCGACTGGGCCAGCGTTTACTCCACCGAGACGTCGTCGACCCTCAACGGGCTGTGGGCCCGGGCCCTCGAGGACGTGGCTGAGCTCGCCGACTGGCTGGGCAATGACGGCACCGCGGCGTGGGCGCGTGGGCGCCTCGCCGGTGTGGCATCAGGGTTCGACGTCTTCTACGACCCTGCTCGGTCGGTGTACGTGGACCATGTGGTCGACGGCGGACGTCGGCCGGAGGCGGCCCAGCATGGAGGGGCGGCCGCCCTGGCCGCTGGTCTCGTCCCCGAGGATCGGGTGGCCGACGTGGTGGCGCGTCTCACCGACCGTTCGCGGCTGGTGCGCCACTCGTGGGTGATGGACTCGGTGACCGTCGAGGGTGGCGCCACCGGGTTCGTCCACCTGGTGACGGGCTACCCCGACCCGACGTGGGACGTCGAGCAGCAGATGGTGGAGGCCGAGCCGTTCTTCCGCTACGTGCTCCACGACGGCCTCGCCCGTGCTGGACGGGCGGACCTCGTCGCCGGGCTGTGCCGGGACTGGGGGGTGTTCCTTGACGCCGGGGAGTCCACCTGGCCCGAGTGCTGGCAGGGGGGCACCCGGTGCCACGGTTGGTCCTCCACCCCGACGCGCGACCTCGTGGTCCACACGCTGGGGAAGCCTTGACGGCCCGGTCAGCCGCGCTTCACATCATGGGATACGAAGCCCGCAAGGGCTTCGTGGTCGTCCCCTGTACTGCCGGTCGGGCACGCGTTGCGGTCCATCTCCAGAGCCAGCATGTGCTGGCGGGCAACCCGAAGTCCCGGGTGCCGTTCCACTATCGGGCGCCTGGGCGGAGGTGCTCAGCCCAGGCGGGCGGCACGCGAGCCAACCTGCAGTAGCCCGTCGGGTGCCCAAGGGTCCTTTGCGAGGCGTAGTCGCACTTCGTTCTCGTCGTCGGCCTCAACGACGTGCAGCGTCTGCCGTCCGTCACCAACCGGGCCACCGAGCAGGATGAACCCGTCCTCCACCAATCGGTCCATGAACTCGGCGTGCTCGATCCAGCTGCGTAGCTCGCGGATGTCGCGCGACGTGTCCCAGCCTGGACCGTGATCAAGACGAGGGCAAAGTTGGCCACGGGTCGGCCCTACGCCTGCGCCGCGATCAGCACAAGATCACCGACGTGCGTCGACCGGAAGGTTCCGTTTGTGACACAAGGGTCAGTGGGCACCGTACGCCATCAGGAACACCGCCACGCTCTGCTCGGCGTGTCGAGACAGCTCTGGCCCGCTGGGGATCGAGTCGTCGCCGAGCAGCATCGCCCGGTTCACTGGCTCGGCCATCACCAGCCAGTTGAAATGGGAGGCCGCCAGCGCGGGATCGTCGAGTGTGAGGAGGCGCCGCTCGGCGAGTTGCTCGAAGGTCGCTGCGAGCTGGGACATGGCATGCTTCGGGCCTCTTTCGTACAGGGCCCGGGCCAGCTCGGGGAAGCGGGCCACCTCGCCGATGACCAGCCGCCGCAACTGCATGAGGCGTGGGGTCAACACGACGGTGAGCTGAGTAAGCGCGTAGTCGCGCAGGTAGGTTCTCACGTCGTCCGCGGCGGCCTCGGCCCACATGTTGACATCGACGGCGTCGGCAGCCCGCGATGTCATGCTCGTGACGATCTCGACGAACAGCGCCTCTTTGCTCGCGAAGTGCTTGTAGACGGTCTGTTTGGACACGCGGGAACGAGTGGCGACCTCATCCATGCTCGTGCCGAGGTATCCGTCGCGCAGGAAGACCAACTCCGCGGCATCCAGGATCGCCTGGTGCTTGCGCGGGGAGGTGCGCGGCGCGATGGACGTCGTGGTGGTGGCCATCATTGCTGGCTTTCTGGAACAGGTGAGGCTTGGTGCCGGTCGGCGTGGGTCTTGCCGTTCAGTGCTGCTCCGGTTACTGTCATCATAGTACTGAACGGTCTAGTTTGAAGCGAAGGAGCCCGAAGTGCATCTGCAATTCGCGGAGCTGCCCGTGTTCGATCAGGACCGGGCGGTGGCCTTCTACGCCGAGCACCTGGGCTGCGCGGTGCGCGCCGACACCCCGATGGGCGACGACGGCTGGCGGGGGGTCGAACTGGTCATCCCCGGCGCCGATACCGCCCTGCACTTCATCCGCCGCGAGGGCGACGCGCCTTCGACAGGACCGGTTCTGGTCCTGGTCACCGATGACGTCGAGGGTACCGTTCAGGCACTGCGCGACCGGGGTGTCCCGATCCTCGCCGAGCCGGCAGAGCCGCCGTTCCAGCCCGGCCACACCGCCGCTGCCTTCCAAGACAGCGAGGGCAACCAGATGATGCTGGTCAGCCGATGACCGCCAACAAGCAACCGGGACTCTCGAGCCTGGCAAGGACATAGGCCGAGATGGCGAGATCACGGGACGACCACCTCTGGGCGCAGGCGCACGCCGAACGGACTGCGCTTGCAGAGGACCTATCGGACCTCAGTGCCGAGCAGTGGCGCCACGGCACCCTGTGCGGGCAGTGGGACGTCGAGGACGTCGTCGCCCACCTCACCGCCGCGGCGAGCCTGGATCGGTGGCGGTGGGTACGCAGCATGCTCGGGGCACGTTTCCGTGCGGACGTGCACAACCAGCGCCGACTGGTCGAGCATCGGGGCAGCAGCCCCGCCGAGACGCTCGAGCAGTTCCGCTCCATCATCGCCAGCACCACCGCCCCCTCGGGACACACCCCGGCCTACCTCGGCGAGGTCGTCGTACACGCCCAAGACATCCGCCGGCCGCTGGGACTTCCTCGGACACCAGGCGTTGACGCGCTGACGCCCGTGGCTGAGTTCTTCGCCCGCCGCGACTTCGGGGTTGCCAGCCGGACCACTGTCGCCGGTCTGAAGCTGCGCGCCAACGACGGCCCGTTTGCCACGGGCACCGGGCCCCTGGTCACCGGATCGACCCTCGCACTCGTGATGAGCATGGCTGGGCGCACTCCGTACGTTGACCAGCTCGACGGCCCGGGCGTACCGACGCTGCGGGCACGCGTTCACGGCACTGCAGCGTGAACCGCAGCGCCCTTGAACTCAGGACGTACGTCGGAGACGAGGTCACCTGCCGGGTGCAATGCCAGCCCAACCGCCGGGAACACCGACCGCAGATATGCCGCTGCCAGCTCGTGCACTTCCCACATGAGGTGTCTCAGATGACGAACCTCGTGCGGTGACGTCCGGGCTGGGTGCTCGCCGATGTCCGCCCTATGGGCTCTGAAGGGCGGCGACCACCTGGCTGGGGGCTGGATTGACGATTGGGTGCCTGTCGATGACAACGGTCGGGACCATCCGATCGCTTCGACTCGACGTCCTCGACGAGCCTCCTGAGGGCCGCGTCGGCCGAGGCGGGCCCGCCCCGGTGATGCCGAGAGATGTGGCGGACTTTGCCGGTCAGCGGGTCGCGCCCGACGTAGACGCGGAACCCGTAGACGCTGTTCGATCTGGTGCCGCTGATCAGTCGCTTGGACCCCTTCACGGGCCAGAGTACTGCTCCAAATGCCATTGTTGGGTTTTTTGGGTGTTCGGAACGCCAAAAACACCCTTCTGACCTGGTGCGCCCCCCGGGATTTGAACCCGGAACCTGCGGATTAAGGTAAACATTCACCACCCCAGGTGACCTGGTCTTCCTGACGCGGAGCCGGTTAGTTCGGAGTGGTGATCTGGGGCCTACGAACTCCCTCGTCGACCGTTCGTATGCGCGGCAAATCGACC
>DAHUZM010000157.1 GCA_027306525.1 Acidimicrobiaceae bacterium
GACGTCCAGGCGGTGTCGAGATAGATCGAGTCCAGCGTGCAACATGGTGGTGTGGCCTCCCTTGGTGATGGGGTTTCCGGTGACAACCACAAGCTGTCACCGGGGGAGGCCCCTCTTCATGCCATTCGAATACGAGTGCCTATGGCCCACTCTGCGGCTTGCCGTCCGGCGTCGAATGCACACGCAGCGCCACCTACGGACCCGAGGTACCCATGTGGGGATCCATTCCGGCGGGCGGCGAGCAGATCGTGCGATTCGGGTGCACCCACCAACTGACCGACGGGATCGGGGAGCCTCGAGGTGCGCTCCGAAGTTGAGCGTCCCATCGAGGCCGTGGAATGGTCGGTCACCCTAGCGACGCACTGGGGCCATCCTTGCGAGCAAGGGACCATTCAGAGGACCGGTCAGGTCGAGGCGGACGATCAGCCCCGTGAAGCTCGCCTGTACCTGCCATGGGACGCGGCAGATCCGACGGACTGGGCCTACGCAGGGCCACTGTCGGGGGTGGTGCTCCGGGTCAAGGCCCACGCGTTCCGCTGTCTCGGCTTCGCCTCGTCCGCGTCATTGATCCGAGCCGCCACCTCGTTCCCGGCCATGTCTGTCTCGACTATCGCTGCTTTCCTGCCCGGAACAAGGTGAGCGCCTTTTCGATGCGCCGTTGTCTCGTGTCCGGGGACTTGGCCGCGTTCACGTTGTCGATGTGGTAGCGCTTCACGCTGTTGGAAGGCTTGGTGAAGAACGCCTCTGCGGTGGGGTCCGCACCCCGAGGGCCGACGCGAAGTCGTCGGGAAGGTGAGCCTCGCGGGGGGACTCGGCGACGGTCAGGGTGACCCGGATGGGGTCTCCTCCTTTGAGGCCGGTCTCCTTGCGAACCGCGGCACTGATGCCGACCAGGTGCTTCCCACCCATCACCCCGACCGTGTAGCGGTATTGGTAGCCATTCACTTCGACGAGCACCGGCGGACGTTGGCCGGCACCCAGTCTCTCGATCATGTCCTTGGGGACGACGATGCCAGTGTGGTTGCCCATCGCGGTCACCGTGGTTTCGAACGTCACACTCGCCGTCATCGACGCCGCTCTTCTTCTCGGGGGGTTTCTGCTTCTGAGGGCACCTGGTTCAGTCTGCGGGTGCCGTCCAATGGGGCAGTCGGTCCCGTGGGTAACGGGGCAAGGACACGCGACAGCGCTCATCGGCTGGGCCTTCGAAGACAATGTCGTTCGACCGTAGTCCTGTGGTACCTACATGGCTTCGCTGCAGCGAAAGGGACCGAGCACGGTTTTCTCGATGGATGGGAAATATGAGGCGGGCTTGCTTGGGTGAAGTCCTTTCGGAGGCAGCCACATCGATGCGCTCCTTGCTGCTCTTATGCTGTCCACGTCGTTCGACGTGCGAGCCTCACGGAACTCATCGCTCGGGCCGCGGGCGGTTCCAACACTTCGCGAGCCGATCGGGAAGTACATGGTGTAGGGCGATACAGGGGCGAGGAGGGTCGTGACCTCAGATGCAGGGTTGATCGGCTGGTCCCTGGCCGAACCCGGACGCTATTCGAGACCACCGGTGAGGGTCATGGCGTCCGTTTCGAAGCGGTGCCGGCCAGCGGAACCGATAGGTCTGAAAATCGCGATGACGCCATGATTGTGGCCGTACTAGGAGCGTGACGAATGGTGTTGCATGCTTCCACGGTGGCTGACTGCTGGTCAATCACTGCCGCGGGCACTTGAATGGTGCATCCACAAACGTTCCGGGACTCAACTGAGACTCAAGTCGCGCTCCGCTTTTGACACCACATCGCAGACTCGCCGGCATGGGCTCGACGCGCGCGACCGCCGTGCGGGGCGTCGCCGCTGTCTTCTTCGTCCACGGCTTCCTGTTTGCTTCCTGGGTCGCTCATATTCCCCAAGTGAAAGCCCACCTGGGAATTGGTCTCGGAGCACTCGGGTTGGCCCTCCTTGGATCGCCGATCGGCTCGATCCTGGCGATGGCCGTGGCTGGCTGGCTGATTCCTCACGTGGGAAGCCGCCGGGTGTTGCGCATCGCCATGGTCGGGGATTGCCTGGCTGGGCCGCTTCTGGGTGAGGCGGCCAGTCTCGCGCTCTTCTTTCTCGCCTACATGCTTTGGGGCGCGTTCCAAGGCACCCTCGATGTAGCCATGAACACCCAAGGCATCACCGTGGAACGCGCCCAAGGGCGCCCGGTGATGTCCATGTTCCACGGTTCTTGGAGCCTTGGAACGCTCGTTGGGGCGGGAATCGGAACAGTCGCCGTGGCGTTGCACGTGACTCTCGCGAGCCAGCTTCTCGTCTCGGGGGTGTTGTCGCTCACGGTGCTCACCCTCTTGACCAGGTCATTGCCGGCCGACGACCGAAGAGAGCCGCACGAGCCCTCTCTCTCTGCTGGCCGATCCCGAACCCTCTGGCTCAGCGTCGCCTTCGTTGTATTGTGCGCGGTCGTTCTGGCTGACTCCCTGTGTGAAGGCGCTGCTGCCGACTGGTCGGCCGTCTATCTGCGCTCTTCGCTCCAAGCATCAGGTGGGGTTCCTGGCCTCGGGTACACCTTCTTCGCGCTCGCCATGGTCGGAACGAGGTTTGCCGGTCGTCGCCTCTTCTCGAAGTGGAAACGAATTGAAGTGCTGGTCGTCCTCGCGGCTGCATCTACGGTTGGATTTAGTGCCGGGTTGATCGTCCACGACGCAACCCTCTCGCTCATCGGGTTCGTGCTTCTTGGAGTGGGCTGTGCTTTGGTCATACCGACCACCTACAGCGCGGTCGGGGAGCTCGTTCCAACGAATCCGGGACGAGGAATCGCTCTCATCTCGGGCATTGGTTGGTTCGGATTCGTCGCGGGCCCGCCGTTGATCGGGCAGGTCGCCTCTGCAACGTCGCTTCGGCTTGCCCTCATCATCGTTCCTGTGTGTACCGCGCTCATCGCTGGCTTGGTCGCCTTCACCGGGGCCCTTCGCGTACCGCCAAGAGGACACACTGACGAGGGGTGATCCCGAGGGCTGCGAGTGACGATCCAGCTTCTGGAAGGCGGGCTCCGCAATGGAGAGAAGGATCGACGCTGGTCGAACCATTTGGTTCCATGATGGGACCAGGCCTGAAGATGCTTGCGGCGATAGTGACCAGCGGCTTGTTCGGGGCGCGAAGGCTCCGGACCGATCGTGTGCCGGCTCCAGTGAACGTCTACGTCAAGGTCGCTGATCGACCCAACGGCGCTGGCTCGCCAAGCTTCGTGCTTGGTTCGATCTCCGTGTGCAGGCGTCCACGCAATCGTCCAAGCGCGACGAGGACCGGCAACCCAACCGCAATGACCAAGATGACGTTGCCGACCGCGCGAAAGCTGTCGTAGACGAGCGAGGTGGCTAGGTAATAGCGACCAAAGTGATCGAGTGCGGTAGAGAGCGCCATCCCCGCGTGAAAGCCCAGCGAGGGCGAGGATTGATAGAAGGTCCAGTTCCACACGTCCATGGCGGCGCCATAGCCATATCCTGCGACCACTCCGGTCACCGCTAGCACCATGGCATCCTTCAACGTCGGACGACCTCGGCAGCGCCGCCCGACCAGCCCGGATAGCGCCCCCACCCAACCGACAGCGACGAGCTGATAGGGGAGCCACGGCCCGATGCCCCCCGTCACGAGGGCCGACACGAGCAGCGACGTCGCCCCGAGAATGAAACCAAAACGAGCCCCAAAGATGTACCCACCGCACAGAATGAGCAGGAATATGGGGCTGAAGCCACCGATCCCAGTGACAACGACTGCCCGGGCGGCTGCGTCAATGGCGGCGAGCGCGGCCAAGAGCGCGAGGTGGCGAGCGTCAAGATGACGCGCCGCGACCTCCACTGCGACCAGCCCAGCAGCGGTTCCGAGGCCGATCGCGGTGGTTGACGATGCGCCAGGTAGGTTTCCGCCGACGAATGGCCACACGAAGAGAAGAACGCCCACGATCGAAGCCAGTAGTAACGCGAGCGAGGCGGTCCTCTTCATCGCTCGCGCTCGCGTCCCGTGGTGACGAGTCGCCCGTCCTCGATGCACAGCACGGTATGTCCGAGCTCGTCTGCCAACACTCGGTCATGGGTGGCGAGCACGACCGAGCCTCCGGTCCCCGCCACCTCCCGCAATGCGGCGGACAGCGAGCGTCGAGCGGCGCCGTCCATTCCCCTTGTCGGTTCGTCGAGCAGCACCAACGAGGGGGAACCCGCCAGGACCACGGCCAAGGCGGCCCGCTGCCTCTGGCCCACCGAGAGGTCGCGTGGGTCGCGTTCGGCGATCTGCGCGAGGCCGAGGGTCTCCAGGACCGACGAAGCGCCCCCAGGCGCCCCACTCCAGCGCAACGTCTGTTCGATTTCCGCCCGGACCGTGGGCCGGTGGAGGAGCACTCCGGGTTCTTGGGGTAGGTAGGCGATCCGACCCGGGCGGCGCTCGACCGTCCCTGCGAGTGGCGACTGCAAACCGGCGATCGTCCGAAGAAGCGTCGTCTTCCCCGCACCGTTGGCACCGGTGATCACGATCACCTCGCCGGGGGCGCCCGTCAGCGAGACATCTGATACGAGTGGACATCGGCCAATCCCAACCGTCACTCCGTCGAGGGACCAGGCTGCCGGGGCACCAGCAAAGGACCGTGGCCTGGGCGGCTCACCTTGGTCTTCCGCCGGGAGGCCCGGTGAGGGGAGCACCCGACCCATTGCCATCGGAACCAGGTGGTCGGGTGCCCCGAAGCGGTCGAATCGATGCTCGGCCACCACGATCGTGTGGCCCTGGTCGGCCAGTTCTCTCAGGGCACCATGCAGTGCCGCTGCCCCCTGCTCATCGAGCTGCGACATGGGCTCGTCCATCACCAGCACCGACGCCGAGGTGGCAAGGGCAGCCGCCAAGGCCACTCTTTGTCGTTCGCCGCCCGATAGCGTGGCGATCCGCCGTTTGGCGAGCGCGCCGATCCCGGAGCGCTGCAGCGCTTCTCCAACCCGTCGTCGGATGGTGTGCGACGGGAGGCCGAGATTCTCGGCGCCAAAGGCGACCTCGCGTTCCACTGTGCCCCGGACAAAGCCGATTTCGGGCTCCTGAAAGACGAAGCCCACATGGCGCGCCAAGCTGCGTGTCGGGGTGGCCAGCACGTCGAGCCCGCACACGGTAGCGCGTCCTCCAAAATGACCCCCGTGAAAGTGGGGAACCAAACCGTTCAGCACTCGCAGCAGTGTGGACTTTCCGGATCCCGAATCTCCGGTGACCAACGTGAGTCCCGGAACGAGCTCTAGGTCGACTCCTTGGAGGGCCGCTGCACCCGACGACGACCAGTCGGGATAGCGGTAGCTGAGCCGTTCGAGACGGGCGGTCGGCCCGTCGAGGCTGCGACCAGCAGCGCGAACCACCGTGTCAGTCACTGGTGGCTGGAAGCAGGAGCCCGCTGGCGAGGAACACCAGTGGCGGGACAAGGGCGAGCACCGAGACATCCGGGATCGACGGGGTGGGATAGGGATACCAGGTCGCTTGGGAGCCATGGATGCGCGAGACGACCACCAGCGCGGCGGCGATGAGAGCCCCAAGTGCCATGGTGGCTGATGTTGCACTGCGGTGACTGGCACGCATTGCGGTGCGCTGACCCGATCCGAAAGCGCGCGCATCCATCGACTCAGCCAGCTGCACCGACCGGTCGATTGCACCGAGGACGACCGGCACCGCGAGGTCAGCAATCGCACGTGCACCTTTGGGTCGCCATCCGCGAAGCCGCTGTGCATCACGCACCGCCAAGAAGCTGTTGACCGTGGCTGGCACCAGATTGAGGGCTGCCCCGATTGCTGCGCCGGTGTGATGCAGAGGCCTTGGGAGGGCATCGACGAGGTCCGTCGGTTCGAGCACCAAGGAGAGGGCGGCGGCGACCGACACCGCGGCGAGCAGGGCGAGGCCGATCGAGGCACCCTCGGCGAAACCCTCTGCCGTGAGGATCCCGCCCATGAGCGGCACCCAGCTTGGGACGGTGGCGATCACCGTCGCACCGGTGTGATCCAGCAATCCGTTGATGGCAGCAGTGGCCAAGAGAAGCAGCGCCAGCGCCAACACCAGTGGCCGCAACCTCCGCTCGCTCGTTCGGCGAAGCGTGAGGAGAACCCATGCTCCCGCGAGCACGACGGCGTGTGTGACTGGATCCGAGGTGGACAGCGTGATCACGAGTCCTGCCAACACCCAAACACCGACCGCGGCCGGCCGCGTCATGCGCGGACGGGAGTTGGTGGCTTCGCTGCCGTCCCGGATTGGGAGTCATAGCGGACCCCGATGGAGTCGCCGGAGCGGAGCGCGACTTCACTCAGGCCCACCGACGCTGCACGCCACGGCGCGCCGTTGCGGGAGATGAAGAGTGCCCAGTACGGACCGGTTGATGAGAAACACTGCGAGTAGTGGGCAGGCACCCCGTCGGCCGAGCAAATGGCGACCCCGGTGCTGTAGTGCTGAGTGCCAAAGGCGATGTGGCTGCCATCCAAGGCTTTGATCGCAGAGAGGCTTGTCGTCGAGAAGCCGACGCAGTTCGAGACGATCTTGGTTCTGGAGACCTCGACGACGACGCGGACGTGGTGGGTGCCACTCACGCCGCTGCACGACGCGTCTGGGCCGGTCGTGGCGGGCCGTGTCGTGGCGGCCGGCGCACTGCTGCAGGCCGCCAGGGCCGAGCCCAGGACCATCAGGAGTCCCAGGGCGAAGATCAGGCGCGCTCCACCGACGCGCGATGGGGACAGACTGCTCATGGCTCACTCTCCTCCGGGGTGCTCACGCCCCGTTGTCGGGAGGGCAGCGGCCAGTATCCTGGCTCCCGGATCGACACTTCCCTCGACCTTCCAGCCCCTCGGGACCGTGGTCGTTTGGGAGGGTTGCTCCCCGGTCACAGTGGCGGCACCGCGCCGGACTCACACCGGCTTCCTGGTTCCGTGCCCTGATTCAGTCGTGAAGTTAGTGCATGGATCGGCCGAGCGCCTAGATCCTTCGAGACATTTCACAGAGGGTGAGACCCGAGGCCGACAGGGACGCTCGGAACGGCCTCGGCCAGCGTCTGGGTCCTGGCCGCTTCCGCGTATCGTCGGCTGGGTGGCACAACCGGCGGACCTCGATTGGGGGGCGTTCTCCGACGATCCGCCCTGGGTCGTCGACCCGCAGGGCATCGAGTGGCGTTCGGGCCTCGGGCCGCTCCGGTCCGCGACGACGGCACGGGCACGCAGCCTGGCTCGGCCAAGACGGCTGCCACCGGCCAGGGCCACCGTTCGGGTGGCGGCGACCCTCGGCTCGGCGATCGGCTCCTGGTACCTGGGGGATCGTCGCCGCGGAGCGAGCCAGTCGCGCCGCGGGCTCGCACGCCGGCTGAGGATCGCGTTCGAACGTTTGGGCCCGACGTATATCAAGCTCGGGCAGATCCTCTCGGCCGGCGAGGGGGTTTTTCCCGAGGAGCTCGTTGGTGAGTTTCGGCTGTGCCGAGATCAAGTGCCGGCCGAGAGCTTCGAGAGAGTTCGACAGACCGTTGAAGAAGACCTCGGTCGCCCCTTAGGGGCGGTGTTCTCTTCCTTTGACGAGGTCCCGATTGCTGCAGCGTCGATCGCTCAGGCGCACGTGGCGCGCCTCATCAGCGGCGAGGAGGTCGTCGTCAAGGTGCAACGGCCCGCGATCGACGATCAAGTGACGCGCGACCTCGCAGTGATGGCGTGGCTCGCTCCCTTGCTCGTCGGTCGGATCCCGGTCGCCGCGCTGGCCAACCCACCTGCCCTCATCGACCTCTTCGCCGAGACCATCGGAGAGGAACTCGATTTCCGGCTCGAAGCCGAGAACATGCTCGACCTTGCGCAGGTGCTCGCCGGCGTCGATCCAACAGGGAATCGGCGGGCGCTCATCGTGCCTCGGCCCCACCCAACCCTCGTCACGCGTCGAGTTCTCGTGATGGAGCGGATCCACGGGTATGCGTGGGGTGACGCAACGACGATGCAGGCAGCAGGAATCGACACAGCCCAGGTGCTCATGGCGGCACTGATCGCATTTCTCGAGGGCCTGGTGCTCTTCGGGGTCTTTCATGGCGACCTGCACGCGGGGAATCTCCTCGTCTGCCCTGATGGGCGGGTCGCGCTTCTCGATTTTGGCATCACCGGCCGACTTGATGAACAAGGCCGCCGCGCCTTTCTACGCCTCGTGATGTCCGCCGCGACCAACGATGTCAAGGGGCAAGTCATGGCGATGCGCGAGCTCGGTGCGCTGCCTGGTGACGTCGACGTGGACAGCGTGATCACGGATCTTCGGCTGGATCAACCGGTCATCGATCCGACGACGATGGATGCCGAACAGCTCACCGAGACGATTCGAGAGGTGACCAAGGCACTACTTGGATACGGGGCGCGCATGCCAAAGCCCCTGATGCTCTTTGTGAAGGACATGTTGTTCATCGACAACTCGATGGCGACGATGGCACCCGATGTTGACGTCTTGGCGCAGATCGTCACCATCCTCACGCACCTCCAGACGCGTCATGGAGAACGCATTGCCCGAGACCTCGGCTTGACTCCGTCCGGGCTTGGCGGCGTGGAGCTCTCTGCCGTTCGCAACTCGTTTGGCGTGGGTGAGGAGGTCGAGCACCTTACGCACCGGGAGCTTCTGGCCCGCCGCCGCCTCGTCAGGCGTCGGCTCCAAGAGCACCACCGGTCCTCACGTGACAAGAAGCGTTGAGCTCCACACCGCCGCGATCTTGCGAGCGTCATCGCATCTGGTCCTGCTGCCTGCTCGGCGTCGGTGGGGCTTCATATCAACGTTTTGTGAGCTGACCCAACAGATCGATAACATCCGAGTGCAATGTCCCGAGCACGTCTCGAACCGTCCTCGTTGTCCTCGCCCGAAGCGCTCGTGATCGCAGCAGACGAAGTGCGGGCGGAGGTGCGCGCCTGGATCTTGGAGCACGCCATTGACGGGGTCATTCGGCGGGGAGCGCACCCCGCCTACGACCACGAGGCGACCGAGGTGGAGGAGGAATGGCTGGGGCGCTGTCGGGAGGGGCGCTGGCTCTGCCTCAGTTGGCCCGAGGAGTATGGGGGTCGAGCCTTCGGCCCGCTTCAGATTGCTGCGGTGGAGGAGGAGTTTGCTCGTGCCGGGCTGCCTCGACCGCGACTCGGGATGGGGGAGACGCTTGTGGCACCAGCGCTCCTGGCCCACGGGAGCGACACCCAGCGGAGCTACTTCTTGCCCAGGATCTTGAACGGTGAAATCCAGCTCTGCCAGGGATTCTCCGAGCCCGACGCCGGCTCGGATCTGGCCGGTCTTCGCACTGTCGGGGTCATCGACGGCGACGAGGTGATCATCACCGGCCAGAAGGTCTGGACGTCTGATGCGCATCGGTCCAACACGATCTTCACCCTTTGCCGGACTGATCCGAGCGCACCGCGCCACCGCGGCATTTCCTATGTGCTCGTCCCGATGGATCACAACGGCATCACCGTCCGGCCGCTACGTCAGATGGCGGGCGCTCACGGGTTCAATCACGTGTTCTTCGATGGGGCCCGTGCCCCGTTGTCCAACGTGGTCGGCGGACTCAACAACGGTTGGCGGGTCGCCCAGACGACGCTCGGCGCAGAGCGCGCCGGGGAGGCCACGACCCAGCACATTGGCTATTTGCAGGAATGGGAGATGTTGCTTGCGGCATCCCGGAGGAACGGGTCCAACCTCGATCCGGTCCTCCGCCAAGGGCTGGCGTCCGCTTACGCGGCGGTCCGGATCATGCAGTTCACCGGATTGCGGATGTTCTCCACATTGACGGCCACGGGAACCCTCGGCCCCGTGGCATCGGTGAACAAGCTCTTCTGGTCCGAGTATCACCGTGACTTTGGCGAGCTTGCGATGCACGTCCTCGGGACACGATCAACCCTCGTCGACCGGTCCGACGATGCTGTGACCGAGTTGCAGCGGGTGTTCCTGGAGAGCAGGGCGCGCTGCATCGCTCGGGGTTCAAGCGAGATTCAACGCAATATCGTCGCAGAACGCGTCCTCGGTTTACCGCGGGAGCAATCGACGAGCACCTGAGTATTTCCGGTTGCATCACGGGGCGACGGATCGTTTCGGGCCGCCCATGGCCGGGCTTCGGGCCTCGACGTTGACCGTCACACCGATCGTTGAGCGTTTGGGAGTTGTCGAGAGCGCATCCCCGTTGGCCAGGGAGTTCGTCGCAGCACGACCTCGACGCCGGGCTCGCCCCACTCGAGGGGGAGACACCCCGCGTCGGCGCGCAGGAGCGGTCCCGCCCGACGATGCCGGCGCCGCATGCGTCATTGGGCGTGCGGACGGGACGCTGGCCCGAGCCGAGCGCGGGATACGGGAACCTTCTCGGGTAGTACCGTCGGTGCCACGGATGTGTGGAGGGCTCATGGCGGAGTTGGTCGTCGAAGGAGACGAGATCGTCCTACACCTCAGCCGGACGGAGAAGCTCGAATCGGTCCATGGGGATCTGCGGGCGCGGATTGCGTCCATTCGGTCGGTTGAGGTCCTCGACGATGCCCACCAACCAGCAGACCAGGGCTTCAAGGTCGGCGAACGTCTTCCCGGCGTGTCGGAGGTGGCGTCGATCCACACCGGCACCGAGCGTCTGTTCGCTGTGGTCCATCGCGACACGCCTCGGGGCCTGCGTGTCGATTTCGAGGGGGCGGACTACGACGCCTGGATCGTCGGCTGTGCAGATCCCGAGTCAGTGAAGCAGCGGATCCGACGCCCCTAGCGCGGACCCTGCCACGGTGCATGCGATGCCTTTATAAACAGGGGTCGTCGGGTATCTCCTGGAGGTGCGGCCGGACGCAGTTGCGAGTCACCCCGGTGGGGATGCTTCGGGCCGAGGTCGGGCTCGGCGGACGATGACCCGGATCCGCGCGGGCTGGGCGTGCCCGACGGCTTCCAGGTGAGCTGGATCTCATACCCGTTGGCGGTGGCCGCCTCCGGGGTGAATGCCACCTCGAACCTGTTGCAGCGGGCCGCGAACCAGCGAGAGCCCGACGAGCTTTCGATGACACCCCGGTTGCTCCTGGATCTGATCCATCAACCCCTCTGGCTGGCCGGGTTTGGTTCGGTCATCGGTTCCTTCGTGCTCGTGGCCGCGGCTCTCGACTTTGGCCGTCTGGCCGCCGTCGAGCCGATCATCGTCCTCGAGCTTCCCTTGACCCTGTTGGCCGCCTCGAGGTTCCTGGGCGCGAGGCTGAGAACGAGGGAGTGGGTCGCGATCGCTGCGATGACGGCTGGCCTCGGCGGGTTCGTGTTCTCGCTCCATCCTTCGGGGGGGACGCACGGGCGAGCCTCGGCATTGGAGTGGGTTCTCGGGGGTGTCATCACCGTGGTGCCGATCCTCGTGCTCGGGGCGCTCGGACTGCGCTCCAAGGGGCCGCGGCGCGCCGGGATACTCGGGATCACCACCGGACTCACCTTCGGGCTCACCTCCGCCTTCATGAAGGGCATGACGGCAAGCCTGCATGCGGGGATCGTCGGCGTGCTGAGCTCCTGGGAGACCTACGCCATGGCGGTCACTGGGCTCGCAGGCATGTACCTCCTGCAGAGCGCCCTGCAAGCCGGGCGTCTCGTCGCTGCGCAACCCGGGATCACGCTGTGCGAGCCCGCGGTCGGAATCCTCTGGGGCATCTTCGCGTTCAAGGAATCCACGAGGGGCGGGCTGTTCGTGCTCGCCGCAGTCGCCTGCGCCGGGTTGGTGGGGCTCTCGACGCTCGTGCTCGCGCGGTGCCCAGCGCTCGCCGCCGCCAAGGGGGCCGCCGCCAAGGGGGCCGGTGGAAGCGCCGAACGCCCGAGCCGAGCACGAGCTCCGGAGCGGGTGTGATCGAACGAGGAGCCATTGGCCCTAGCCACACACCCGATCCCGGGCCACACCCGAGGAGCGCCGAAGCGGGCGGTGGGCCGAACGGAGGCAACACCCATGGCCCCCAAGGGTCGACGAGCTGGCGCTCGATGGGTGCCAACTCCATCGAGTCCGTGCTCGCGGATCTTCGTCCGCCCTTTCCGCATCGCCGTATCTCGGTCGCGCTGCTGATCGGTCTCGTTGTCCTGTGCTCTGGAGGAGCCTGTGTCGGCATGGCTTCGATCGCTGGCTTCGCTGCAGTGGGCCGTCGCCTGGCGGTCTATGACTGGCCGTGGTTTGCCGCCTCGGCCGGCGGCGTCCTCGTCGCATTCGTTGGCTATCGGTTCGCCTTTGACCGGCTCGTGTGGTCCGATGGACACGGCGTGAGCTGGACCGAGCGCCTGGGCGTGGTCGCCGCCGGGTTCGGGGCCTTCGTGCCGAAGGGCGGGACCGCACTCGACCGTTACATCATGAGGATCACCGGCCGGGATCGCCGGGACAGCGACGTCCGCCTGGCCGCCCTGCAGGCTCTTGAGATGGCACCGATCGCCCTCGGCGCCTGTCTGGCTGCCTATCTTGCCCTCTTTGTCGGGGGCCACGACAGCGCCCCGATCGGATACTCGGTGCCCTGGGCGATCGGGCCGATCATTGGCACACCGCTCGTCGGACTGCTGGCTCGTCGCTACCACCGACGCCTGCGTGACACCCGGGGGGTGCGGTACTGGGTTGGGATCACCCTCGAAGGGATCGCTTTGATTGGCTCCATCCTCCGACGCCCGAGGAGCTGGCTCACATTGTTCGGGATGGCCCTCTTCTCGGCCGGCGAGCTCGCCGCCGTGTGGACTGCGATGGCGGCATTCGGGTACCGCATGCCGGCAGTTGCCCTCGTGCTCGGCTACGGCGTGGGATACGTGGTCTCGCGACGCTCGGCCCCGCTCGGTGGGTCGGGGCTGATCGACGTTGTGTTGATCCTGGCCCTCGCCAACGTCGGGGCGCCGCTCGCCGTGGCCGTCGTCGGCACCTTCACCTACCGGTTCTTCAACCTCTGGTGCTCGGTGCCGGCCTCGCTGGCCGCGCTGGGCGGGATCCGTCGGCTCGTCGTCCGCCGACACCGCTGGGCCGCCCAGCGGGGCTAGGTGCCGGTCCTCGGAGCGCTGTGCTCGGGGCGGGCGGCGCGAGCACTACGTCGTGGACGGGCGAGTCGTGATCGGCCAGCTGGGGCTGCTCGTTGAGATGCTCTGGACTTTCCAGCGCATCTAGACCTTCCGGACCGAGGGTCGAGGTGACAGATGGACCCTGTGGTCGATGGTCATGCTGCCTCGTTTCGTTTGAAGCTGTCGAGCATCTGATGGGGGGGGCCTCGCATGTAGTCCCCGTGGTTCTTGCGCCTGTGGTGGTAGTCGGTCAACCACGCATCGGCTTCGCCTTGGAGCTGGCGAGTCGAGGTGAACCGCCGGCGGTGGAAGGCCGGCCGCCAGCACTCCTGGAGGATGGTGCCCTGGAAACGCTCGCAGACCGAGTTGTGGTTGGGCGAGCGGGGCGAGATGCGCTCGTGACGCAGTCCCTTGGTGACGAGGTGGGTCCAGAAGTCGCTCGCGATGTATTCGGGGCCGCCGTCGGTCAACACCGCCTTCACCGTGATCCCGTGGCGCCGGTATTGGCGGAGCAGCCGGTCGACGAAGCGGGCCGTGTCGGGGGGCCCCTCAGCGGGCTGAGCCCAAGACATCGCCAAAAGGCGAAGGCCTCCTTGTTGCTTCGCCACCCGATCATTCCCCCCGGTGATCACAATGGGCCGGCGCCCGGAGGCGCCGGCCCATTGTGATGGTTCGATGGGTTGGTCGCGGCGGGAATCAGGTCGCGGTTGCCGCCTCCCCCTCCACCTCGCCGCGCAGGGGCTTCCACGCCTCTTCCATTTCGGGCTCTGGGCCGGCCGAGCGCCCTTCGCTGAGCGATTCGTGGAGCTCGTGGAGCTCTTCGGTCTCGAACGAGCTGTGCACTGCCCAGAAGAATGAGATGAGGCCGATCGCTGCAGCGACCAGGTAGTCCCATGGGAAGCGCACGGTGGGGGCGATCTTCGAATTTTCCAGATTCACGCCGAGGCTCCCGTAGTACGAGAGCAGGAACAGCGAGATCGAGAAGAAGATGAACCACCAGCTCGCTTGGACATGCTTGCGCCCTGCCTCGTTCGAGAGGAGCCAGGTCGCCGCTGTGACAAGCACGAGCGCAAGCGCAAAGGCCGTGAAGTAGGTGCCGAACGTCCATGAGCCGTGCACGGGCAGGGTGCCAGTTCGCAGCACCCAGCCTCCCTTGGCAGCGATCCACACCCATGCAGCCATGAACACGAGTCCGAGCGTGAGGCCCTGGCTCGGAGCGAGGAACCCCTTCGCCGGGGCGTAGTACATGAGGTAGAGCACGATGGAGATGAAGACGAAGGTCATCACCTCGACCAGCGTGTTGAACGTGCTCCAGTACACGACCTCGGTGGCGGCGACGAAACTGAGCGCGCTGAGCAACCACGGATATGGGAGCCGGACGGGCCGTCGCCAGTTTGGAGCGAGTCGCCGGAGGGACATCACTCCCGCTCCACCCATGATGTAGGTGAGCACCGTCGTGGATGTGATGAACCCAACGAGCCCGTACCAGCTTGGCTGCCGAACGAAGAACAGCCCACCGACAAAGACCGCTGCGAGGAGCGACGCCCAGGGGATCCCGAACCGGCTCATGACCTGCAACCCGGGGGGGAATAGGCGCTGAACCGACAGTCCGTAGAAGGTTCGGGTTCCCGTGCCCATGTACACGAATCCCGTCCCGGCTGGCGAGATCACAGCGTCCCAGATGAGCAGCGCCGCAAATGCAGCCAGGAACCCGAGCCCCGCCGCATGCAACTCACGGTAGAAGGGTCCGCTGGCCCAGGAACTCGTAGAAAGGCCGGACCAATTGCCGACCTTGATCCCGATGTTTCCCCAGCGAATGGCACCGGTGAATGCGATTTGCAGCAACGTGTAGAGGACCACGGCGATGAGGACCGAGAGGATCGTGGCTCTCGGCACGTCCCTTTGGGGGCGGCGCGCTTCGCCGGCGTATTCGAGAGCCTGACGAAAGCCGAGGAAGCTGAAGACGATGCCGGTCGTCGCAACCGCCTCGAAGATGGGGGAGGCACCCATCGGCGCAATGCCGCCGACGGCGGAGCCGTAGTTCGATCCGCGGAAGGCGGCGAACACGAAGATGAAGGTCAGCGTCGGGATGACCAGCTTCCACAACACGACCCAGCGGTTCACTTCCGAGAGGAACCGAATTCCGAGGAAGTTCAACAAGAAGAACACGAGCATGAAGCCGTAGCCGAGCATGATCCCCTTGGGCCAGGACAGGATCGTGCTGTTCGGCGAGATGAGCCCGAGTGTGGGGAACTTGGCATTCAGGTAGGTGACGGACGCCTCAGCCTCGATCGTCGGCACGGTCGCAGCAGACAGCAGGTACGCCCACCCGAGCAGCATGCCGGTGTAGCCGCCGTGGGTCAGTTGGGGGTAGCGCGAGAGCGCCCCACTTCGGGGCAGCATGCCTGAGATTTCCATGTAGGTGAATGCGATGAAGAGCACGCACACACCGCCGATGAGCCACGAAAACAGCGATGCCGGTCCGGCCGTCGAATCCGCGCTCAGTACGGCAAACAACCAGCCGGATCCGATGATCGCTCCGAGCGAGAGGGCCGTGAGCTGGGTCAGCCCCATCGTCTTTCTGAGCTTCAGGTCGGTCGCTTCATAGCTCGCGACCGGCGTTTCGACGCGTCCCCCTGTTGGCTCCGCCATCGCTGTCATCAGCGTGCCCCCCTCTGCCCGCCTCGATAGATCACTCGAGGTCTGTTACGCCAGCGTCAATATGTCAGTAAACGACCGACCTGGCAAGCATAAGTGGGGATCGACCAAATAGACCGCAAATCGAGCGCTCGTTTGGGGTGGCGAGGCGTTGACTTCGGGAGACCAGACCCAGCCGACGATGGGGCAACCGGCGGGGGAGACCTCGGGGTTTACGAGAAAAGCCCGCCGCTCATCGCCTCGGCAACGGCCGCCTCGTCCATGCCGAGCAGCTCCCGGTACACCTCGAAGTTGTGTTCGCCCGGATAGGCACCCGAGGGCGTGTAGGGCAAGAGATCCGTGCCACTCCAAACCCCGGGGAAACGATCGTGCGGTCGTGATCCGAACGTGGTGTGATCGAAGGTGCGCCACATCTCACGGGCAACGAGTTGCGGGTCGTCCATGAGATGGCTCGCGTCTTGGATCCGTCCTGCGGGGACCCCGCTCTCCTGCAAGAGCACTTGGCCGGCCTCTCCCTCGACGGTGGTGGCCCATTGCCGCAGGAGCGTGTCGACTTGGTCGATGCGGTCCAATCGGGAGCGAAGGTCGCGAAGTGCAGGATCGGCCTGAATCCCGGTCGCCATGACGAGGCGCGCCCAGTCGGCATCGTCACGACACGAGACAGCGAGCCACTCGCCGTCGGCCGTGCGGTAGCAGTCGTTCGGAACGATCTGCTCGAAGGGGTCGCGGTTGCCGATGGGATGCGCCTCGCGACCGTTGTTGATGTAGTCGACGAGCGCGGGTCCGATCAGATAGCCGCCGGTCTCCATCTGCGAGATGTCGACGTGCTGGCCACTTCCTGTGTGCTCTCTGCTCTCCAGGGCGGCGAGGATCGAAAAGGCCGCCGAGAGACCGGCCGCGATGTCGTTCAGCGAGAACCCCGGTCCGAGATCTCCCCGCCCCGGGGGATTTGAGAGATAGGTCAGGCCGCACATCGCGTGAATCGTCGGCGCGTACGTGACGAGGCCCGACCACGGCCCCTCGTGCCCGCAGCCGGACATGGAGACGTAGACGATGCGAGGGTTCCATGCGCGCACCTGGTCATAGGAGAGGCCCCACCGGGCAAGCACGCCGGCCGAGAAGTTCTCGATCAGGACATCGCTCTGCTCGATCAGCTGCTTCATGACCTCGAGCGTCCGCTCGTGCTTCATGTTCAAGGTGACCAGGCGCTTCGACCGGTTCCACGTATAGAAGTAGGGATGGTTTGGGTCGTTGACCGTGTTCGCGCGGTCGAGCGTCTGGACCTTGACGATGTCTGCGCCGAGGTCGCCGAGGAGCCTCGTGCAGGCCGGCCCGGCGAGCACGTGACTGAGGTCGAGGACTCGCATGCCGGTCAGCGGCTTGGAAGGGTCCGCAATGGTCGACTCGTCGATCTCGCGGTCGACCTCCCACTCCTCGAGGAGGGCATCGAGTCCGGCCTTGGCGTCGGGCGGGAGCGGGGCCGGCGCGGGCGTACCTCCGAAGCGGGCTACCGGACCGGGCATCCTCGTCAAGGAGCCCCCCCATTCGACGGGCCTGAAGAACCCGCGGTACTCGTGTTGGGGGTTCTCCGCCACCTGTGCGACGGTCTGCACCTCGGCGAAGGCGATGTGTCGCTCTTGGGCCAACCTGAAGAGGCTTTCGGCGTCCATGGTCCGAGCGAAAGCGGCGATCGTGTCCATGATGAGGGGGAGATTCCGGACGAGCTCTTCTTGGGGGCGTCCGATCAGGTCGATCGCTGCCGGGAGCTGCTCCTCCACCATCCAGGCGAGGAGGCCGGCGGCATTTGGCGTTGGCGTGATCATCTCCCAGCCCTCTTTGGCCGGGACCACCTTGTAGGCGCCGATCCAGTGGAGCGATCCCTGGCGCTCTGCGACCTTCGGATAGGGCAGCAGGTCGTCGAACCAGTACTGAAAGAGGATCTGCTCGATCGTTGAGCAGACGACCTCGTGGATGGAGATGTCCACGTGTTGGCCCTTGCCCGTGCGTCTCGACGCTGCGACCCCGGCGAGCCCGCTGATCGCCGCAACAAACCCGGCAAAATTCAGAGCCTGCCGGCCCCATGGATTGATCGGTTGCTCGGGGATTCCCGAAAGCGAGAGGACCCCGCCCATGGCCGCGGCCACGAGATCGGTGGTGTGCCAGTGGGCTCGTGGGCCGGTTCGACCAAAGGGGGTGAGCGATACCTGCACGAGGCGGGGGTTGTGGGGGAGAAGCGATCCGTGGTCGAGGCCGCGCTCGGCGAGCGAACCGGGTGGCTCGGTCTCGACGATGAGGTCCGCGCGCTCGGCTAGGCGCCGGTAGGCGTCGGCCCCCGCGCTCGATTCGAGTGGAAGCTCGAGGTCACGCTTGGACCCGTCGTACCACCAGTCCAACAATCCCCCCCGGGCGGCCGCGTCGGCCGCGCGCATCGCTGGACCCGGGCTCCCCGACCCCAACCGAACGACGGACGCACCCGACTCTGCGAGCAACTTGGTGGCGAATCGTCCGGTGTCGTCGGTGAGATCGACGACCCGCAGACCCTCGAGCGGACCCCCTGGCATGCACCCTCCCCCGATCTGTGGCGTGAGGCGAGGGTAATCCGAGCCCCGAGGCCTCGGTGCCGCCCGGCGATCTCGCTCGCTGGGGTGCGCGCCTCGGGCCGAGAGTTCCTGCAGCGCTTGGCACGGCCACCCCAGTGCGCTAAGGGTGGGCAACAACGAAAGAGAGGTGGTGATGAGCCGTATCGGACTGATCGCCGACACCCATGACGAGGCGGTTCCCTGGGATCGAGTGCACAACAAGGTGTCGGAGGCGTTCGAAGGTGTGGAGCTGATCCTTCACTGCGGCGACCTCACGACGCTTCACGTGCTCGATCGGCTCGGCTCGATCGCCCCAGTGATCGCCGTCCGCAGTCCAGGCGACCCGCAGGCCGTGCCAGGTCGTCTCTTCGATGGCCCCCATGTGCTCGAGCGCGACGGGAAGGTCATCGGGCTCGTCAACGCCCTTGGCGAAGACGGGCCAAATCCCTTTGGTCGCCCGGTCGACGTCATCGTCCACGGTGGGACCCACGTCGCGAGCATCGACTCGAATGGAGTGATCCTCCTCGTCAATCCCGGGAGCCCGACGCTGGCGGAGCGCGTGACCGTCGGTCTGCTCGAGACCGGGCCGGACCACACCGAGGCCGTGATCGTCCCGCTCTAAACAGCGGGCGCAGCGCCCTATGAGGGCAGCAACTCCTCGCTCTTAAGGTCCAAAGCGGCCAGGAAGGAGCGTTGGGCCATGGCCACCCCGAGCTCCATTCCTCGTTCGTTCGCCAGGTCCATGGTGCCGGCCGACGCCACCGGGTACACCGTGGCGCCGAGGACGGCGCGCCGGTAGTGCGTCCAGGCCACGTCGAAGGGGTACCCCTCGATCTCGCTGCCGTGACCGAGGCACTCGGCGACGCGCCCGTACCACCCCCGGAACAACCGATCCTCCCAGTCGCGCCGGACGTCGACCGCCAGCGATTGGCAGAGGAAATAGGCCACGTCACTCACCGCCGGACCCCGAAAGGCGATCTGCCAGTCGAGGACCGCCAGCCCATCGGCAGCATCCGTCCCATCGCTGAAGAGGAGATTGTCCAGCCGGAAGTCTCCGTGGCAGATGGTGGCGGGCGCCTGCGCTGTGCCCATGCGCTGAAGCTCTTCGAAGACAGCCTGAACCCGTTCACCAATGCGGATCGCCCCGTCGGGCAGGTGTGGTCCCATGACCGCAAGGAAATGGTCCCACGCCACGCGGTATTGCTCGCCAGCGGCGAGGTTGACCGGATCGGTGAGCCAAGGCATCCATTCCAGAGCGTCGAGCATCGGAGAGTGCCACCATGCGGCGTGCAGTTCGGCCAGCGACGAGAGAGCTTGTGCCGCACGTCTTGGATCCGCCCCGACGATCTGGCTGAGCGAGATGCGGTTGGAGAGGTCCTCGAGCAACAGCCCATACTCGTCGCCGTCCACGTCGACGTGGCTCCAGTAGCAGTGAGGGGTTCGCACGGGGAGCTTCTCACTGATCTGCTGATAGAAGCGACCCTCGCGCTCATAGAACCGGAAGTGGTTCCCGATCGCCCGGTTCTCGGGGTACTCGGAGGGAATCTTCAGTACCACGCTTCCCGGGGCATCCCTGGCGTCGCCTTCGTAGCGCAGATGCAGCCGGGCAAGCTGACCCACGATGCCGACCCCCATGCCGATGCGTTCGTGCTCCACTTCGGCGACGCTGGTTCCGGATCCGATCGCTCCGGCTCCGCGAAGCATTTCGGTCAAGAGTGCCGGAGTCGCTTGCTCGGTGGTGAGTGGGACAACGGCCATCGCCAACCTCCCGTGAGGACAACGCGACAGTAGTGACGTGTGGGTGACCGTGCTCGGGTGATCGTGGCGCGGGCAGTGCTCACTCGGCCGTGGCTACTCTCGGGCGTGTGGCTGGTGAGCTTCGGGGTCGTGCACCATTCCTCGTCGCGCACGGTCGACCGCGACTACGGGCCGCGAGCTCCATGACCAGGTGCTCGCCTTCTGGCAGCACGCCCTCGGCGCGGGGCGCCTTCACGGCGCCGTGCCCGTGCAGCGCTCGAGGAGGGTCCGAGCAATGTCCATCTCGGCATCGAGACGTATCATCGCCGAGGCCTTTGAGCACTGGACGGGGCTCCGAGACCCGGCCGGCCTACCCTCGTGTGTGATCGGCTCTCATTCGAGCGATCGCGCAGCGCTCGTTCGAGGCGTGGAATGGCGCCTGAGCCAGCGAATCAAGGAGCGGGCGACATGAAGGCGATGGGGATGCTCGACCCAGCCGCCCAATCGAGCGTGGCGATCTGGCGCCCCACTTGGACGGCCCGTTTCGACGGCCGAAGCCGGTCACCCAGGTGCCGTGCCGTCTCCGCCAGGTCCCCCACCGTGAAGGCAAGCCCATAGAAGCGCGCCGGACCCGGACGGGCGCGCTCGGGGTGCCCGACCACTTCGGCGATCGTCTGGCCGAGTCGAAAGAAGGCTTGGCGCGAGGGGCGCTCCTCGGTCCCGGTGTCGCGGATCCTTCGCAATCCGATGCCCGCTGCCTCGAATGCGGCGATCGTCCGGGCGAGGTCGGGCGTCGCGATCACCACATGGTCCAGTCCCAGCACGCCGTTGGGGTGCCTCGGCGTCGGCTCCGGCTCGGGCGCGGGTCCGGCCCCGATCGGAAGCTCGCGTAGGCCCTCGGCGTCCCGCAACAGCCAGGCGATCACGCCTTCCCCCGGTGAGCCGAGCATGAGCCGGGTGCCGCTCACCCACGCCGCGCCATGGGAGACATCGAAGCCGAGGTCGGCCCAGAGCTCGGGCGGGTCGGCGATGTCAAAGGATGCGATCTCGGCCACGGAGGCGACGATACCGAGCCCGCCGACATCCCGTGTCCGGTGATCGGCGATGCTCTTGGCGATGGTGATTCGCGATGCACGCATCGAGGACTGGCCCGCGATCTGGTCGTTCTTCCAGCCGATCGTCGAAGCCGGGGAGACCTACTGCTATCCGCGCGATCTCTCCTCGGGGGAGGCGAAAGCACGATGGCTCGCTCCGCCACCGAGTCGGAGCGTCGTGGCCTTAGATGCGAGCGGGGTTGCCGGCACCGCGAGGATGTACCCCAATCAGTCCGGTCCGGGCTCGCACGTCGCGAGCGCAAGCTTCATGGTGGATCCAAGCCGGGCAGGCACAGGCATCGGTCGCATGCTCGGTGAGTACGTGCTCGAACGGGCGCGAGCGTCCGGGTTCCGGGCGATGCAATTCAACGCGGTGGTCGAGACGAACGCGCCTGCAGTCGCCCTCTGGCGCTCGCTCGGATTCGAGATCTTGGCCACTGTCCCAGAGGCCTTTGCGCACCCACGAGTTGGCGATGTCGGGCTGCACGTGATGTACCGGCGGCTCTAGTCACTCTGGCCGCTCGTGTTGGCCGCGATCGCGGTCTCACCAACGGGAGCCTGGGTCGCACCACTCGGGCGGACACCTCCGGTACCGAGGAAGGAGCCGAGCAGGACAAGGGGGACCCCGAAGGCCAGTCCGAGCGAGAACCGCTCATGGAGGATCGTGATCCCGAGCGCGACCGCGACCGCCGGATTGACGTAGGTGATGACCGTTGCGCGGGCCGGCCCGACCTCGCCGATCAGTGCGAAATAGATGATGAACGCGAATCCGGTGCACACGGCGATGAGGATCGCCATCGAGGCGATGACCTCCGCCGTGACATGCGAGGGCAGGTGGGTGAGACCCACCGGGGCGAAGCCGATCCCAGTCAGCACGAGCGAAGCCCCGACCACCGCTGCGGAGGACACCGAGCGCAGGTTCCTGGCCACGATGAAGGGGCCGGTCGCGTAGCACACCGCGGTCCCGAGAACCTCGAACACGGCCACGATGTCGGGGCCGTGGACGTCGACC